>CAZTKU010000162.1:0-6519 GCA_964614245.1 uncultured Ignavibacteriaceae bacterium
CAATTCATCGGAGGTTGCTGCGGCACCACCCCAGAGTTCATCCGTGCTCTGGTGCACAAATTTGCGGAAACCTGATCAGGATGTCCGACTTCCGATCGAATGAGCGAGAGTAGAACTCAGGGATCTCCCTGGAGAATGCTATGATCAGACCCACTGTCCACCTCATCTGCAACGCCCACCTCGATCCTGTCTGGCAGTGGAGATGGGAAGAGGGGTGTGCGGAAGCTCTTTCGACCTTCGGCAACGCAGTTCAACTTCTTAACGAACACGACCAGCTGATCTTCAACCACAATGAGGCAATTCTTTACCAGTGGGTACAGCGTTACGAGCGCTCATTGTTCAAAGAAATTCAGAAGCTCGTGAAAAAAGGTCGCTGGTGCATCAGTGGGGGTTGGTACCTTCAGCCTGATGTCAACATGCCCGGAATCGAATCGCTCATCCGGCAGATTGCGGAAGGGAGAAGGTTTTTCAGAGAACACTTCGATGCAGCGCCGAGGGTAGCGTACAATTTTGACTCGTTCGGCCATACGGGCGGTCTGCCGCAAGTACTCAAGCAGGCAGGCTACAAAATGTACATCCACATGCGTCCGCAACACCCTGACCTGAAGTTGCCCTCCGATCTCTATCGCTGGCGAGGCGTTGACGGCTCGGAGATCCTTTCATGCCGAATTGATGTCGGCTTCTACCACAGCGAATACGATAACATTGATCAGAAGCTGCAGGAGGGCGCAGAGCTCGCGCTCAAGCTAAATCGCGACGTGCCGGTATTCTGGGGAATCGGTAACCACGGAGGTGGAGCGACACGAGATGCGCTGGCGATGATTGATTCGTTTATAGAAAAAGAACGGCGTGTCAGAATCCTGCACAGCACGCCTGAGGGACTGTACAAGGCTCTTAGGAAGCATGCGAAGACCGCCCCTCTCGTCGACGGTGACCTCCAGCGTGTGTTCACTGGCTGTTATACATCCCTGTCGCGGCTCAAACGGCGGGCGCAAAGAAGCCTCGGCGAGCTCGTGCAAGCTGAATCGCTTTGCGCATGGTCGTGGTGGAGCCGGAAGGCAGACTATCCGGCCGCTGAACTCGAAGAGGCGTGGCGCGATCACATGTTCAACGACTTCCACGATATTCTTGCTGGGTCATGCGTCGAGCCCGCGGAACAAGATGCGCTGGACCAGTACGGGCGCGTCTCCGAAACCGTTCGTCGCCTGCGATTGTCAGCAGCGAGTGCCTTCAACAGCGGGAAGCCGCGAAAGCTCTACATTCCGGTCAGCACCTGGAATACGAATGCGTCGTGCTCCAAGATCCCTGTTGAACTGGAATGCATGACCGACCTTCGTCCGAAGTGGACAGGGGAGTGGCACCTGAGGTTGTACTCGCTGGAGGGAACTGAAATCCCTTGCCAGGAAGAGCAGCCGGAATCACTGCTCCCGTTCAACTGGAGGAAAAAGATCAGCTTTGTGGCAAAGCTGCCCGGTTTTGGGGCCGTTCAATACGAGGTGAGGGCTCATGAGGGAAAGAAAAAGGTGGTGGGGACGGAGCCGGCTATCCGACACAAGGTCGACTTGGAAAGAGGGCTCATCCATAGCCTGGACGGCGGGGAGGGAACCGAATGCCTCGCAGGCCACCTGCTTCAACCTCTCGTAGTTGAGGATGACGGTGACTCCTGGGGAGCAGACCGCTGGAGCTACCGAAACGTGGTCGGTCGCTTTGAACTCCAACCGAAGAGAGTATGCGTCTTGAGCAACGGCCCGATCCGGAAGATCTCTGAGTCGGTTCTTCTGCACGGCAAGAGCAAGATCGTCCTGCGTACAATTGTCTACGCGGACTGGCCTGTGCTGGAATTTCACCTGCGTATCCACTGGGCTGAGGTGCGCAGGCGTCTGAAGCTTTCCATACCAACGGTATTCAAGGACGACCGCGTGTTGTGTGAAGTGCCTGGGGGCGCAATCTATCGACCTGCCGACGGGCAAGAGCACGTGCACGGGCGGTGGTGCTTCCTTGAGGGGGCGCTCACCGGGCGCCATACCGGATTCGCTCTCATCAACAGTGGGCAGCATGGGTTGGACTTCAAGGACGGCGAGATCCGGCTCTCGGTGCTCCGCAGCTCTGCGTATTGCCACGATAAGGGACTGGAACTTGGTGAGAGGCCGGTTCGCAAGTATATGGATCAAGGTGTTCACGATGTTCGGCTGCTGATTACCGCCGGGGATGCCGATACGGTCCGCACTTCGCTCTCCGGACTAGCCGATTGGCTGAGTGCTCCGCCCATTGTGTATGCGCATTTGCCCATCGGTGAAGAGAGTCAATCGCCCGCTGAGTTCCTTTCTCTCCAACCGTCGAACATCAGAGTGACGGCCTGCAAACGATCGTGGGACGGAAAGGCGCTTGTTCTGCGACTGCACGAAACGACCGGTACGGCCTCGACAGCGGAGCTCAAGATGGAGAAGCCGAAGGTGGCTGCGAAGCTCTCGTTCACGCGATTAGAGTTCAAGACTATCCGCATTGAGAAGTCGGGCCGATGGCGTGAAGTGAATCTGATTGAAGAACGATAGACCGGTGCGTCCGTGAGACCCGATATTGAACAGCTCAAACTCACTCTCAAGCGAGGCAAAGGCCGCCATGTGCCGTTTGTGGAGCTGGGTGTGCACCCAAAGATCAAGGCCCGGCTTATCGGCAGAGAAGTCTTGACGCTCGCAGACGACATCGAGTTCTGGCAGAAGGCGGGCTATGATTACATCAAGCTGCAGCCGGCAGCGGATTTCAATCCTGCCAAGATCGGAGTTGAGGACAACCTCACGTTCAACGAAGATGGGACACTCTTTCGCAAGTGGGCGTCAGAGAACAGGGGGGTGATCGTTACTCTTGAGGATTTGGAGCGCTATCAGTTCCCTTCGAAGAGTGATTTTGATTATGGGAAATTTGAACAAGTAAGATGTCAGTTACCCAAGGGGATGGGCGTCATTGGACAGTACGGCGACATCTTCACGATGACCTGGGAGATGATGGGATTCGAAACGTTCTCGCTCGCGCTGTACGAGAATCCGGAACTGGTTCGCGCGCTCAACAATAAGCTTGGTGAGCTCGTTCTCAGCATGTTCGAGTACTTTGCCCAATGCGAGGCTGTCGATGTCATCTGGTATAGCGACGACATTGCATTCACGCAAGGTCTACTGGTGTCTCCCGAGGCATTGCACCAGTATTTCTTCCCATGGCTAAAAAGGATCGGTGATCTCGCGAAGGGATCGGGCAAGCCATTGTTATACCACTCGGATGGGGTGCTCTGGGACGTGTTTGAGGACATCGTTGCGTGCGGGGTCGAAGCGATTCATCCGATCGAGCCAAAAGCGATGGACATTGCCGAAGTGAAACAGCGCTATGGTGACAGGTTGTGTCTCATCGGGAACGTGGATGTTGATCTTCTCGCGAGGGGTACGCCGGCGGAAATCCGCGAGCAAGTGAAGCTCAATATCGAACAAGCTGGATACAACGGCGGGTACTGCGTCGGATCCGGCAACAGCATTCCGGAATACGTGAAGTTCGAGAACTATCTGGCGTTGTTGGAGGCGGCGAGGGAGTACGGGGGAGGATAAGTCCTTTCTCAATTTCCAGCTGAGGTTCAACCGGTTCAATCGGTTACAGGTGCACGCAGAACTCTATGGTATTCAAAGGCTTGCATATTGGTTGCAAATTATCTATGTTATACCATCACAAATTTGCAGAGGATACCTAAGTGATTGAGGTACAAGCAATTCTACGCCCCTACAACCCGTGGTGGAGTGATCCAAAGTCCGGCTTTGGTAACCTTCCTGACTTTCACCGTCCAATCTTTTACACATTGGCCGATGAGCTTCTGACCCTTCCGCAGATCCTTTCGATAACAGGTCCCCGTCGCATCGGGAAAAGTACCCTTCTGTATCAACTCCTCCGAGGGCTTTTGGCTCAAGGTGTTCCACCGCAACGGCTTATCTATTACTCGTTTGATGACCCGGTCTTGATGGCTCGCCGGGTCAAAGTCGATGAGTTCATCGATCATGCTATGAGAATGGTGTTGAAGCAGAAGTCCGAGGGGCCAACATACCTGTTCCTTGACGAGATACAGCGCCTTGATCGCTGGGAACTCTATCTTAAAAAGTACTATGATCTCAAATATCCGATCAAGGTCGTGATCTCCGGTTCAGCGTCTTCTCCGATTTTCAAGAGAAGTCGTGAGAGTCTGATGGGACGTGTGAAGGATTCACACCTACTTCCATTTTCGTTTCGTGAATATGTTCTCTATTCGCTTCAAGAAAATCCAACGCTTCACCGAGAGGTAAGCGATTTCTATGAGCTTGGGAAAACAGCACAGGGGATGTTTGCCGAAGATCCATCAGTGAGGGCTGAGGAGGTTTTGATACCAACTCCGAGCCCAGAGCTATGCTCGCATCTAGATGCACTTCTTCGCCACTACTTTCTGGAAGGCGGGTTTCCTGAGGTCTGGAGTCTGCCAACGTGGGTTGCAAAGCAAGAATACTTGTATGATAATCAGGTGAAGAAAGTCATATACGAAGATCTGATTCTTGCCGCAGAATTTCGAAAGCCGGAATTGCTTAAACGCTTCTACATCTCTCTTCTCGAGATGCCCGGCAGAGAGATCAACGTGCAATCTGTCGCCAAGGAAACAAATGTTAGCGCGTTACAGATCGAGAAGTATCTGCCGTTGTTGGAAATGACGGACCTAGTGTATAGGCTTTCTAAGTTCCGAACGGCTCCGCTGCGAATTCGAAAGGGGCTCATGAAGTTCTACCTGGTCGATCTTGCGCTTCGAAATGCCGTGCTCCGCTTGAACGAGACACTGCTGTCCGATGAAACTACGTTGGGTCTCTATGCGGAAAACCAAGTGTTTCTTGCTCTGAAGAAGTGGCGTGGGACGATTCAGATGGATTACTACCGGGAGCGTCACGGTGAAGTCGATTTTATTGTTCACAGCGGTCCACATAGGTATCTGCCCGTCGAAGTCAAGTATCGGAACGAGATCAAGGCAAGCGACTTCGCTGGACTTCAAAAGTTCACGAGCAAATTCAAGCATTCGGCTCAACCGATTATGGTGACAAAGAACTGGACAGACCTTGGGCCGAGACAGAATGTCATTCTGCTGCCACTGCCTCTGTTTCTGATCCTTTTTGATTGAGGAAGCTGTGAAGAGCAGCATCCCAGATCAACGATCGTTTACTGCTTACGCTGTTCATCGGGACACCATAGGCTTACGACAACTGCTTCCCACGAGGCCTCTGAAAGGAGGAGTCAACTCATGAAAACCAGATCTCTTTTTCGTCCTCTGATTGCGTCTGGACTTGTAGTCGTCTCCTGTCACACGCTTCCATCTTTTTCTCAATCTCAAAAGCCAAAATACCTAAATCCCAAAGCCCCGATCGAAGAACGTGTCAATGATCTTCTCTCGAGGATGACGGTCGAAGAAAAGATCGCCCAGCTCCAATCCACGCTGCGGAGGATCGAATGGGGTAAGAACCTCACTGTGAACGGTCTCGGCGGTGTGGGTCCTCTGCTCAGGTCATACGTTGCCAAGGAGGCGGCGGAGAAGGGAAATGAAATGCAGAAGCTCGCAGTAGAGAAAACGCGGCTGGGGATTCCCATGATTATTCACGATGAGGCACTTCACGGGCTCGTCGGAAACAATGCGACGAGTTTCCCGCAAGCAATCGGGTTGGCTGCGACATGGGATACGGATTTGATGACAAAGGTTGCTGCAGTCATCGGAAAAGAAACGCGTTCCCGCGGGATTCGACAGGTTCTCTCGCCGGTGGTCAACATGGCGCGCGATGTGCGCTGGGGACGCGTTGAAGAGACGTACGGCGAGGATCCGCACCTTCAGTCCCGCATGGCAGTGGCCTTCTGCAAAAGCATCGAAGGCGAAGGTGTGATCACGACACCGAAACACTTCGTCGCGAATGTGGGAGACGGCGGAAGGGATAGCTACCCGGTCTTCTTCTCGGAACGGGAGCTGCGAGAAGTGTATTTCCCGCCGTTCAAAGCCGCCATTCAGGAAGGTAACGCGTGGTCTGTGATGGCATCCTACAACGCCGCCAATGATCTGCCATGTTCTGCCGACAAGTGGCTGCTGACGGATGTCCTCAGGAAAGAATGGGGCTTCAAAGGCTTCGTTGTGTCCGATTATGGATCAGTCGCAGGAATCATGAACAAACATTTTGTTGCAGCCACGCCGAAGGAAGCCGCGATCAAGGCCGTCGAGGCAGGGCTCGACATGGAGCTGCCTGACATCTATTTCTACGGTGCCCCGCTGCTTGAAGCCGCGAAGGATGGGTCGGTCTCAATGAACGCGGTCGACAACGCCGTCAAGAACATCCTGCGCGCGAAGTTCCGGTTGGGATTGTTCGAGAAACCATATGTGGATCCTCGGGCCGCCGCAGAGATCAATGATGCTCCCGCGCATCGCGCGCTCGCTCGCGAGGCGGCGCGTGAGGCGATCGTCCTTCTGAAAAATGAGGGAAATGTCCTGCCGCT
>CAZTKU010000163.1:0-6424 GCA_964614245.1 uncultured Ignavibacteriaceae bacterium
GGTGTAGTCAGTATAGTTGGCCAGTTTCAACTTGAGTGTGTCGGGGCTGGTGCCTCTGAAATCCTGGTTTTGTCCGTAGTAGTAAGCGGATCCTGTGAACTTGTTGGTTCCACTCCGTGTGATGGCGTTGATCCCGCCACCTGTGAAACCGCCCTGACGGACGTCAAAGGGCGCGATAACAACCTGAAGTTCCTGAAGTGCATCTAGGCTGATGGATGTGCCTATTCCGCCGCCCGGTTGACCGGTGCCGGAAAGGCCAAAAAGGTCGTTGAACACAGCACCGTCAATCTGGATGTTGTTGAACTTGCTGTTCCGACCTCCCGCATTGTAGCCGACGAACAGCGGAGACATCTTGATGGCGTCGGCGAAGTTGCGCGAGGTTGTCGGGATTGCTTCGAGCTGGTCCCGGCTGACGCTCATCGCTGCGCCGGTGCGACCGGAACTCATAATGGCGTTCCGCTCGCTGACGACGGTCACGCCGCTGACCTCAACGGCCTGCTCAACGAGTGAGAAGTCGATTGTGAGGTTCTGACTGAGTTGAAGGAACACGTCTTCACGTTTCTGTTGCCTGTATCCGACAAACGAAACGGTGATCGTGTACGGGCCGCCCACGCGAAGGCCCTGCAAGTTGAATCGACCATCTTCCCGGGATGCAGTTCCGTAGGTTGTTCCGGTTGGGTTGTGAACCGCGATAATATTTGCGCCCGGAAGCGACTCCCCGGCTGCGGTGAGAACCTTGCCGTTGATGGCGGCGGTGGTCACACCTTGTGCGAGGACGAAGGAGCTTCCAAGGCAGAGCAGGGCGAGCAGTCCCACGGCAAACCATTTCGTAACGGTTAGCTTCATAGTTGCCTCCATAAAAAAATTGAGTGATGTGAAAGGAATGAGAAACTGAACAAGCAACAACTCGTCGGTGAAACAAAACCGAGAAGGAATCGCATAGAGGGATCGACAGACCTGGAAAGAAATTCCAAGATGCAAGGGGAATTGTGCTGCGACAGATCGTCGCTGAAACTCTTGACGTGAACGCAGCAAACCTAGTTAACAAAAACTAAAAACACAAGCGAAAAAAATGTTAAGAGATTGTTACGACGCGTGATCGGTTGCCAACGCTTGAGTCAAGCTCGGCATGTTCACATTCACAGTTGACGCTATGACATGGAATTCTGAAAAGCCGAATCTGATAATTTCTAATTTCTCCGTTTCACGGATCGGAGCGACATTCGCATGAATGATTGTTGTGAGGCGAAGATGTCAGTGAACGCGCGGAGTGTCAATCGCTTCTTCATAAGCGATTGACACGCATCGCCTTTCTGTCGGTCGTCTTCATTCAGTCGACGATCGAGTTTATCCGTTTTGGATTGACTGTCGACTCCGCTGAGTTCCTTTGTCCAAGGCAGTGGCGCGAACAATGGGGAAGGTGCGACCGACGAAATGTTCAACAAATGAAACAGCTCGTGAAATCGCATTCACGCCGTCTTTATTGGCCGAAATCGTCAAGCTGTAATTACTTGCCCATTAAGGAGTTGCGGACTACTCGGCAACCACCACGTCGCGGCTGAGAGAGTGCCCGTAATTATTGAACATTTTTGATTTTTCTGTTGACATTCGAAATAAAAACCTTATATTTGCTAGGGAATTCGAGAGGAGATATGCAGCGCAATGGGCTACGGGTTTTGGTTTCGAGTGTACTTTAATTAACCTTTTTATCTTCATAACATTTTCAGAGAGGATTTTTTATGGGAAAGCCAATGTCAAAAAGCCAGATCGCTGCTCATCTTGCAAGCAAATTTGAGCTGAAGAAGAAGACAGCAGTGGCGATCCTGGAGGAAATGGCCCATCTCTCATATCGAGAGGCGCAGAATTCATTCACACTGCCCGGCATCGGAAAGCTCGTCCTCGTCGCGAGAAAGGCCAGAATAGGCCGAAATCCGGCGACCGGCGAACAGATTCAGATTCCAGCGAAAACAGTGGTGAAATTCCGCGTCGCCAAAGCCGCGAAAGAGGCTGTGTTGGGCATAAAGAAATAGCCCGTATTTCTGAGGTGTTTCGAAAGCGCCGATGAAATGTTCATCGGCGCTTTTGTTTTTCTGGATTCACACTTGATTTCTCCCTTAAAAATGAAGCCCACGTGACTGACTGCGAAAGAGACTCTCTTGCAGACAATAGGGAGAGAGTTTGTCCAATGAAGACGGGCGGGAATCGTCACGATAGAATTCCAGAACAATTCCCCGCACTGCTCGGAAAACAACTGAATTTCCTATGAATTTGCACGGACCCCGTTGCTTCTAAGCGCCGCTGAGAGCGATTGAATCTCGCAGGCTGTTCTGAATCACCACGGGACCGTTTTGCTGCCTCTGCGTGTGTAATTTGGAGGAGGAATGACGCTTTATCTCAATCTTTCAAGACTTGGAGGAATCTCTCGCCAACCGGAGCCTCCAGGCTGTCAAACTGACCGAGACCTCGCGTGGCAGAACTGGGACATTCATTGACGAAATCGTCAACGAGGAGAGTCAGATGTCTAGGGGGAATGACACGCTCTTGGTCTAAAACCCCACTGTCTCTCGGAAAGGTTGGGATTTCCCCTCCCTGACTGGGCGAATCATTCTTCCGTCCCTCGATTCGGATCGGATGAAACTTCCTTTCGATGTGGTGATCGGCATGTGAACTCTCGCGGGCAAGAATATCGCTTGGGGCTCACTGCGGCCCAACGAGATCTGCACTGTGACTCGCACCTCTCGAACTCCACAGTCTCGAACCGCTCCTCGCTACATCTTGATTTCAAGAGACAGGCGTTCTCAGCCCGTCCGCCATCGTAGTGTCCTAATTTGAATTTCATTGCGGCGGTCACGAGCCCCCGCCTGCCAGATGCGAATCTAAAAATTGGCGGGCAGGATTTCGTGACGCTGGATGCCGAAAACAAATCGTTATGAGTGTTATGGTGTGCCCGCGAGGCCGCGTGGCGGGTCCCGTTGTTCGGCCTGCCTGCCGTCAGGCAGGGATCCCGTACAGCGGGACTGGCCCGCCCCGCATCTTTTGGCGGGGAACCGTGACAGCGCAGGAAAATGGGACAGTGCCGAGCGGTCGAGGACATACCTTTTTAGCTCTTCTCTCCTTATATTGAACGGAAATCGCGAAGGGCAGGCGTGACTAAAGACGGGAGACCGTTAACCTTTGTGATCACAACGAATCGTAGGCACTATGGCTGACGAATATCCACGAACCGGGAAAACGCTCTATCTCAATATCATCTGGCATCAGCACCAACCCCTTTACCTCGACCCCGAATCGGACCAACTGCAAGGACCATGGGTGCGCACGCATGGAACCAAAGACTACTATGATATGGTTTCCGTGCTCGAAGGCTTCCCCAACGTCCATTTCACGGTAAATCTCACTTCATCGCTCCTGCTTCAGCTCAATGAGTATTACGTCAAGCGTCTTAAGCCGTGCGTTGATGTGAAGCGCAATCGTGTCAACGCCGGGAAGTATTTTGCGACGTACGGCGGAAAGACCGATCCCTGGATCGACCTGGCGTTGAAACAGACTCGGGACTTTGATGTGCTTGACCTTCAATTCCTGCTTACGAATGTCTGGAATGCTTTCGGAGTCAGCGAGGTCAACATCTCCCGTTTTCCGGAATACAGGGCTCTGAAAGACAAGTGCAAGAACTCGGGTCCGGCTTCAATGTCCGAACAGGAGCTCCGGGAAATCAAGTTCTGGTTCTACCTTGCGAGTTTTTCCCTGGAATTTCTGGAAGGCAAGACCACACTGGCAACCGGTCTCACAGTCGACCTCACAGATCTGGTTCGAAAGGAGCCAGATGGGACGTACAGGCTGAAAAAGGAGATCACCGAAGACGACTGCAATAGGATTGTTGCCGAAACGTACAAAGCTCTGGCGGCAATTGTGCCGATTCACAAGAAGATCATGAAAATACTGTACGGCCCCGAGTCTGGCAAAGGACAAGTCGAACTCATTACCACGCCGTTCTACCATCCAATCTTGCCGCTTGTGTATGACAGTGAGCTCGCGAAACGATGCCAGCCCAGTGACCCGATGCCGCCGAGATACCATTTTCCACAGGATGCTGAGGCACAGGTAGCGAGGGCCGTCGAATTCTTCAAGGAACATTTTGGCGTTTGTCCAACCGGTATGTGGCCGGCAGAGGGCGCAGTGGCACACGAGATTGTGGGTGTGTTCGCGAAGCACGGTATCCGGTGGATAGCGACGGACGAAAAGATCCTGTCACGATCTCAACCGGCGGGTATGCCGAAGTACTATCCATATGTTCTTGCGGGGGATGGTATCAACGATTCTGTTGTGATCGTCTTCAGGGACACCGAGCTGTCGGACAAAATCGGCTTCGTTTACAAAAATTACGGGGGAGAAGACGCCGCAGATGATTTCATCCGAGGTGTTCTGAGATATGTCCCGCGCGACGATGAGCCTGATCGGCTCCTCACGGTTATTCTCGACGGGGAAAACGCCTGGGAGTGGTACCGGTATGATGCCGACGGAAGAGAATTCCAGCGCGCGCTGTACCGCAAACTTTCCAGGCTCTACGAGACGAAGCAAGTCATAACAACAACGGTGACGGAATACCTTAACGGCAATCCGATGCGAGGAGTGCCTTCCCATCCGGTCGATACGCTGCCGAAGCTTGACCGACTCTGGCCAGGATCATGGATCAACGCCAACTATGACACATGGATCGGCGAAGATGAGGAAAACCGCGCATGGGAGTATCTGTTGACAGCGAGAACGGACTTAGAGGGATCGGGGCTGGCTCAACCTGATCCCAGCGCCCGATCGCCCAGGAAGGGGAGCCGGGCGTGGTACGTGTTCAAAGCATGGGAATCGATGTATGCCGCAGAAGGCTCGGACTGGTTCTGGTGGTACGGAACCGATCAGTCGGCCCCTGCGGGCATCAAGCCCTTTGATCGTGCATACATCACTCACTTGACGAACATTTACAAGTTTGCCCGGCTTGCGAAAGGAAAAATGCCCGACCGGCAGTTCAGGCCGATCGTTCGCGAAACAGCACTTACAGAGGCGATTGTGCAAACGATGGCACAAAGCCAGGAGGATCTGGTGACGGTTGTGTTCCAGGTCGACTGTCGGGATATGTACGTTCGAAAGGCTGTCTATGTTGTCGGCAGCCACGAGCTCCTCGGCAACTGGGTTCCGAACAAGGTGCGGATGTTTGATGACGGCACACACGGCGATACGAGGGGGGATGGTATCTGGACGCTTGAGGTTCAGCTTCCGCCGGGTACGGAGGTCCATTACAAGTTCACCAACAGCGGTGGCGAAGGGAGCTGGAATCCCGGGGAGGAGTTTCCAGGCACTCATCGTACAGTCTGGGTTAGCCACCAGAAAGGGTCACGGCAGGTTCTGCTTGATAGATTTGGGAAGATTTGAAATGGAGTAAGATCTCCCAGCGCCCAAGA
Organism: uncultured Ignavibacteriaceae bacterium; assembly: GCA_964614245.1. GTDB lineage: Bacteria > Bacteroidota > Ignavibacteria > UBA10030 > UBA10030 > VGWB01. The sequence goes on from CAZTKU010000163.1 coordinate 5,454, forward strand.
AGTCTTTAGATCGAAACTGTGGTCATTTCTGAGGTTCTTTTTGCAGGGTTTTCGAGTGTTAGATTCCTAGTCTCCGGGACGGGCCAAGCCGGGCCGTCATCTGGGAGCGGATAGGCCGTGCTGTGGACGCAAATCGCTTGGCACAGGCAGATCCGTGCTGGGCAAGGTTGAAGTGCGGTTCAAAAAGGATGAAGTATCCTTGTGGATGTAGGTGATCGGACACTCTGCTCGCACTCCGCTCTGGTTTCCAGTCTCACCCTCCGCAGCGTGAAGAAATAGGAACCGTATGAGAAGCAGAAGTCTTCCACCAGGATGTTGAGCACAACTTCGAACGTAAACGAGGAACGATGAACAAACGACTCGTCATAATGATGCTCTCTTTCGTCGTGTCGCTTGCACTCAGTTGTCTGACGGGTTGCACAGTGAAAAAGGATTCCACGATGTCACTCGATGGTTCATGGATGTTCAAGATCGATTCGCTCGACAAAGGAGTCGCCGAGAAGTGGTTCCAGGAGGGATACGATCGCAGGGACTGGACAGAGGTGCACGTTCCCGATTACTGGGACCGGTACAATCTCGCGACGTACGACGGCGTGGGTTGGTTTGCGACAACACTCGATGTTCCGGATACCTCCCGGAGGCTCGCTCTTTTCTTCGGCGGCGTGGACGATGACGCGGATGTCTGGCTCAACGGCATCAAGGTTGGCGCACACGTTGGCTACAGCGAGCCGTTCTCTTTCGAAGTCGGCTCCAACCTGCGTCGGGGCAAGAACGAGATCGTGGTTCGCGTCAACGACCACGGCGGACCCGGAGGGATCTACAAACCCGTTGCGCTCCTTCCGCTCGATCGGGTACAGGAGCTGCTGAGGAGCAAGTACGCCGACCTGAAGGCCAGACCGAGCGCGGATTGGGTTCGGGATGCCGTCATCTATGAGGTCAATATCCGGCAGTATTCACCTGAAGGCAATTTT
>CAZTKU010000164.1:0-6374 GCA_964614245.1 uncultured Ignavibacteriaceae bacterium
ATGAAGATGGTGTAGGGAATTTCTACAGCGGGGCCCGTCCGACAGCGTAGGTATCTGTAACATTTGGCACAGTGTGCGCTTAGATATCTGATGAAATTTTCGCCGTACGCTGTATAGAACCTCAACGAAACCTGGAGTCAGCAGATTCTCGGCAGTTGCTCCCCCGACAGCATGTCGACGACGCGAGAACCGCCGATGCGGCTTCTCATCACTACCGTTCCAGGGTGTTCTGCAATGACTTGCCCAATGATGACGGCATCCTCTGCAAGCGGATGAGCACGCATAGCCGCGAGCACCTTCTCGGCGTCTTTTGGGGGGACAAAAGCGAGGAGCTTTCCCTCGTTTGCAACATAAAGCGGATCAAGTCCGAGAATCTCACAGGCGCCGCGAACAGCCTCGGTTACCGGGATTTTCTCCTCCGAGATTGAGATCCCGACATGCGAGGACTCTGCGATTTCGTTCAGTGAGCTGGCAACACCGCCGCGGGTGGGATCCCGCAGGACGTGAATCCCCCGGCTGGCTCGCAGCATCGTTTGCACGAGATCACTGAGCGGTGCCGTATCACTTTCAATCTGCGTGTCAAACTCAAGGCCTTCTCGAACAGACATGACAGCAATGCCATGAACCGCGATAGATCCACTTAGGACAATGGCATCTCCGACGGTCGCCTGTTTCGGACTGATGTTGACCCCATCCTCGATGATGCCAATCCCCGAAGTATTGATGAAGAGTTTGTCCCCTTTGCCACGATCAACGACTTTTGTATCGCCGGTAACAAGCCAGACTCCCGCAACGCGCGCCGCCTCCTGCATCGAGAGCACAACGCGCCAGAGGTCTGCCATCGAAAAGCCTTCTTCGATTATGAACGCCACCGAGAGATAGAGCGGTCGCGCGCCGCACATCGCCAGATCATTCACCGTTCCATAAACGGCCAGCTCACCGATATCGCCGCCCGGGAAGAATATTGGGTTGACGACATACGAGTCGGTCGAAAACGCGAGGCGAGCTCCTTGAATACTGAGCACCGCACCGTCATGCAGAGGCTCCAGCAGTTCATTGTGAAACTGCGGGAGAAACATTCTTCTGATCATCTGCTGGGTGAGCCTTCCGCCGCCGCCGTGAGCAAGAAGCACGTTCTTGTAGTCGCTGAGCGGCAATGGACAGGATAGCCCGGTGAACTCGACCTTTTTATTCTTCTCCATAATCTCTCCGCGCGTCGCGTGGTTGTTCAAGCCTGCAGAAGATAAGGAACGACAGCTTCATTATGCAATACAGGTTTTTCACTGATACCAATCGTTGCGCGTCAGCGGAACGCCGCTTTTCCCCTGATGAGGCTTCACGAAAAGAGCCTGATACACGTTCGTCTCACAGGATTCAAACTGGCGCGCCATAGCCGACATAAAGAGCCGCCAGACGCGATATGTTGTTTCATTCGTGACGCTTCGTGCTTCTTCGCGGCGCGCTTCCAGGCGTCGGATCCACTGGCGAACTGTGAGGGCATAATGCTCTCTCAAGCTCTCGAGATCGCGGACCTCGAATCCTTTCTCCTCGGCAATTCGCAATGTCGTGCTGATGGGGAGGAGTTCACCGTCTGGAAAAACATAGCGTTCGGAAAATGATGGGCCCTTCCGCGGCGCCATCGATACCATCTGAGCGATCCCATGGTTGAGAAACACGCCGCCGGGATGGAGAATTTCCCACGCCCGCTCAAAGTACTCGGGCAGGCGCGATTTCCCGACGTGCTCGAACATCCCTATGCTCACGAGCTTGTCGAACATCCCCAATTCACTGACTTCCCTATAGTCCTTAACCAGCACTTGGCAGCGATCGGACAAACCCTCTCGGTGGACCCAATCCATCGCCAGGTCTGCCTGCGGCCTACTGAGCGTAATTCCCACCGCATTGACGCCGTACTTGCTGGCTGCGTAGATAAGGAGTCCACCCCATCCGCATCCGATATCAAGCACTCGTTCGCCAGGGCGCAACCGCAGCTTGCGGCACACATAGTCGAGCTTCCGTTCTTGTGCCGTATCGAGATCATCGGATGGCGTGGCGAAGTACGCACACGAATACAGCATCCGCTTCCCCAGCCAAAGGGAGAAGAAATCGTTGGACACATCATAGTGATAAGTGACTGCTTGACGGTCTCGTTCAGTTGAGTGCCGTCTCCCTGTCAGGCGAGCTGCTTGGCGACCAACGCGAGCAGGAGAACCCGATGGCAGTCGAAGGAGCTGGAAAAGGTTCATCAGATTTTGCCCGACGCCGCGATTCTGCCTGGTCAGATACTCGGCAAGTGCAAACGCAGACTCCAGGTTTCCTTCAACTTCAAAGTCGTCATAGATATACGCTTCACCGAGCGTACGTTCATTCGCGGGGAGGAACATCCTGCGCAGCGCGCCCGGATGCTTGAGGACGAACGTGAACAGCGTCGGTTGCCCCTTCTCAGCCTCCAGGGTGGAGTTGTCCCATAATCGGACCGCGAAGTTGCGCGGATGAAAATCAGCAAGGATCTCTCGCCAGAAAGAGAGCGTTGACGCAGCCCACCGATTGTCTTGATTCTCTTGAGATGGAGCGGTCGGGTGGCTCATGCGAACCTCCGAATCTTCAAAGAAAGGCTTGGCTTCGTTGCAGGATGCTATGAGTCAAGCCTTCTTTCCCTCACGAACAACAGCAAGACTGCCGAAAGAAACGTCAGAGCGATTGAAAGATAAAGAGGGGCCGTTTTGTCGATATTGTACCACAGAAGCCCCGCAAGGAATGAAGAAGGAAATGCGCAAAGGCCCATCACCATTTGAAAGCCACCGAGTGTACTGGCTCGAAACTCCGCCGGAGCCAGCTCAGCTACAAGTGTCTTTTGAACCGGCTCGAGCGCCGCTTTATGCACACCGTACAGGACAAAACACACGAAGATCATCCATGGTTTCTGTAGAATCACAAAGCCGACACAGGTCAATGCCCAGGAGAGGAATGAGAGCAGCAATACGCGTTTCCTCCCGAGGAGATCAGAGAGGCGGCCAAAAGGAAGGGAAAGCGCTGCCGCCACCATGGTGAACGTGAGGTAAAGGACCGGCACAAAAGAGACTTGAATGCCGACGCCCGTAGCATAGATGAGAAGGAACGAATAACTGAATGAACCGAGCGCAAAACACGAGCTGAGAACAAGAAGAAGCCAGAAGTTCTTGTCGAGATGCCGCAACGACATGCCGTTGAACGCTTTCGACGCGACCTGAGGCTTCTCCTTGATCAACGCGAGGATCAGTGCCGCGCCAATAGCAGAGGGGATCGCTGCGAGAAGGAACAGAGTCTTGTACCCCAAATGGAGAAAGGCAATACAGAATGCGATTCCGCATACGGCTCCGAGATTATCCATGGATCGCAAGATCCCGAAGTTCTTTCCCCTGTTCTGGTCTGTCGACACATCGGCCACAATTGCATCTCGAGGCGCGCTTCGGATCTTGCCCATCCTGTCGAAGACGCGAAAGGGAATCAGATGCTGCCACATGGATGAGAGCGCATAACCCACGCGTGACATCGAGCCGAACACATACCCAACCCAGATGAAGACCTTCCTCTTTCGGATTCTATCAGAAACGTACCCGGAAGCAGCCTGTGAGAGGGAGACGATGGCTTCTCCGAGCCCATCAAGAAACCCGAGCGCAGCCATGTTCGCTCCCAGCACGGATGTCACGAAAAGCGGCCAAATGGGCTAGATGACGTCAGAGCCAAAATCGTTCAGGAACGAAGCAGCAGCAAAGACCCGAAGCGTTCGTCTGGATGTCGCGTCGTGCCCGACGGTGTACTGGCTCATTCCTGCTTCTTCTCCCTTTTCTCGATTGCCTCTTCCCGTTTCTTCAACTGCTCCTCTCGCGCCTTCAGCTCCTCCGTTTGCCGTCCGAGTTGATCTTCCAGCCTCCTGAGATCGGCGATCTTGGAGTCAAGCTCCTTTTCGAATTCCGCTTTGTCCCAGTACCCTCGATCTTCAAAATACCCCTTGAAGAACCAATTATGTCTCAACGCCTCCATATTCTCTTCGAACTTGCCAGCCCCCGACCTCGCGTCTTCTGCCATCGCCATCGCACGCTGGACAACGACGAGGAGGCTGTCGTAGATTCTCCGTTCAACAATGAGTGCACCGAGAGTGCCCTGCCCTCGATTGATCTTCGCGAGGATGTCCCTCGCATTGACGACGGTCGAGTCGACGTCGGCAACGAGTCTGGCAAGGTTGTTCGTCACGCCATAGAGGTTGTCGCTCACCCCGCTGATGACCCTCGGGATGTTGGCAAATTCGTCAGCCGTCTTGCGCAGGCTCGAATCGGCCTGGGCGGTTGCCCGCTTCATCGCAAGATAGACATCCTCGTCCGTAATCAGCTTGCCGAGTGTTCCGCGGCCCGCATTGACGGCGGCAAGGATTTTCGTAAACTCTGCGGTCGCCCGCCGCGTGTTCGCGATCATGCCCTGTGCATCTTCCAAAATGACAGCCAGCCGAAACGGCTCCCTGCTCATCATCACATCACCATCGCTGACCTCGTCTGCCGACGCCGATCCGACACTAAAGGAAACAAACTTGTTGCCAACGAGCCCCTCCTGCTCGATGGAGGCATAAGAATCCTTCTTGATGAAATTCTTGATGTTGGCATTCAGTTTGAAATCCAGGCGGACCTTATTGTTCTGCGGGGAGATCGTGATCCGATCCACCACGCCGATGTCTACACCGGCAAGACGCACGGCTGCGCCGGTTCGAACGCCTTCAATCGTGTTAAAGTATGAGCTTACTCTGAATGACTCGCGGAACAGCCCTTCCTGCTTCCCTATCAGGAAGATCGCCACTACCAGCGCTGTCACGCCGAGAACAACAAAAACTCCGAGACGTATCGCAGAACCTCTTTTCTCCATGGCATCTCCCTAAGTTGTTTCGAAGAAGCTTCTTACAACCTCATTACTGACCTTCTCCATCCCGGAGACGGTCCCCTCATATTCGATGATTCCGTCGTGCAACACCGCGGCCTTGTCCGCGATGATGCGAGCGCACGTCATATCGTGCGTCACCGCGATGGACGTTGGCTGATACCGCTGCTGCATTTCTTTGATGAGATAACTGATCTCGCGCGCGGTAATGGGATCCAGCCCGGTGGTTGGCTCGTCGTAGAGCATGATCCTCGGATTGGTGATAAGCGCCCGTGCGAGTCCGATTCGTTTCTTCATCCCGCCTGAAAGCTCCGCCGGCATCTTGTCAATCGCGTCCTCAAGTCCCACCATCTGCAGTTGCTGAATGATCTTTTCCTCAAGCTCATCGCTCGTGAGCCGCTCTTGACGTTCCAGGGGAAACGCGAGGTTTTCGCGAACGGTCATCGAGTCGTAGAGCGCGGCCCCCTGGAACAGATAGCCCATCTGCCTCCGCACGGCGTCAAGCGTTCTCCGGTTCATCCCGACAACTTCCCGCCCGTCGATCCGAACGCTTCCCGTATCGGGCGGTATCAATCCGATGATGGTTTTTAAAAGAACGCTCTTCCCCACACCGCTCTTGCCGAGAATGACTGCCGTCGATCCTTTCTCGACGACGAGATTCACGTCCTTGAGCACCTGGAGTCCGTTGAAAGACTTCGAGAGGTTTTGGACTTCGATCAACCCCATATCCACACCGTGATTTTCACTAAGATCATATCGACAAAAATGATCAGAAGTGATGAAAAGACGACGGCGGTCGTCGATGCCTTGCCGACACCTACGGTCCCTCCTGTCGTGTTGTAACCCTGATGGGAGCCGACGATCCCAATGATAAATCCAAATATCGCAGTCTTCGCTATTCCAGGCACGAGATCGGCAAACGTGAGGGATTGGATGACGCTGTTCCAGTACAGGCGCCACGACATGCTGGATTCAAGCACAATCGAGACATAAGCGCCCAACAGCCCCAAAGCGTCGACGATAGCGGTCAACAAGGGTAGCAGGATGATGCACGCGAGGACGCGCGTGACCACGAGGAACTTGAACGGATCGATGCCGGATACCTCCATGGCGTCAATCTGCTCCGTTACGCGCATGGAGCCAAGCTCAGCTCCGATTCCGGAGCTGACGCGGCCAGCAACGATAAGCGCTGTAATGACAGGGCCCAGCTCGCGCAGGAACGAAATAGCGACCATTGCAGGCAGGTAGGCATCCGCACCGAATCGGTAAAGCGTCGGGCGAGTCTGCATGGCAAGGATGAGTCCAACGATAAAGCCCGTCGTGCCCACAAGAGGAAGGGAGCGCGACCCGAGTTCGTCCAGGTGTCGCTTGACCTGACCAAATTCGTATGGAGGGAAGAAGAGATCTTGAAAAAAACGAAGGGAAAAGATCGTCAAGCTCCCGATCCGTTCGAAAAACGATGTCACCAG
>CAZTKU010000165.1:0-6358 GCA_964614245.1 uncultured Ignavibacteriaceae bacterium
TACCGCTGCCGGCGTGACATCTTTCGCGACCGCATGGTACGCTTCATTCAAAGCCTGAAGAGCAGGATGGGCAGTTGATCCCTTCGACTGTGCGCCGAGCTTAACGTCCTGGGTTGCAAAGGTCAGATCGACTCCCTTGAAGCTCGACACCAGTGCTACTCCAAAAACGATACCCAATGCAATCAACAGCATAGCAACAACAACCGACTTCGTGGACATGGATATTCTCCTCAACACAGTTGTACTCCTTAACCAAAATTAATGTTTGAGAACTCGTTTAGTGCGAGGATCTACGCCTTCAGAAGAATTCAGAATGACGCTATTTCTGAGTAATTCCTGAGATTTCAATGGCTTCAGATCCTCAAAATGTTGACGCAAATACAAACGCAAAGTTCCATCAATTTCGTTCCCAGTTGCACTCGAATACTCCAGGGAAGCCACGCTGTCCAGCTTTGCCGTGAACAGTCTCTGCATGACCTTCAGCCCCCTTACCGAGATTCGGACATTCGCCTCACGCCTACCAGCCAATTCTCCCTTGAAAGATGACGGGGAGTTGGGGAAGACGTTCGAGTCGGTGTGGAGCTTTGCCAGCTTGCCGCAGTGCTGGCAGAGGATCCCCCCTCTGGACAACTCGAAAGTAACCGATCCCTCGCTCGCGAACTCTTCAACCTGCCTTCCACAGTGGCTACAGGCGTCAAGCGCTGGTCCAAATCCAAACAGGCCGGTCAGACGCAGCTCGAACGCGTAGAAGAGGTTGATGAGGTTTTTTGAAGCGCTCTCGAGCTGGTCGAGCGTCTCCACCAAGAGAGCATAGAGTGGAGGATTCTCTTCCTCGTCGTGGGCAAGCTGGTTTATCAGCTCAAGAACCGACAGCGCAACGGTCATCCGGTCAAACTCGCTGTTGATTTTCTTGTATGCCTTGATGATATCACACTGTGAAACCAGTTGCAGATCCCGATGCTCCTTTTTGTAAAGGACCAGCGATACGTTCGTCATCGGCTCGAGGGCAGCACCGAATTTGCTCTTGATCTGACGCGCTCCCTTGGCAACACCCTTCAGCTTGCCGTATCGACGAGTATAGAAGGTCACGATCTTGCTCGTGTCACGGAATTTCATCGACTTGATGACTATCGCATCGGTCTTCGTCAGCATCGCTCGCTCTCACCGAAATACAGCTTTTCGAACCATAGAAGAGAGATCCTTCTTGATCAACATCTCCATGGCCATGCGGAACGGACCTCGAAGAACCCCCTTCTCTGTTATGATCGCCGTGACAAGTTCGTTGGGAGTAATATCAAACGCAGGCGCGTACGCATCAACATTCGTCGGGGCTATTTGCCTACCCGCAAGTTGCGTCACTTCTGAGCTGCTCCGCTGCTCGATTGGGATCTCCTTGCCGGACGTCATTTCGAAGTCGATGGTCGATGTCGGTGCAGCGACGTAGAACGGGATTCCGTGATATTTGGCCAGAACCGCCAGACCATAGGTTCCCACCTTATTTGCCACATCACCATTCAGCGTTATGCGGTCCGCTCCGACCACAACGACGTTGACCATTCCCCGCTGCATGACAAACCCAGCAGTGTTGTCGGTGATGAGTGTGAAGGGGATTTGGAGCTTCTCGAGCTCCCAGGCGGTCAACCGTGAACCCTGCAGCAGCGGGCGCGTTTCGTCGATGTAGACGTGTCTGAGCTTCAATTTTTCCCACGCCGTCGCGATGATGCTTTGGGCAGTGCCCGCCCCACCGGTGGCAAGACTTCCAGTATTGCAATGAGTCAACACGCTTGCGGCAGGCGGCAGCAGCTCCGAGCCCAGCTGGCCGATCGCACGGCACATCTCTTCATCTTCTTTGTGGATGGCCTGGGCTTCGGCAAGAGCGCGGGCTTTCATCTCATCGAGCGGCGTACCGGCAACATCGATGACCGCATGCCGCATACGATTGATTGCCCAAAAAAGATTCGTCGCAGTAGGGCGAGTGGAAGAAAAAAGGTTCGTGGATTTCTCAATCCACGCCACGATCGTGCGGCCATCATTCGATTGCAGTTTATTGAACGCGAGAACAAAGCCGTAGGCTGCCGCGATGCCGATGAGCGGCGCGCCGCGAATGGCAAGGGACTTGAGGGCCTGCGCAACCACCACCTCATCATCTGTCTCGACGTACACCTCTTCGAGGGGAAGTCTTGTTTGGTCGAGAAAGCGGACCTTCCCCTCCCGCCACTCGATTGGTCGCACGGTGTTCATTTCTCATCGAAGCGCGAAAGCTGCATGAATGAACGGTAACGATCTTGTATCTGAAGGTAGGTGAGGTCTCTAAGGCCGTCGATGCTGAATTTCTCGACACAAAAAGAGGCGAGGGCACTTCCATAAATTACGGCTCGTTTGAGGTTCTCGGGCGACAGGTCATCGGTGCGCGCTAGCCAACCGACAAAGCCTCCTGCAAATGCGTCTCCGGCTCCAGTGGGGTCATAAAGGTTCTCAAGCGGGTACGCCGGGGCGGAGAAAATAGTCTCCTCCGTTACGAGCAACGCCCCGTGCTCCCCCTTCTTGATGATGACGACGCGCGGCCCCATACCAATGATCCGTTTTGCCGCTTTGATCAGATTGGGTTCGTGCGCCAACAGGCGCGCCTCAGATTCGTTGACGACCAGAACGTCCATCACCTTCAGCGTCTCTGACAGTTCTTTGAGCTTGCTCTCAATCCAGTAATTCATCGTATCGCCAACCACAAGCCGAGGCTTGCTGAGCCGAGCGAGCACCTGACGCTGTAACAGGGGGTCGATGTTGCCCAAACAGACGTAGGCGCTCCGTTTGAAACCGTTCGGAATAGTGGGATTAAACTGCTCAAAAACGTTCAATTCGGTGTAAAGAGAGTCTCGCATGTTCAGATCATAGTGGTATCGTCCCCCCCAGCGGAATGTTTTCCCCTCGCGAATGATCTGAAGTCCATCGAGATCGATGTTTCGCTCTTCCAAAAACTGCATGTGCTCCTTCGGAAAATCTCCTCCGACAACCGCAACAAGCCGTACCGGGGCAGTGAAATAGCTTGCCGCCACCGAGATGTACACGGCAGATCCTCCAAGTGCATCTTTCACTCTCCCGAATGGCGTCTCCACCGAATCAAAAGCCACAGAACCGACGACGAGCAGGCCCAAGGGTGACTCCTTCTATAATGAGACTTGTGTCAAGCGAGCAGCTTCTTTTTCACCTGTTATGTACTCGTGAACAACCTCCAGGCCCCGGCGTTGTCCAGGCCACACGAGCAGATGCCGCGCGCGCTCATACAGGCACCAATCGAAAGCTTGATGTTCACTCGAAAGCTGCGGCTGTCCGTCTGCTGAGACTTCCGCGGCAAACAATGGGCTGAGATGAACGGTATCGTCAGCCACGACATAGAAGGAATTGACATGGGGCACAACCCAGAGGCGGGTCGGCTTCATCCCTGTTTCTTCGGCCAACTCCCGCACTGCAGCTTTCAACGCGCTCTCCCCTTCCTTCAATGATCCTGTGATCCACTGCCAAATGCCTGGATAGATCTTGTCGATATCCGATCTCTTCAGAAGAAGATATTTCGGAATTCCGCTGTCGAGCTTGAAAACACAGATCTCAATGATTCGACTGACTACTCCTGCCATTCCGGGATATTCTCACTCATTCGCGTTGGAACCGCTTTGCGAGGTACGACGCCACGCCCTGCCCAGCTTGAAAAAGATAGCTCAATTTCGAATAGAATCCAACGAGACCGATCTTCGATCGATGCGCTCGTGTTCGAGCTCACCCTCAACAATCAAGAACCCTTTGAACCCTCTCCCTGCAATCCAGGCACACCGCCCACGCTGCGCGCTGCCCTCACCGCCCTGCGTATCGCTTCTCCGGTAAGCCGAGCGGAGATCTCCGCAACGTGGTCGAGATCTGCCTGCAGATCACCGCAGGACAGAGCAAACGAAACATCCCCGTCGTATGACGTGTGGACGGGAACGATTGCACGCGCCATCCCATCGTGGATTCGCTGGGCGATACGGAACAGTTCTAGTTTCGTGAAATTCGCGTTTGTAGCTACAACAGCGAGCGTCGTATTGGTAGCCCCGAGCACCTTTCCGCGCGCCACCGGCCGGTCTTGCTTCAGGTCGCCGAAGAATTCACCCTTCCCTGATCGTGCGCCTGCAATCACCTTACCGGTTTCGTCAACGACGTCACCGACCGAGTTGACGACAACGAGAGCGCCGACAATCGAAGAGTCAGCACGTGCGGAAGCCGATCCCACACCCCCCTTCATCCAGAATTCAAATCCCATCCATTTTCCGACCGTGGTTCCGGTGCCTGCTCCGACGTTTCCTTCCTCGACGGATCCATCATTTGCCACCTCGCACGCTTTGTATCCCGCAGCGGCGTTTGGGCGTACCCGAGAACTTCCGACATTGAGATCGAACACAACCGCGGCGGGAACGATGGGTACCTTCGCCCATGGGGTTTGATAACCGATATCATGCTCCTCGAGCCACTGCATGACTCCTTCGGCAGCGCCGAGTCCAAACGCACTGCCGCCCGTGAGAAGCACAGCATGCACTTCCTGCATGGACTTTTCCGGGGCAAGGAGAGCGAGCTCGCGGCTGCCAGGCGAATTGCCGCGCACTTCGCAGCTCGCTCGCGTCTTTGGCGGGCAGAGAATGACCGTACAACCCGTCATCGCGTTGCCGTCGGTAGAATGACCGACCTTGAAGCCGGGAACCGAGGTAATCATCGTACGTTCAGAGGATTTTTTTCGACTTCTTGATCGTGCGAGCGTGCGAAAGGATAATCCCGCAAGCCACACCCACATTCAGCGATTCTGCCTTCCCGTATTTGGGTATGCGCACGATCGCGTCGGAGAGCGCTCTTAGATCCTTTGACACCCCATGCGCCTCGCTTCCGAGCACGAAGACAGTCTTCCGTTCTGCCTTCTGTTCCGTGAATGCCTCGTTACCGTCACCAGAAAGGGCAATAACACAAAATCCTCCCTTCTTCAAATCGCGCAACGCTACCGGCAGATCGACATCCGTCACAATGGGGACGTGAAGAATTGAACCAACAGTTGACCGCACAACCTTCTCGTTGTAAAGCTCCACACACCCTTTCCCCAACAACACCAGATCGACGCCAAACCAATCCGCAGAGCGCACGATGGATCCCACATTTCCCGGATCGGCCACCGCATCTGCCGCGATCACGAGCGACGCCTGGTTCAAACGCTGGTTGTCCAACCGAGGCTGCGGCTGATGGACGACGGCCAAAACCCCCTGGGAATGGACGGTGTCAGAAACGCTCTTCAGGTCGGTCTCACTGATCTCTTTCACATGGACACGCCGCTGCTCGAGTTGGGTAAGTATCTTCCCGTAGTCAGGATCAGCCAGGAATCGGGCAAGCACAGCCACCAAATCGATTCCGATGGAGGAGTTGAGGGCCTCCTTCAAAGCTCGCCATCCTTCGAGGATGAATTTACGCTCAGCTTCCCGGACTTTCTTCTGCGAGAGTGATCGGAGGTATTTGAGTTCGGCTTTGGTGAGACTCACGATTCAATATAGAGAAAAAGGAGACAAGAGACAAAAATGGCCCAGCGAGCGCTCTTATGATTCGAATTCCCCCCACACAGATCTGAGCGCGTCTGAGATTTCGCCAATCGTCGCATAGGATTCAACCGAACGAAGAATGTGCGGCAGGAGATTTTCATTTCCTCGAGCCGCCTGCTTGAGTCGACTCAATGCCTGTTCGACTCCCTCGACGCTGCGATGTGCTTTGACCTCGTTGAGACGTCGTATCTGCTTTGCTCGCATGCTCTCATCGATCTGTAGGAGCTCGGATTGAGGCTCCTCCTGGACCTTGAACTCATTGACGCCGACGATAATCTTTTCCTTCTTCTCGATAGCCATCTGGTATGTGTACGCACTTTCGGCGATATGAGTCTGGTAGAAACGCTGCTCGATGGCTCGCACGGCGCCTCCGAGCTCGTCGACTTTTTTGATGTACTCCCAGACCCTCCTCTCAATTTCGTCCGTCAATGATTCGACGAAGTATGAACCAGCCAGGGGATCAACGGTGTCGGTGACTCCGGTTTCATAGGCGATAATTTGTTGAGTCCGCAACGCCAGCCGGACAGATTCTTCCGTCGGCAGCGCCAGCGCCTCGTCACGAGAATTCGTATGCAGTGATTGGCACCCTCCCAGAACTGCCGCCAAAGCCTGCAGGGTCACCCGAACGACATTGTTGTCAATCTGCTGCGCTGTCAACGTTGATCCACCGGTTTGGGCGTGGAATCGGAGTTTCATCGCCTCATCGTTCCTGGCACCGAACCGTTCTTTCATGATCCTGGCCCAAATTCTCCGCG
>CAZTKU010000166.1:0-6301 GCA_964614245.1 uncultured Ignavibacteriaceae bacterium
TCAGCGCGACTTGTCAAGGCCATAGAGTCTTCGACGCAGCTCATCCAGCCGCTGCGGGATGCACTCCTTGGGATGCGCGTCGTTCTTGCTCCGGGTCTGAGGTCCAGCATCATTGCCAGACTTCTTGCTGAGAATTTCAGACGTCAGGTTCTGAACAGAAACGGTTCAGGACGACAAGATTGGTTCCTCTTGTGCTGCTCAGCATGCGCACGTTCCTCGCTTTCTGAAGAGGCTTCGCGCACGGTTTTCCGACTCTCCCGTTTTTGAGAATACTTCTCATCACCTGAAAATTGATTTTCCTGGAAATTCTCCTACATTGAACCTGCGTGAATGTGGGGCAACATGTTGTGAACACATAAGCTGTGGAGCAACAGATATCGGGTGAGTATGACGTGCTCAAGTGAACCCGTAGGATGAGCGAATCAACGCCAACCTGCGGGTTTTGTCGTTTCGTGAGATTCGAGGAGCTTTCAGGGATTGCCAACATGATCATGGGGAAGCACACTAAGAAAGGAGGATGCTATGATACTCAAGAAATTGGTAGAGTATCTTGACAGCAACAAGGTCAAGTACGTCGTTGTGACGCATTCTTCCGCCTTCACGGCGCAGGATGTCGCGCAATCAGCGCACATCCCCGGAAAAGAAGTTGCCAAAACCGTGATTGTCTGGATGGATGGAGCTATGGCTATGGCCGTTCTTCCGGCTTCGCAGATGATCGACTTTACCCTCCTCAAAGAAATGACGGGAGCCAAGAACGTGGAGTTGGCGAGCGAATCGGAATTCAAGGATCGCTTTCCGGAATGCGAGGTGGGTGCGATGCCGCCGTTCGGAAATCTCTTCAACATGCGTGTGTTTGTCTCGAACAACCTGAAGGAGGACAAAGAGATTGCCTTCAACGCGGGTTCGCATCGGGAGCTGGTGAGAATGGAGTACGCAGACTATGAGAGACTGGTGAAGCCGGCCATCGGTTCATTCACCTTCAAGAAAAAGACTCAAGGAGACGTCGAGTCGAAGAGCATCACCAAGCAGTAACCGCTGCTCTGAGCTGTTGCAGCGCCGAACGGCATACCCTATCAACGGATAATCGAGACACTCGTGGAGAAACAGCCCATGAAAAGCATGGTGAACTTGAAGTTCGACGAAATTCCGAATGCGTGGTACAACATCATCCCCGATCTTCCAGTGCCGCTCCCCCCGCCGCAAGACCCTGCCTCTGGCCCCTCGCGGATACAGAACCTCCCAAACCTGATGATCGCCGAGTGCTTGAATCAAGAGTTCTCACGGCAGAGCTGGATCGATGTCCCCGGCGGAATCATGGATCTGCTCGCGAAGGCCGGGAGGCCGAGGCCTCTGTTTCGCGCAACGAATCTCGAGAAGCGTCTCAACACACCTGCGAGAATCTACTACAAGAGCGAGTTCTTCAGCCCAACGGGAAGCCACAAGGTCAACACCGCTCTCGCACAATGCTGGTACGCGAAGCAGCAGGGATTTGAGCGGGTGACAACGGAAACCGGGGCGGGACAATGGGGAACGGCCCTTGCGTACGCTGCGGCTGTCACAGGTCTCAAGTGCACAGTTTTCTGGGTGCGTAGCGTCTATAACTGGAAAAAGGATCGTCTGACATACATGAAACTCCTTGGAGCCCAGGTTTACGCCTCCCCAAGCCCGGTGACAGACGTCGGCAAAGCCCTGTATGAAAAAAATCCGGAACACGTTGGCTCGCTTGGGATTGCAATCTCGGAGGGACTGGAAGATTCACAGAAAGATCCGAGGGCAACATACAGCCTTGGGTCCGTGCTGAATCATGTGTTGATGCATCAGACCCTCATCGGTCTGGAGACGCAGAGACAGTTCGAGCTTTTTGATGATTATCCTGATCTCATCATCTCGTGTCTCGGCGGAGGCTCGAATTTCGGCGGATTTGCAATCCCGTTTGTTGGTGATGTCCTGAAAAAAGGAAAGCAGATCAAGTTCATCGCGGCTCAGAGTCAGGTTGCACCCAACCTGCAAGGGAAGTACGAGTACGACTTCGCGGACTACGCGGAGATCACGCCGATGCTGAAGATGTACACCCTGGGGCACAAGCTGGCTATGCAGCCGATTAAAGGGGACGGACTCCGGTACCACGGCTGCTCGCCCATCATCAGTCTGCTCCGGCATGAAGGGATCATCGACACCATTGCATACCCCGCTGATGAAAAGCACGTGTTCGAGAACGCGAAGGTCTTCATAGAAACCGAAGGGTGGCTGCCAGCGCCGGAATCGGCCTATGGCGTGTGCTGCGCGATTGACGAAGCAATCAAATGCAGAGAAAGCGGTGAGAAGAAAGTGATAGCGTTCAACGTCAGCGGCCACGGTTTTCTCGATATGCCCGGATATCGAACTGTCCTTGGTTTGAGTTAGCCAGGCCGCGTCTCTTTCCATCCTGAGGTCATGACATGCAGAAGATCACACCTTACCTGATTGCGGCAGTTCTGGTCCTTCTCGTTGTTGATCTCAGTGTCGGACAGAACCAGCCAACAATTCTTATAGCCTATTACAGTGCGGAGGGACATACTCGTGTGATGGCAGAAGCTGTTGCGAACGGGGCGCGTTCTGTCAAAGGGGTCAACGTGAAGTTGCTCACCGTTGCAGAGGCGACAAACGCAGATGTTCTCTCTGCCGATGCGATCATTGTGGGCAGTCCGGTTTACAACGCAAGCGTTGCACCGCCGGTGCAGGAGTTTATGAATCGTTGGCCGCTCGAGGGAACTCCACTGAAAGACAAGATCGGTGCGGCATTTGTGTCGGCTGGCGGAATCTCTGCAGGAGAGGAGCTGACGCAATTGAGCATTCTCCATTCGATGCTCATCTTTGGCATGATCGTGGTTGGTGGGCCGGACTGGGAGTCTGCGTTTGGTGCAGCAGCGATTACTCACGAAGAGCCATTCGGAAAAGTGCAAGAGGAGAAAAGGGTGAGCGACCATTTCCTGCAAAAAGGAGAGGCACTTGGGAGGCGTGTTGCGCAATTGGCCGTCAAATGGAAACGGGTACACTGAGATGAATGCAGCGAGGATGAGCGTGGTAAACACTATCATAGGATCGCTCGCCGTGTCGCTTGCAATCAGCGGAGCGACAGGTACACAGGGCGACACGAACAAACCACAACAAACAGTTGCCATGGAGACGATCAAGCTACCCAAACCGAACACGAGAGGAACAACCTCTCTTGAGGAAGCACTGCTCAAGAGGCGATCGGTAAGAGCCTACTCGGGAGAACCGCTGACGATTGAAGAAGTCTCTCAGCTTCTCTGGGCGGCACAGGGAATAACGGAACGGACGCAGGGACTGAGAACCGCACCCTCAGCAGGCGCGCTCTTTCCGCTCGAAATTTACATCGTTGCCGGCAATGTTACCGGCTTGGCAAAAGGGATCTACAAGTACCGACCGCATGTGCATGAACTCGTGAAAGTTGCAGGCCAAGATGTCCGTAAAGAGTTGAGCCGAGCCGCACTGGAACAGGAATCCCTTGGTGATGCCCCGGCTGTCATTGTCTTTTCTGCCGCGCTTGAACGCACCTCGGTGAAGTATGGAACTCGAAGCACACGATACGTTCAAATGGAAGTTGGCCATGCTGCGCAAAACGTCTTCCTGCAGGCTACCGCCCTGAACCTGGGCACAGTCGTCGTGGGAGCATTCTATGACGATGATGTGAAGAAGGTCATCGGCATGGACGCAAAGGAAAGCGCCCTATATCTCATGCCTGTTGGAAGATCGAAGAAGTAGCTTTGCGCATGGCCGTGGACACTCAGCGAAAACGCTCCAACCCGATAGGAGGGGATCATGAAAACAAAATCAAAAAAATCACCTCAGGAGAAACTAAAGCTGACGTGGTATGGACATTCTGCTTTTCTCATGCAGGCCCCAGGCGGCAGGGCCGTTCTGGTTGACCCGTGGCTGGACAATCCAAAGGCCCCGGCCGGAGCAAAAGACATTGCAGACGTCGACCTCATCCTCATTACGCACGGCCACTCCGATCACGTCGGCAATAGCATCGAAGTAGCAAAGCGAACAGGTGCGAAAGTTGTTTCAATCTACGAGATCTGCCTCTACATGCAGAGTCAGGGCGTTGCCGGCGCCCAGGGGATGAACAAAGGAGGAACGATGGGCGTCGACGGCATCCAGGTAACGATGGTCAACGCATTGCACAGCTCAGACCTTGATGTGGGAGGAGCCGTTGTACCAGGTGGCGAAGCGGCCGGATTTGTCATAGAGTTCGAAAACGGATTCAAGGTCTATCACGCAGGGGACACTGCCGTGTTCGGAGACATGAAGCTGATAGCGAGTCTGTACAAACCCCATCTTGCTTTGCTGCCGATCGGTGGCCTGTACACGATGGGGCCTCGTGAGGCGGCGTACGCATGTGGACTGATGAGGCCGCGCTACATCGTCGGCATGCATTACGGGACGTTCCCCGTTCTCACCGGAACACCGGGTGAATTGAAAAAGTACCTGCCTCCGCCGTTGAGGAAGAACGTCAGAGAACTCCAGCCCGGCCAGATGATGTCCATTGTTTGAGGTTCTTGTCCCTTCATCTGCCCGGTCTCATTTTGGGGAGCGAACGAATGCAGATGGTTAGAGACTGCATTGCAGGAGGAGCAGGAGCAATCCGGCTCTTTTCTTCTTCTCCTCGAAACAATGCTTGCATTTCGCGAAATGAAAAATTACCATTCCTCTCAGACCAGCCTTATTCACGGCTTCGAAGGAGGTTGATTCATGGTAGATGACCCAAACAGCGCCTATGGGGTCAAAGGGGTGAAGAAGTACTACTCCATCGGGGATACGATTGCGCGGGCTGGAGAGCCGGCTGATGGATGGTACATCCTCCTCACAGGAAAAGTGGCGGTCTTCAAGCGAGACTTCACCATAGCAGAAATTGACAGCCGCGGGACGGTTTTTGGAGAACTTGGATGCATTCTGAATGCTCCGCGGACCGCTACGCTGCAGGCCATTGAACCAACCTCCGTGCTTTTCGTTCAGATGAGCATGGATGAAGTCGTTGAAAAACATCCGGAGTTCGCGAAACGCATTTTGATCAGTCTGGCGGAGAGACTTGCGAAAACCACTGAAGCGTGGTGGGCGTCGCTTGAACAGTCACCGAAAGACACAGATCGCCGGTAAGCATTCTCCCTCTGTGCAGCACGCCTTGCCGAGCATAAGCACACGTCGATATGGATCATGAATCGCTGGCGACCCTCGAACGAGAAATGCAGGAACTTCAGAGCCTCGCGGGCGCTGGACAGACATTCCCACCGAATTGCTTTGTCTCCATGAAGGCAAAGTTTGTCTGTTATGATTCACGCACCTCGCTTACCGTTTCCTTTCCCGTCTTAGAAGAGAGTCTCAATCCGCTCCGCAACATGCAAGGGGGCTTCATCTCCGCTGCATTTGACAACACCTTTGGCCCCCTCAGCTATCTTGCTGCCCGAGGCCCCTGTGTTACGGTCGATCTCCATACTCAGTTTATCCGGCCGGTTGATGCCGGCGACACGATTACAGTCGCTGCAAGAGTGGTGTCGCGAGGCATGAACAGCATGTTCCTTTCGGCGGAAGCATTCAATGCCAGGAAGAAGCTCATTGCGACGTGCCTCGCAAACATGACAATCCTCAATGAAGAGCGCCGTTGAGACAAGCCGTGACGACAAGAATGGAAGAGAATAGTCCCCTCACAAACCGCGTTCAAAGGCGGCTCCTATGAAGACTGTCTCCCTGTCACTGCTCTTCATCGCACTTGCCGGCTGCAGTTTCTTTGGCAGCACCAACTATCCCGCCCTCGAAGTTGTCCCAACGGTTGACCTAAACCGTTACGCAGGAACCTGGTATGAGATCGCTTCTCTGCCGGTTTCTCAGCAAGAAGGGTGTTTTTGCACGAAAGCGGAATACAGTCTGATGGATGACGGAGTCATCAAGGTGGTGAATACCTGTCGGAAGAACAGGCCCAACGGTGAGGTCGACCGAGCTGAGGGGAAAGCGTTTGTCGTTCCCGGGAGCAACAACGCGAAATTGCGGGTCCAGTTTTTCTGGCCGTTTCGCGGTGACTACTGGATCCTCGAGTTGGACAAGGATTACTCATACGCCGCTGTTGGTGTGCCGAGCCGAAAGTACTGCTGGATCCTCTCAAGAACGCCTCAGATGGATCCCGAGATCCTCGAGATGCTTGTTCAACGCCTCAAGGCAAAAGGCTTTGACGTCAGCCGTATGCAGCGAACTAATCATACCTGCGTTGGCTGATACCTCCCCGAAAACCCGAGCGTCATGATCA
>CAZTKU010000167.1:0-6270 GCA_964614245.1 uncultured Ignavibacteriaceae bacterium
GTGAAGTCGCTTCGAAGACCTCTGATGTCGCAGGTGACGGCACCACAACGGCGACCGTTCTTGCGCAGGCGATCGTTCGCGAGGGATTGAAGAACGTCACGGCCGGCGCGAATCC
The DNA here is from genome assembly GCA_964614245.1 of uncultured Ignavibacteriaceae bacterium. Lineage (GTDB taxonomy): Bacteria > Bacteroidota > Ignavibacteria > UBA10030 > UBA10030 > VGWB01. Next base: position 116 of record CAZTKU010000167.1, read on the forward strand.
GATGGATCTGAAACGCGGAATCGACCTGGCCGTTCAGAAGATCGTCGAGGGCCTCAAAGAAATGAGCAAGACCGTCGGCGACGACAAGGAGAAGATCGCGCAGGTCGGTTCGATCTCTGCCAACAACGACCGGGCCATCGGCGAATTGATAGCGAACGCGATGGAGAAGGTTGGCAAGGACGGCGTGATCACCGTCGAGGAGGCCAAAGGAACGGAGACGACGCTGGACGTCGTGGAAGGCATGCAGTTCGACCGGGGGTATCTGTCACCCTATTTCGTGACTGACGCCGAGAGCATGGAGGCGGTCCTCGAGGATCCCTATATCCTGATCCACGACAAGAAGATCAGCGCGATGAAGGATCTTCTTCCCCTGCTGGAGAAGGTTGCGCAATCAGGCAAGTCCATCCTCGTCATCGCGGAAGAGGTCGAGGGCGAGGCGCTGGCGACGCTCGTCGTGAACAAGCTCCGCGGCACGCTGCGTGTCTGCTCCGTGAAAGCCCCCGGCTTTGGCGACCGAAGGAAAGCAATGCTGGAGGATATCGCCGTTCTCACCGGTGGCACGGTGATTTCGGAGGAGAAGGGCTTCAAGCTGGAGAATGCGCAGCTTTCGTATATGGGCACTGCCAAGCGCATCACGATCGACAAGGACAACACCACCATCGTCGAGGGCGCCGGGAAGAAGGAGGACATCAAGAAGCGCATCAACGAGATCAAGCAGCAGATCGACAAGACGACCTCCGACTACGACAAGGAGAAACTCCAGGAACGTCTGGCAAAGCTCTCCGGCGGCGTGGCTGTTCTCAAAATCGGTGCCTCGACGGAAGTGGAGATGAAAGAGAAAAAGGCCCGCGTTGAGGATGCTCTCCACGCAACCCGCGCTGCTGTTGAAGAAGGGATCGTGCCGGGCGGTGGTGTTGCGTATCTCCGCTGCTTGAAGAAGCTCGATGAAGCCAAGACGGACAACAATGATCAAAAGATCGGCGTCAATATCGTCCGTCGTGCGCTTGAGGAGCCGATCCGCTGGATCGTTCAGAACGCAGGCCTCGAAGGCTCGGTGGTCGTGAACAGGGTCAAAGAGGGGAAGGATGACTTCGGCTTCAACGCGCAGACCGAGCAGTACGAAAACCTTGTCAAGTCGGGCGTGATTGATCCGACGAAGGTGACTCGTATCGCCCTGGAGAATGCAGCAAGCGTTGCGGCCCTGCTGATTACCACCGAAGCCACGGTGGTTGAGAAGCCGGAGAAGAAGGAGACCCCTTCGATGCCGCATCCCGGCATGGGCGGTGATATGTACTAACACATGCAATGTAGGTCGACCAGCCTGGCCGACCTGCGTCGCTCGTTTAGTTGTGCGACACGGACCCTCCTGTTCACGAAGAGCAGGAGGGTTTTTTATTGGGGACAAACATTCCTGTTTGTCCCTTATGATCGAACAGGAATGTCTGACCTACCAGGGTGTTCTTGCTTGTACCTCCAGATTTGGCTACATTGGACACAGATATGCGCATTCCACCTGAGAAAATTGAGGAGATCCGCTCTTCCAGTGACATCGTCGATGTCATCTCGCAGCACGTCCGTCTGAAGAAGCGAGGGAAGAACTTCGTCGGTCTCTGCCCCTTCCACCAGGAGAAAACCCCGTCCTTCACGGTGAGTCAGGAGAAACAGGTCTACCATTGTTTCGGGTGCGGCAAGGGGGGGAATGTCTATACTTTTGTAATGGAGTTTGAAAAGGTGTCGTTTACCGAAGCCGTTCGCTCGCTCGCGGAAAAGGCCGGGATAACCATTGCTTACACAGATGTCGACCAGCAACAACAGAGTGAAATCGAGAACCTGTACAACGTGTGCCGCTTTGCCGGCCTCCACTTCTACAACAATCTCACAAAGACCGACGAAGGCAGGAGCGCACTCGAATACTTCCACAGCAGAGGCTTCTCAGACGAGACGATCCGGGCGTTCGGTCTCGGTTATTCCCTGGATTCCTGGGACGGGCTCGTCGTACGTGCAAAGGAGGAAGGATTTAGTCGCGATGATCTCCTGAAGGCGGGGCTGATCCGCACGCGGGACGACGGAACAGACTACGATTACTTTCGCGGCCGTGCGATGTTTCCGATCTTTTCAACGTCTGGGCGAGTGATAGGGTTTGGTGCACGGAAGCTTCGAGAAGACGACCCGCTCGGTAAGTACATCAACTCGCCGGAGACTTTGATCTATAACAAGAGCCGGATCCTGTTCGGGCTCTTCCATTCCAAAGATGCCGTTCGCTCTGAAGAGAATGCTCTGATGGTAGAGGGATATGCCGACCTGATTTCGCTCTATCAGGCCGGGATTCACAACGTCGTCGCGTCGAGCGGGACGGCGTTGACAGAGGAACAGGTTCAACTGATCAGCCGATACTGCAAGAAGTTGACCCTGGTTTACGATGCTGACTCTGCCGGCTCGAACGCGACAGTAAGAGGAATGGATATTGCGCTTGCACAGGACCTTGATGTGACGATTGTGCAGCTTCCGGAAGGAGAGGATCCAGATTCTTTTGTCCGGAAGTTTGGAGGCAAAGAGTTCTTGAATCTTGCACAGCAGGCAGTGTCATTTATCGACTTCAAGGCGAAGCAATTTCTCCGCTCGGGCGCATTCACCACTCCGGAAGGTAAGGCACAGGCTGTCCGCTCCATCGTCCAATCCATTGCCAAGATGAAGGATGAGTTGAAACGCAACTTCTACATCAAAGATGTCTCATCGAAGTATGATATCTATGAGTCGGTCCTGTATCGGGAGCTTGACCGCTGGCTCGGTGAGCGAGCGCGCGTTGCACCAGGGACAACGGTGGGAATGGGAGCCCAGGATTTGCGCGCGCACACAACTTCCGATGGTGGTGCGTCGGCGGTATCGATGCAACGGATTGAAATCCCAGCTGCCGAGCGCGACATCCTGAAGCTTGTCCTTGAGCACCAATCGGATCTCATCAATTTTATCTTTTCCTACATCACAATTTCCGAGCTCGCGTCACCTCAGATCAGAACCATCGTTGAGTTGCTGCTCTCGCGCTTCGATGAGCGGGGTCCCGTCAATGTGACCGACCTCCTTCACGAAATTGACAATCCCGAGTTGAAGAGCATCATCACCGACGTCGTGTTGAGTAAGTACGAGATCAGCAAGAGGTGGCAAAACGAGGAGGCAGAGCTTCAGGAAGCCGACGCCTGGACGATCGCGCGCGGAGCAATCGTTGCTCTGAAGAAGCAAAACTTGCAGAAACAGGTTGCCGAAAACCAACGACTTCTGAAGGAAGCGTCGCAACGTGGCGAGGATACCAAACCCATCGTTCAACGTCACCAGGACCTGATGAGACAGCTGATGGAGGTGGAGACCTCACAGTTCTTCAAGTCAGCCTAGCTCGAGTTCTTCGAAGGGAATCGGCGACGCACCGAATTGAAACTCGTTGATTATCTGGCAGCCTCTCACTATTTTTAGCAAGAGTCGTCAAACGAATCGCATCAAACACTTTTGAGACCGAACTTGCCACGCACAAATCCTTTGATGATCCACATCGTTCCGGGGAAATGCGACTTCTGCGGTTGCTGTGTCGGCGTTTGCCCCGAGGATGCCATTGAGCTGTTGGAAGCGGAAATCCGCATCATTGACGAGCGGTGCACGAACTGCCGGAAGTGCGTTTGGGCCTGCCCGTGGGAAGTGATCGAGTTCCATCGTGAGGGGATCGAGCAACTGCCGAAATCCGTGTCGCTTCCGCAGGAATACCCACCATCCTTTTGATTCCTTTTCTATTTGATATGAAGGATATCTACGATGTCATAGTAGTTGGTGCCGGTCCCACGGGTTCCACGGCGGCTCGATTTGCGGCTGCCGGCGGGGCATCCGTCCTGGTGCTGGAAAAAGACCGGGATGTCGGCTATCCGGTGCGATGCGGTGAAGCGGTCAGCCATGAGGGCGTTGTTCAGTTCATCGAACCCGATCCGCGATGGATCGCCGCGACTGTCAGCAAGTTTCGCATCGTTGTTCCCAACGGAAACTCAATTGTCCCGAGGCTGGATGGAATCGGCTATGTCCTTGAACGCCGGATCTTTGACTACGAGTTGGCGAAAGTAGCTGCCAGGGAAGGGGCGGAGATCGTGACAAAAGCCTACGCGTATGACCTGATCAAGTCCAACGGAGAGGTTGCGGGTGTGCGTGCTCTGGTCAAGGATCAGAAAGTCGATCTTCGTGCTAAGATCGTCATCGGTGCTGATGGCGTTGAGAGTCGTGTGGGGAAATGGGCGGGAATTGACACGACGTGCCACATACGCGACATGGAAAGCTGCGCTCAAATGACGCTCACGGGCGTAACCGTTGATGAAGGCATCCTTGATTTCTATCTTGGCGAGAAGATTGCACCAGGGGGCTATTTGTGGGTGTTCCCGAAGGGGAAGGACTCAGCGAACGTGGGTATCGGGATCAGTGTCGAGTGTGCGAAGCAGAAGGCAGCGATCCGATGGTTGGAGGAATTTGTCGAGAAGAAATACCCCAACGCGGCAGTTCTCACTCGAATTGCAGGCGGTGTCCCTTGTGCGAAGACGTGCGATGAGATCGTCAAAGGCAACGTGATGCTGGTCGGTGATGCTGCGCACCAGGTCAATCCGGTCTCTGGAGGCGGTATCATCAGCGGCATGATCGGTGGGATGATTGCCGGACAGGTTGCCGCGGAGGCCCTGGAGAAGGACGATCGCTCGCATCTGAAGGAGTATGAAAAGCGCTGGCACAAGCGTCTCGGCTGGCGGCACGAGGTGTTCTATCGGATCAAAGAAGTTATCTACGAGTTTTCCGATGAGACGTTGAACAAACTCTGCGAGAATGCCTGCAAGCTGCCCGAAGAGAAACGAACCGTAGGCGGGATTTTCAGGACTGCGGTCTGGAATCAGCCGTCGCTGTTGCTGGAAGTCGCCAAGGTCTTTGTGTCTTGATCTCTCCTCATACGATCGCTGCTCGCTGTCGTTTGCCATCTTCCAATGATTTTGCTTCCTTTTCTTCATTGGAATATCACCTTCAGGCGTCCTGTTCCGACGCGCGCTCTCGTCTCCGTCTTACATCTTACGTCTTCCTTCTCACCCCCTTGTTTCAACCCGGCCAATCTCATTCCTTTCTTGAAACTGAGAGCACCTTCCCGTATATTGACGAGTGAACATCGAGCTCTCAGGGGTGAAAGAACGTCATTTCAAGAATGTGCTCCTCGTGCGAACAGACCGGATCGGTGATGTTGTTCTTTCACTTCCGATGGTCACCGTCCTGCGTTCCTCTTTCCCTCCGGCCAAAATCTCCATGCTTCTTCGGTCATACACCAAGGAGCTCGCAGAAGGTCACGCAGGTCTTGATCAACTGCTTGTGCACGACCAAGATGGGAGGCCGAAAACCTTCTTCCTTTTGCTCTCGGAACTCAGATCCCACCGATTTGACCTGGTCGTTGTTGCGCACCCGACTCTTCGGCTTGCGCTCCTGATGTTCTTAGCAGGCATTCCGGTGCGAGTCGGAACGGGATATCGCTGGTATTCGTTTCTGTTCAACAGAAGGGTCTATGAACATCGGAGAACAGCTGAGAAGCACGAAGCGGAGTACAATCTTGCATTACTGAAAACAATCGGGTGTGGGGGTGAAACGGTTCTCTCGCCGATTTTGGCTATTGGTGCTGAGACGGAACGGGTCGCCCAGAATGTGAAAAGAAGCCTCGGTATCGAGAATTCCAGTCCGGTTGCCGTGCTGCATCCGGGTAGTGGCGGATCGGCGAGGGATTGGAGCCCGCAGAACTTCGGGGCGTTGGCGAAAGCCCTTCGCACCGACGGCTATCAAGTGATCGTGACAGGTGCGAAGAATGAACGAGTCCTTGTCGAGAGCGTCATGATTGTTGCGGGAGGTGCGGCGATTCCCCTCGTTGGCCGGCTCTCGTTGAAGGAATTGGCCGCCTTTCTTCGCAGGGTTGATGTCTTCATTTCAAACTCAACGGGCCCGCTGCACATTGCCGCGGCCGTGGGCACTCCGGTCATCGGCTTCTATCCGCCGATTCGTGAATGCAGTCCGACGCGATGGGGTCCACTGACTGAGAAAAAAGTCGTGTTTGTGGCGGACAACGCTCTGTGCCCTCGATGCAATGGGGGACCGTGCCGGGGAAATGAGTG
>CAZTKU010000168.1:0-6246 GCA_964614245.1 uncultured Ignavibacteriaceae bacterium
ATTTTTATCTCGTCTGCAGATAAAACCAGCAACACTTTTTGAGCATTATACCCAGAATGACGGGTGTGAATAAGCGAACAATCCTGCGATTGCTTTATGAGGCGGGCACACGGGCACAAGATATGTTAGATCGAGAACTCGTGGGGCTTCATAGTCGGTTCATCCAGGTAGATGAAATTTGGTGCTTTGTGGGCAAGAAGCAGAAGCAATGCACAGAAGAAGAAAAGCGCGCGGGTGAACTCGGAGATCAATATATCTTCGTTGCGATGGATTCCGATACGAAACTAGTCCCGTGTTTTCTTGTGGGGAAAAGAACAGGAAAAAATGCTAACTCGTTTATGCGAGATTTGAACTACCGCATAGCAACGCGTTTCCAACTTTCCACGGATTCCTTTTGCGGGTACACCGATGCGGTTGATAGCGTTTGGGGAACAGAAATAGATTATGCACAGATTCACAAACAGTACGCAGACGATCAATGGGGAGAGAAGCGCTATAGTCCACCTGAGATCAATAGCCTAACGCTACAAGTCTTGACTGGCAACCCGATCAAAAAGAGAATCTCTACAAGTCACATTGAACGTCAAAACCTGACGATGCGAATGAACATGAGACGTTTGACGCGGCTCACAAATGCTTTCTCAAAGAAACTGGAAAACCTGAAAGCGGCAGTTGCACTGCATTTCTTCCACTATGATTTCATGAGGATTCATCAAACGCTTAGAATTACTCCGGCGATGCGGGCGGGAGTTACGAAGCATATTTGGGGATGGGAGCAACTTCTTGGTCGGGAATACGTCAAAAGAGAGGCAGCGTGAAATGGGGCTTGACAATACGACAAAAATGTCGTATCGTAATTTTGTTGACAGTTTTGCAAAGTTATATTATTATGATGCCAATCTCCCACCGACCCATCGTGTTTAGACTCAACAAACAGAAAGCTCTTTCTTCCGCAGCATATATTATCCGTGGATGCGGGGGTAATATTGGTCGATTAAAACTTCTCAAGCTCATTTTCATTGCAGACCGTTATCACATCCGGAAGTATCTTCGTCCAGTTACTGGCGACAAGTATTATGCGATGAAGCTTGGCCCAGTGGCAACGTTCCTATACAATGTTTGTAAGGGACTCACTACTGGCGAGGGTTTTGTCCGCAGAGGCTCGAAACCCAATGAAATGCGACTTGGTGAAAAGGAAATTGAAACCAATATTTTTTCTCCGTCCGACATTGAAGCATTAGAGTTTGCCTTGACAAGATTTGGTAATCTTGACTTCAATAAACTTACAAAGGTGGTTCACGCCTATCCAGAATGGGCTAAATTTGCTGCGCGGTTTGAGAAGAATCCAGAGGGCAGAGAGGAAATAGATTTTGCGGACTTCTTTGATGAACAAGTGCAGACACCGGACATCAGACGTTTTAGATTCAAAGACCCGTTCCCACCGTTAACGCCTTCTCAAAAGAATATCTTGCGGGAAGAGCTTGCCAAGAGCGCTAACCGCTTAATATGAGTCTGTCCCAAGGGGATTTCTTCTATTTTGTTTCTGATCCCGCATGGGACGAACCGCCACATCCCAAAATTGTGCTTCTTGTAAGAGACAGCAGAGAGATTGTTTACCTTTGTGCTACAAAGGATGCTGGCAAGGTAGTAGAACGTTGTAAGTTAATTGAGGGGCCAAATGCAAAACCGCCATACAAGACTATGGTGAAGATTACACCCACAAACTGCCCCCAGTCAAATTCCATTGGCTATATCAATTGTAATGATCTGTATTTGCTTCCAGAAAGAAGGATAATATCTGCCCGAGGATACTCCAACAAAGGATGCATTCCAACAGGGTTATTTGGCATGATTAAGGTGGCTGTACTTAACAGCCCCAACACACCAAACGACATTCGCGCTCTACTGGCGTCTCCCATTAAGCCTCCACCCGTCTGAATTGCTTTCTCTACGTCTTTTTTCCTGCCCACTCCCTCGTTTCCCACCGTCAAACTGCACCACTACCAGAATTCGCCTATCAAAGTAGGAACACGTCGTCAGGTGCAAACAAGCAGTCGTGGCGATTCGTTGTCGTTACAGATGCTGATATAAGTGGCAGTACCGACAACGGGTTGACTCAAGGTAAAGAAAAGGCCGCTGCAGCATCTACGCGCAGCGGCTTCTTTGACGGACTCTTGCCGGAAAAAAACGTCAGGTAAAACTTTAGCTCTTTTTGTCGGCTTTCTTCATGTTCTTGCAGCAATCCTCGTCCTTGCCTGCCCCCGCCTTTTGTTTGTGGCCATCCTTTCCCGAGCAGCAAGCGCACTTCTCTGCTTTTGTCGACGAAGAAGCAGCACTGGCCAGTTGTGCCGTGAATCCCGCATCGCTTACAGCCTTGACGAGGGCCTCGGTTTTCACCGAAGTTGCAGCAAGAGCGACCTCAGCGGTCTTCTCTTTCAGATCGACTTTGACATCCTTCACGCCTTCGACACCTCGCAGGGCCTTATCCACCTTTTGCACACAATTGTCGCAATGCATGCCGGTGACGGAAAGCTTCACAGTCTCCGACTGAGCGGATTGAGCAAGGACAACTCCTGCTGAAAGTGCTACAACAAGAAGTGCAAGAACGACTTGACGCATATGATATCTCCTTCTTTGGGAAGTGAAATCTATCGATTGATTTGCGGGTCTCAAGATACGGTGAAAGAGGCTGAGGCGCAAGCCCGGTTCGTAAGGATCGCGCACCGAGGCAAGATCAGAATGCGAAGCGGAAGCAAAGCATTTCATTTTCGGCAAAATTTTCTTACCTTACTGCAGAGCCTGACGAACAAATAGGCGTGTTAAGCCTCCGGTTGGAACATGAAACCCGAGGCATTTTTTTTCTGACCATTGACAGTGGCGCAGTTGTTTCGCTGCCCATTGGAGATTTCATCAGACCGTTCTCTAAGGATGTATGAAGAGAAGAGAGGACATACGGAACATCGCGATCATCGCGCATGTTGACCACGGGAAGACCACACTTGTTGATTTCATGTTCCGACAGACCGGCACGTTTCGTGCCCATCAGGAGGTCGTGACCCGTGTCATGGACTCGAACGAGCTGGAGCGCGAGCGCGGCATCACGATACTTGCCAAGAACACTGCCGTGTTCTACAAGCCAAAGAGTGGCGGGGTTGTGAAGATAAATATCGTTGACACGCCGGGACATGCCGATTTTGCAGGCGAGGTGGAGCGGACTCTCAAAATGGTTGACGGCGTGCTGCTGCTTGTCGACGCGGCCGAAGGCCCGCTGCCCGGGACAAAATTCGTCTTGAAGAAATCTCTGGAGTTGGATCTTCAGCCCATCGTCGTGATTAACAAGATCGATCGTAAGGACGCTCGGCCTCACGAAGTCCTTGATGAAGTCTTCGAATTGTTCCTCTCCCTGGGTGCGAACGACCGCCAGCTCGATTTTCCAACGATCTACTGCATTGCAAAACAGGGCATTGCCAAACGGGAGTTGGACGATCCCAGCGACAACCTGGAACCGCTCTTCGAGGCGATCGTCAAGCGAGTCCCACCTCCTCCCGGCGAACTGGAATTACCGTTCCAAATGCTCGTGACAACGATTGATTACAACGACTACCTGGGGCGACTGGGGATCGGTCGTGTGTCTCGAGGTACCATTAAGCTCGGCGCACCAATGAAGGTTGCCCGCCGCGATGGAACCGTTGATGATGCCAAGGTCACGAAGATCTACACGTTCGACGGACTGAAACGAATCGAGGTCGAAGAGGCAAGCGCCGGCGAAATCATTGCTGTAGCCGGGATGGAGGATGTCGATATCGGGGAGACGATCGCCGATGCGCGTGATCCCGCGCCGCTGCCGTTTGTCTCCATCGAAGAGCCCACGCTCTCGATGAATTTCATGGTGAATAACTCACCGTTTGCCGGGCAAGACGGAAAATTCGTCACGACCCGCCACCTGGGGGAACGGCTGGCCCGGGAGCTGCGATCCAATGTCAGCCTGCGGGTTGAGCTCACGGATTCTCCGGATGTGTTCAAAGTCAGCGGTCGAGGAGAGCTTCATCTGGCGATTCTCATCGAGACCATGCGGCGAGAAGGATTTGAATTGCAGGTCTCGCGGCCGGAGGTCATCTTCAAACTGATTGACGATGTCCTCTGTGAGCCTATGGAGCACGTCATTATCGATGTGCCTGATGAATATGTGGGAGTGGTGATCGAGAATATGGGTCAGCGGAAGGGAGAGATGAGAACCATGCTGCAGTTTCAGGGGAACACGCGGCTGGAGTTCATTGTGCCGGCACGGGGGCTCCTGGGGTTCCGCTCGGAATTTATGACGCAGACAAAGGGGACAGGCATTCTGCATCATAACTTCCACGGCTATGAGCCGTTCAAAGGCGATATCGAGCATCGCTCCCGTGGAGCGCTCATCGTGCTCGAGGACGGTATCTCTGTTGCCTATGCGATGTGGAAGCTGCAGGAGCGATCAACGTTCTTCGTCGAGCCGGGAACGCGGGTCTATGGCGGGATGATTGTGGGTGAAAACTCCCGCGAGCATGACATGGTCGTCAACGTCTGCAAGACAAAACATCTGACGAACATCCGAGCTTCAGGCTCTGACGAAGCGATACGCCTGGAACCGCCCCGTATTCTGACGCTCGAGCAAGCGATCGAATGGATCAGCGATGACGAGTATGTCGAAGTGACGCCGCAATCGATCCGACTCCGCACGAAATATCTGGACCATAACGAACGCTATCGGAAGTCGAAGAAGAAAGCGGAAATGGCAGATATGTAGAAAGAAATGGGAATCCAGAATCCGGATTGCAGATACAAGGAGCAGGCTGATCTCTGCCCACGCCGGCTCTTGACAACTGACTTCTGCCACCTCACTCCAGTCTCCCGGCCTCTGGATTCTGTCTCCTGACTCCCGCAAAGGCATCAACCGCGCCATGTTTTCCTCTCGCACAAACTGGGACCTCCGATCGAGTAGGCTTTTCAGTCTCCTGCAAAGAAAGCGCCAGCGGGGTGAAGAGATCATCGATCTGACGGAATCGAACCCAACCCGATGCCATTTCGAATACCATCCCCATACCATCCTGAAGATCCTTTCCACAGAACACTCATTGGTGTACGAACCCGATCCCAAGGGGCTCTCCTCCGCACGACTTGCCGTGGTCGATTTCTATCGTACGCACGGTATCACGATTGAACCTGAATGCATCATCCTTACTGCCAGCACCAGCGAAGGGTACTCCTTCTTGTTTCACCTGCTCTGCAATGAACGAGAGTCCGTGCTTGTGCCGAAACCAAGCTATCCGCTCTTCAACGATCTCTGCCGACTGAGCGATGTCACATCACGCCACTACCATCTCGCGTACGATGGTGAATGGCAGGTCGACCTCTCAACGATTGAGCGTAGCTTCTCCCGCGACACACGTGCTCTGGTGCTGGTCCATCCAAACAATCCCACAGGATCATTTGTCAAAGTCCAGGAGCGCGAGGCCATCTCGACGCTTGCCCGGCGACGTCACGCTGCGTTGATTGTCGACGAGGTATTCGGACCGTTCGCTTTTGAAGCTGATGGCCGGCGGGCGCCGAGCTTTGCCGGGAACTGCGAAGTGCTCACGTTCGCACTCAACGGCCTGTCCAAGCTTCTGGGGCTCCCACAAATGAAACTGGCCTGGATCGTGGTCTCCGGCCCTCCCGAGGAACGAGACGAAGCAATACGGCGATTGGAGATGGTTGGTGACCTCTTTCTCTCGACTGGTGCACCAGTTCAGCATGCTCTGCCGTCTCTGTTGACGCACCTTCTGCCTGTAACGCAGCAGATCCGCGATCGTGTGCGCAGCAACTATCAGATGCTGCAGAGTGAATGTGCGCCATACTCGAGCGTGAGCGTGCTTCACTGTGAGGGTGGATGGAACGCGGTTCTGCGCCTGCCGCAGACTCGTTCAGATGAAGAATGGGCACTGGAACTGCTCCAGCGCCATCATGTCCTTGTCCACCCCGGCAACTTGTTTGATTTCGAACAGAAATCGTGTCTCGTGGTGAGTCTGCTCCCCCCATCCGAAGTCGTCTCCGAGGGATTCAAGAGAATCCTAACTGCCGCTGAGCCCTAATGTTCATTCGACAGCATCAGCATTAATGGATTTTTCTATCGATATTCTGCCGGACTGCTTCTTCGTTCCTAGCAGAGTGCGGAAAAACCCATATTTCTTGCCACGAAGTCACAAAGACTCGAAGGATCTAAATTCGAAACTG
>CAZTKU010000169.1:0-6086 GCA_964614245.1 uncultured Ignavibacteriaceae bacterium
AGAAGACAATGTTCGTCGTTGGGTTGAACGGGTTTGGATAATTCTGCCCGAGCATGTACCCGGTGGGCACGATCGGATTTTCCTCAACATCCGTCACCGTCATATCGAGCGAAACCGTTGCCGGTACCGGATTGCCGGAAGCGTCATAGGTCGGATTCGCCGCGCCGAATGCAGGATCATAGTCGATCTTATCGACGCTCAGCGTGTAGGAACCCGGAGCAAGCTCGGTGATCGCAAACGCTCCGTCTGCATCTGTCACTCCGTACCCCGCAACTAATCCGGTTGTGTTGTCGGCTGCATACACGACGGATCCCTCGATGCCGACCAGGGCATGCCGCTTCCCAAGCGAGCCCGACGTGCCGGTAGCAGACCGGACATTCCCACGAATCCAGGTGTACCCCGTCGCCGAGCGGAATGCCGGCCTGACAAAGATCGTTATCCCCGCAACGTTGTTGCCATCGACGTTGACTTTCGTCGCATCCTTCCAGCGCGTCGTCGGACCCGCCGTGGAGTAGTACGACGGTGTGAAATGGCCGAGTGGAATAGCCAGAACGATGTAGTCCCCGGGCGGCAGTTCCTTCAGGGAAAATGCGCCCGTGGAGTCTGTATCGGTGTGATAGGCCTTTGGAACCAGGAGCGTATCATGTCCAACGGCGCGAGCTCGGAAGGCAACAACTCGAGCTGGCACACCGGCCCCGCTCACCGTATCCACAACCGAGCCGTTGATCACTCCTGTCGCCAGAGGATGCACAGCCTTGAGAACAAAGTCGATTTCCGTAAGGTCGGACGTCAGTTTGATGATGTCGGCTGACAGGAAATCGCTCCGATCGTCGTAGAAGAGCTTGTGATATCCCGGCGCAAAGGCGAACGCAATATACGATCCCTGTGGAAGCGTTACGGAATACTTCCCCTCCAAATCGACCCTGACTTTCAAGACGTACTCTGACGTTCCGTCGAGCCGGAAGTCATTGACCTCAGCCGATCCACCCGTCCCCGTACTTGGGATCCCCGCTGACATCGTGACCATCCGCAGCTGTTCCATGTCAAACAGGTCCCGATTATCGTCCTGCGATGACCAGTCGTCGCCGCCGAGCTTACTGGAGTTGAAGCTGAAGCCTGCCCGCGAGAACACCACCCAGGATTCTTTAATCGGGTTTCCCGACTCGTCAAGGACTGTTCCCGACACGGTGTACTTCGGAATGGCTGCCTTGGCCTTGAGCTTGAAGTCGATGGCAACGGGAATCGAGTCCTTAACCTCAATCGGATCCGCCTTGTCCGCACTTGCCTTTCCATCATACCATTGTTCGAGGTAGTCTGATCTCATCGGTATGGCTCGAGCGAGGTAGGTGCCAAAGTCGAGCTTGCCAATGGAATACTTACCGAGTGAGTCCGTGACGGCTGAATACTCGAATGGGAAAACGTTGCTGAGTACAGAGAGTTTGCGAGCGTAAAGCTTCACTACGACTTTCGCTATCGGCTTTCCTATGGTGTCCGTGACTGTTCCGGCGATCGTGCCGGCCGATCCACTCACCGTCAGCGTATATTCCTGACCGGCTTTCCCCCCTTTGCTTGATGTCACCACCACCACGATTCTGAACATCCCCCTTGTTTGAGGAGTCCACTTTATCAGACCGGTTGGGTCAATGGACATCTCGGACGGTCGAAGCGAAAGCGCATACTTCAGTGTCGCCGTGGAATCCGACGAGACCGCCTTGACCTGGTACATGTAGAGAACTCGCACGGTGGCGTTCTTCACCGGTTCCGAGGTAATTCGCACAACATCGGTCTGAGGCTTCGGCCAGATGTTCACCAATGCCATGTTGCTGCGCAACGTCGATCCGCCCTTCATCCTGGCATCGACGTAGTACACGTACGCCACATAGTTCGAGGCGGCAACCGGTATGTCCACGAATTCGTTCTTGGTCGTCGAGTCGATGCGTGTGAAGGCGAGTGAGTTCGGCATCTGGGCGCGAAACAGCAGATAGTACTGAACCGAGTCGCCCGGAGGCTTCGTCCAGCTGAGATAGATCTTCCCAGTCGTCTCCACTTTGGCATTGAGTAGAAACAACCTGGAGACTGTCTGGGCCTGCGCGACGGAGCTGCCGATCACGACAACGGCAAGCAGCAACACCGAGATGATAGCAAGTTTGCGCGCCATAGTTGTTCCCCTTTCCCTCTTTGAACATTCCCGAAATCTCCCACCAGAACACAAGCCGGGCAAAGATCTCAGGAATCTCTTTTCACCAAATCAAACTCTTTTCCCCCGACTTATCGTTGATTCTGGTCACGCGGTCAGAACCCCGCGCTAGCCTCTCACATTGAGACGGTCAATCTTCAGCAGCTAGAAGTTCGATCGCATTCAGGCTGCCCTATCAGAAATACACCTTCAAAGTTACGATTGATGATCTCTTGGTGTTCACGCGCACGAGATTCTTCTCCGCTGCGACCGGGGATCCCTCCTCCTCGAGGAAGTTCGTGCGCACGACGTTCTTCGGTACCCGGGGTAGCAGAAGCGTTGCCTCTGATTCTTCACCTCCGGCATCGTACCATTGTATCACCCATGCGTCGGAGTCCTCTGCCTTCTTGATCGAGGTGAGAACGAGATTGGAGGGACTGAGGCGAACGAACGAATTTGTCTCCGGCAATTTTCCCTTGCGAGCATCGGTCATCACGGCGATCAATGGGTTGTTGAATTCATAGCCCCGCTGAACGGTCCCGGCTGCGCGCCACGTGCCGCTGTGCGGGTAGAGTGAATACTCGATGCTATGTTTGCCGCGGTCCGCCGTCGGATCCGGCCACTTCGGTGAGCGCAACAACGAGAGCCGAATGGTGTTTCCCTTGATATCGTAACCGTACTTGGAGTTGTTGAGAAGACTGACTCCGTAGTCTCCCCGTGAGACATCGGCCCAGCGCTGTGCGGGGACCTCCACCTTCGCCTTCTCCCAACTATCCCTCAGTTGCGTTGATCGCCGGATCGTCCCATACGGTATTTCATACGTCGCAGCGGTGTCGCTCACCGAGAGCGGGAATGCGACCTTCAGGAAGGTCTTCTCTTCCCACCAATCGACATCCGTCTTGAAATCAATGCGGTCTATCCCATTATACAGGATCACGTCTTGAGTGAAGAACGATGTCGGGAAATCCTCAGTCGGAAAATCCTTTTTCGTCCCCGGCTTGAGGTAATCCCGATACAACCTCAACACAACTCTCACCGGTCCGTTTTCCACGATTTCAACTCTGCGGAAGGTGGATGGATACTTCACTCCTGTGAGCCCGACATTCCAGGCATCCCACGCCGTCGGATAATCGGCGAGCAGCTGCAGCTCGTTGCCGGGTCCGCTGAGAATCTCCTTCCCGTTGCGCTTGTCAATGATGCTCTTGAGCCAGCCGGTTTCGGGATCAATGCTGATCAGGAAGAATTCGTTTTCAATCTTCGACTCCGAAACCATCAGCGCGCTCTTCTGCGACGCGGCCTTCTGCTTTCGGATCTGGTAGGTCTTGTAACCGATGGACGGGACCTTCTCGGCAACAAACACCAAGTCCCTCACATAGCGTCCCGTCGAGACAGTCTGAGACGGGATCTCCTTGGCCTGATCATCGAACACAGCATACTCTGCCGCATCACCCTTTGGCAGTCTTACCCTCGCAATATCCGTTCGATCCCATGACAAAGGATTGAACACCACCACCGGGAGGCCCTGACGGAATTTCGACGTGTTGATCTGGCGCGCGAGATACTGAAGCGATTGTTCAAGCTCGAACTTGCCGATCTCTTGAGCTTCCAGGTGCTTCTCATTCGCATCAATGTACACTTCCCGGATACTGGAGCCCGGCAGGATGTCGTGGAATTGCAGGAACAAGAGCTTCCTCCATGCTTCCTCCAGCGCCGTGCTGTTATACGACCCGCCCGCAAACGCTGCCAGGGATGAGAACTTCTCGGCGTTGGTCATCAGCGTCTCGCCAGCGCGGTTGTACTTTTTCATCTTCGCCTGCGTTGTGTACGTTCCTTGATGATACTCAAGGTAGAGCTCGTCTTTCCAGACTGGCAACGTGCTCAGATCATGCTGCATGATCCAGTTCAGATACGTCGCGGAGTTGCCAAATTCGATGGTGGGATAGATATCGAGCGACTTGAACCGCTGGATGCGGTCGATCATCTCCAGCGAAGGCCCGCCTCCATGATCCCCGACACCGAAGAGCACCATCATCTTCGTGAAGCCTGTGTTGGCCTCGTATTGTCTCAACCAATCGGCGAGTTGATAAGGATTCTTGACTTCGCTGACATAGTCGAACGGGAAATAACTGAGCACCTTGGAGCCGTCGGGACCCTCCCACCAGAACAGTCGATAAGGAAAGACGTTGGTGTCATTCCAGCCGATCTTCTGCGTAATAAACGCATCGATACCGGCGTTGATGTAGAACTGCGGCATGTTCCAGTTGTAACCGAACGAATCCGGATTCCATCCAATCTTCACGTCCACGCCGAGCTTTTGCCTGAAATACCGTTTGGCATAAAGAAGATGTCGCGACCACGACTCGCCGCTCGGCAGGTTGCAGTCGGGCTCCACCCACATACCGCCGACAATCTCCCAGCGACCGTCTTTGACACGCTGTTGAATCTGTTTGTACAAATCCGGATAGAGACGCTCCATCCAGTCATAGTACGCAGCTGAGCTCTGCGTGTAGGTGAAATCAGGCCGTGCGTTGAACATATTCAGCACCGACGCGAACGTGTTCTTGCATACCTCGATCGTCTCTTTCTCGCGCCAGAGCCATGCAGCATCAATGTGAGCGTTTGAGTTGAAGTAGAGCGTAAACCGCTTCGCATATTCGGCGACGGGCTTCAGCTCTTTTCTAAGCCCGGCAAGAGACGATTCGAATCGGTCCAGCGGGCCCTCGATCAGTGGACGCAAGTCAGCCCTGGCGGCGATCGATTGCAGCAGGTCATTGAGCCTTCTCTTCTCATTCCGATCCATTGTCGATCGATCGATGCCCGGGTCGACGCGCTGGCTGGAGCTCGTCTGATACGTGTCGAAGCTCAGCAGCTTCTGGCCGACGCGGAGGCTGAACGAGAAATTCTCGATAAGCGTTCGGAGGGGCTTCAGCTCTTCCGAGGCAATCTCCGCCCTGATCAGCCGCAGTGGGCCGCCGGTGTTCACGGCTTTGATCGCGACCAAGAAGTGTTCGCCCGGTTTCGCATCTTTCGTCAGCTCAAACTCACCATCCCACGGGAAATGCCCTTTCGCGACCCCGTTGACCCACATGAACCCGTAGTCATCGACGGATACCATCAGCTTCATCGGTCCGCTGATGGGCTTGCCGAGGATTTTCGCCGGAAAAGCAATCTCTTTTCTGATCCAGCACGAATCGGGGTAGATGCTTTGGTTCAGCCTCAGTGTTTGCCAAGCTGAGTCATCGAAACCGGGTTGCGTCGGATCGCCTAGAGGTTTGTAGGTTTTCAAATCGGGACTGACCCTCCAATCGTTGTAGGAAGAGAGAGTCAGAGAGTCCAGAGCCCTGACCAGCCGATCGACGTTGGTTTGAGAGAACGCAACAAAGGGAATGATGATGAGGGGCAGGATGATTCTGAAGAGCTTCATGGCTGTGCTCCTTCTGTTTATCTGCGGGCATCATGCCCTCAAGAGGGACGCGTGCCTGCACGAAATCGTTCCTAGCGTGACCCTTATAGCAATCGTAGAAGTCTTTTCCAGCTTACCAAGACGATTCAGATTCCTTGAAGATCTGACATACCGCCCCGCTGGGGCTCAATCGCTTTCTCTAGGGACAATCTGTCGACATTCCGCTCCTACGGAGCGGCAAGAGTGAGCTCATTTCATATCGCCTCTTGAGTCCCGTTAGGGACAAGATGTTTATAGCAACCACCAAACGAAACAGCATGTAGTCCCGTAGGGACGAAATGTCAAATCAGGTGACAGCGAAATTCGCCATTAATTGCCATGCCCCCGTTTTGTTCCTGACGGGACAACAAATTTCCGCCACGGAATTCTGCTACAAACATTTGATCCCTAACGGGATCAAATTCTATCAAATTTACATCCATTATGGAATTTGAATTGACATTCGAA
>CAZTKU010000170.1:0-2802 GCA_964614245.1 uncultured Ignavibacteriaceae bacterium
CATCGACGGCGTTTCGGTTACCGATAAGCAGTCGACCGAGGCGCTCGTCGTGACCTTTCGAGAACCGGACGGATCGTGGAGGAAGTCCTTCTGGAGCGGTTTCAAATCCTTCTTCTCCGGTTGGCGCGTCCGGAAGGAGATCTCCGGAGAGATCTATCTCCCGCAGTCGAACGCCTTCACCACGGACATGAAATACGGATCGATTGCGCTGGAGAACATGAAAGGACCCCTGCGACTTCTCGGAACGAGTAATACGCTGACGCTCAAAAACTGTTCTTCGGTGCAGGAGATCGAAAACAACTATGGAAAGACCACACTGGAACAATGCGGGGGCTCCCTCGACCTTCTTGGGGAGAGCTCCAAGATCACAGTGGAGGATTTCAACGGTAATGGTACCATCGACGCAAACTATTCGACGATTACGATCCGAGGCATGGCGAAGCCGCTCACGATCAACTCACAGAGCGCAACGATCAAAGTGGACGACCTTCAAAGCAGCCTGACTGTTCATTCACACTATTCCACAATAACCGCCAACAAGATCACGGGCATGGTGGATATTCGGACGAGCAGCGGCAAGGTTCGGGTGAAGGAAGCCGGAGGCCTGAGCGTCGATGCAGACTACTCGACGGTCGAAGCGAGCTCCATCAGCGGGAAAGCCTCGAAAGAAATCTACGTGAAAGGCCAATCTGGCAAGCTCACGCTCGAAGATGCCGTAGGGGACCTGAAAATCGAAAATCCTTACTCTCAGATGGATTTGAGAAGGATCAAAGGGAGCGTCGAACTCTCCACAGAGAGTGGACGTGTGCTTGCAGAAGATATCTCCGGAGATTGGAACTCAACGTCACAATACTCGACGGTGATCGTCCGCGGCTTGGGGGGTCAACGCGTTGTGATCACAAACAGCAGCAACCCCGTTGAGGTCCAGCTCAAGTCGGTGCCGACGCACATCGATATCAAGAATCAGTACGGTTCTGCGGGCGTTTCGCTGCCAAGCGGCTATTCAGGAGAAGTCTCCCTCGAGGCCACGTACGGTCAGATTGAATGCAACTTGCCCATCAAAGTGAAATCGTTGGGCGGCGGTGCGTACGGCACCGGTAAGATGGGCACCGGCACAGGATCAATTAACATCGAGACGGAATCAGGCAACATCAAGCTGATGCAGCGGTAGGTGAACACAGGCCTTGCGAAGGTTTTCAGATCCAACCAGGACCTTCGGAAGATTTGCGCCGCCAGAGAGCGGGAAAGCCGCAGACGACCCTCGACCAATCTCAGGGTAGACAGACATTCTTGTTTGTCCGTACGGCCATCGGCAAGTGCAGATGATGACCCCATCCCCGCCAAAAAGCGCGGCGGGCGAGCTGCCTTTCCCCTGGCCCGAGCTCGTGGCGTGCGTTGGAGCCGGATCGCTGTTCCCGGCATTCACACTCGTTACCCTGGAAAATGCTCCCTTCGCGGTTCGCCTGGAGCGAAAGGGGGACAAAATGAAATTTTGTCCTACAAGTACTTTCTTAAGAACTGGCCGGTGTACGATCGATCAGACTTCGCAATCTGCTCCGGGGTCCCGGTTGCTACGACTTGCCCCCCAGCCTCTCCCCCTTCGGGTCCCAGATCGATGATGAAATCCGCACACTTCACGACGTGCATGTTGTGCTCAATGACGACAAGCGAATGACCTGCCTCTACCAGCGCGTCGAAGCACTTCAGGAGTTTCGCGATATCATCGAAATGCAGCCCTGTCGTCGGCTCATCGAATACGAAAAGCATCCGCCCTTCTGACTGCGATGCGGTGAGATGGAGCGCGAGCTTGATGCGCTGTGCCTCGCCGCCGGAGAGTGTCGTTGCGGGCTGTCCAAGACGCAGGTAGCCGAGTCCGACATCGTCCAGCACCTTCAGGCGCTGGGCTACTCTCCGACCATCCGGGTGTGCAGCGAAAAATTGGATGGCTTCGGTGACCGTCATGGACAGAATATCACCAACATTCTTCCCGTGGTAGCGGACTTCCAGCACCTCCTGCTTAAAGCGCTTTCCCTTGCACGACTCGCACGTCAGGTACAGGTCGGCAAGAAACTGCATCTCGATCTTTTGGAATCCGTCCCCCTCGCACACGTCGCAGCGACCGCCCGGGACGTTGAACGAGAAGTGGCCAGGCGCGAAGCCGCGGATCCTCGCTGCCTGCGTATGAGCGAGGAGGTCACGGATAAGATCGAACACCTTAATGTACGTCGTGGGATTCGAGCGCGGCGAACGACCGATCGGTGATTGATCCACAAGCTCCACGCGGTCAATGTACTCGGCACCCTCAATCGAGCCAACCCTGCCGACACTCCCCTCAAAGCCCCCCCTCATCTTCTGGATGCCCGCGTAGAGGATCTCATGGACAAGTGTGCTCTTTCCGGATCCGCTCACGCCCGTCACGCACACAAACATCCCCATAGGAATGCGCACGTCGATGTTCTTGAGGTTGTGCTCCGAAGCTCCTTTGAGGAAAATGGATTGCTCGACGTCCTTGCGCCGCTTTTTTGGCTTGGGAATGAAGAGCTTTCCGTTCAAGTACTGGGCCGTGAGCGAGGTGTCGTGCTTGACCAGATTCTCAGCCTCCCCGCAGAAGAGAACCTCGCCGCCGTGCTCGCCTGCTCTCGGACCCATGTCGACGACGATGTCCGCAGAGCGAATCATGTCTTCATCGTGCTCAACGACAAGGACGCTGTTGCCGACGTCCCGCAAAGATTTCAGGATATTGATGAGCTTGTTGTTGTCTTTTGGATGCAAGCCGATGCTGGGTTCATCCAGCACGTACAG
>CAZTKU010000170.1:2902-6075 GCA_964614245.1 uncultured Ignavibacteriaceae bacterium
ACGCGGATATTGAGCGCGTCTTTGCGCAGCCTCGACCCGCCGCACTCGTCGCACGTGGTGTATCCGCGGTAGCGGCTGAGAAATACCCGGTAGTGGATCTTATACGACTTCCGCTCGATAAACCTGAAGAACTTATTGATGCCATCGAAGCCGTTGAAGCCGTTCATGATGACATCAAGCTGCTTCTGGGTCAGTTGTTTGAAGGCAACGTCGACGGGGATGTTGGCTTCGCGGGCGATGTTCAGCAAGTCTCGAAGGTTCTCGCGCCAGCGGGGGGAGTTCCAGGGATGAACGGCCCCCTGCCGAATGGACTTGTTGGGATCTGGTACAACGAGGTCCATATCGATGCCCATCGAGCGGCCAAATCCCTGGCATTTCGGACAGGCCCCGACCGGGTTGTTGAAAGAGAACATTCTCGGGTCGGGATCCTCATAGCGAATCCGGTCGTTCTGGCACTCGTAATGTTGCGCAAAATGAAGCAGTTGCTTCGAGTCAAGCAGATAGACGTGGGCGTAGCCATCCCCCTCGACAAATGCCGTCTCGATGGAATCCGCCAGGCGAGTCTCGCTTTCCTTTTCGTTCTTGCGAATCACGAGGCGATCAACCAGAACGAGGATGCCCTTCTTGCTCTTGCTTCTGTAGCCCGTCTCGTTGAGGTCGATGAGCTCGCCGTTCACGACGATACGGAAGAAGCCGCGCTTCTTGAGCGCATCGAATTCTTCTTTGAGAGAGTGCCCAGGGTGATCATGCAGTGGAAAGGTGACGTAGGCTTTGGTCCCGTCCGGCTCGAGCTGAAGGTGATCGACGACGCTGGATACCGTGTCTCTCTTCACCAGCTGTCCGCACGCGCGGCAATACGTTTGGCCGATGCGACCGAAGAGAAGTCTGAGGTAGTCGTAGACCTCGGTGGTTGTAGCGACCGTCGAGCGTGGATTGCGTGTCGAGGTTTTTTGCTCGATCGCGATGGACGGACTGATGCCCTGGATAAAATCCACATCCGGCTTGTCCATTCGCTCGAGAAACTGGCGTGCGTAGGAGGAGAGGCTTTCGACGTATCGTCGCTGCCCTTCGGCGTAGATGGTGTCGAAGGCAAGACTTGATTTTCCCGACCCGCTCACGCCCGTGACAACGACCAGCTTGTTCCGCTGCAACTCAAGATTAATGTTCTTGAGATTATGTACCCTTGCCCCGCGGATAATGATTTTCGTGAGTTTCTTCCCAGGCTCGCCGTCCGCCAGCTTGGGGGCGTCAGCATCAGGAGCTTCGACAGTCGCTATGTTCTTCTTCTTGCTTCTCACGTTTGGCTTGCCGCTTTCTACTCAGCACTCATTACTTCCTACTTCCTTGCTTCTCACTTTGTTAGTTTCAACTTTTTCCTTTTTCATTGACCTGGTAACGTACTCTGCCGGAACCGGAAAAGCAATTGGAAAGTTCAAGAAAAGACAGAGTCAGTTGCAGCCGAGTGTTCCCGCTCGAAGAGCAGGAGAACGGAGATGAGAACTGTACTTCGATTGGAACTCTTCCCGTCTTCGCTCCACGATTGAGAAAAGAGGCTGGCGTCGGGGTGGCCAACAATCAGCAAGCAAGAGTGTGCTCGTTGCATCTCTCTTCGACATTCCCTAACTTCCTCGCGACTCCCGCACCGTACGATTACACACTTCACAAAGGAAAGACCTGTATGCGATCGAGATCGGTTCTTCTCCTTGCTTTTCTTTGCACGCTCGTTCTCCTGCGGACCGCCCGAGCACAGCAAGACACATCTTCAGCCAAGAAGGCCCACAAGATCGTTCTGAAGGATGGATCTGAAGTGATCGGCACGATTGAAGCGGAGGACTCGTCGCAGGTCGAGTTCAAGACACTCTCGGGTGTCTCGATGCGTATCCCGCGCGGACAGATCAAAGAACTCGAGCGGCTGTCGGGAGAGATCGCTGCCGGCGAATACAGACGGTTCGATCCGAACAACACGCGCCTGTTCTTCGCCCCTACGGCGCGCGCCCTCAAACAAGGGCAGGGCTACTTCTCCGCCTATCAGATTTTCTTCCCTTTCGTCGCGATTGGCGCCACGGACTTCCTTTCACTGGCCGGTGGAGTTTCACTCATTCCCGGCCTCAAA
Organism: uncultured Ignavibacteriaceae bacterium; assembly: GCA_964614245.1. Taxonomy (GTDB): domain Bacteria; phylum Bacteroidota; class Ignavibacteria; order UBA10030; family UBA10030; genus VGWB01. Next base: position 5,016 of record CAZTKU010000170.1, read on the forward strand.
GAGCAGATCTTTTACCTCGCTCCGAAGGTCACGCCGCTTCATCTGAAGAATGCTGACATCTCGGCCGGGATGCTCTACATCAATGCGACAGGGACCGATTTTTCGGGGCTTGGGATCGTCTATGGTGTGGGCACGTACGGGAGTCACGACGCAGCAGTGACGGCAGGATTGGGGTGGGGCTTTGCCGAAGGGGAAGTTTCGAACAAGCCGGTACTTATGCTGGGAGGCGAGCTACGTGTGTCGAACAGCATAAAGCTCTTGACTGAGAACTGGTTTCCGCCGGGAACGGACATTTTCCTGTATTCCTTCGGCATTCGGTTCTTCGGTGAGAGCCTCGCCGCCGATTTGGGTTTCATTGGCTCATCCAAAGGCTGGGGCGGATTCCCCTTTATCCCCTGGCTCGGCTTTGCCTACAACTTCGGCGCAAAATGAGTGGAGGTGTAGGTCGGGTCGCCCGCCCGACCGCATTTCAGGCTGACTCCATGGGCGCGTTGCCCGACCATTCTTCGCTCTTGTTCCGTCGGTTTCCGTCGGAACGCACTCATTGGGCGCTTCAAGCCGTTGTGCACAAGCATTCAAGAAGAGCAGAGGCTGAGCTTCAGAGGCGCAACTCGTCAGAGCACTGGCGGAATCAAGCAATGCGATTGCGACCTTGATCATTGGCTTGCTCAGGTGAAGCAATCCGCCTTTTCTTGAAACAATTACAACTCGCGGTCACACAATGCGGTCTGTATTCTAAGCAATGAGAATTCTGAAGGAGAAATGAGCTGTGAGAGTGAAGAAATGACGCCTTCATTCCAAGAAATGAGAACTTTTCTGGAGAAATGAGCTGCGCGGGTGAAGAAATGACCGCTTCGTTGCAAGAAATGAGAATATTTTTGAAGAAATGGGACGTTAAGTCGAAGAAGTGGACAGTTGAGGTGTAGAAATGACCTGTGAAGGCGAAGAAATGGAGTCTTCGACTGAAGCAATGTCATCTTAAGGTCGTGCGAAGCGAACTTCGGTTCGAGAAAAGCGATGTTGAAGTGGAGCGAAGCGATCTCGAGGTCGTGCAAAGCGG
>CAZTKU010000171.1:0-6060 GCA_964614245.1 uncultured Ignavibacteriaceae bacterium
TGATCGGTCAAACGATTTCTCAGTATCGGATCCTGAAGAAGCTTGGTGATGGCGGCAAGGACGTTGTCTTCAAGGCCCACGATCCGAAGCTCATCCGCCATCAAGATCTTCCTTAACTACTCTCTGCTCGAAGTGAACAACATATAGGAGGTCGTATGAAGAAGCATTTGCTGCAAATCTTTGTGGGAATTATTGTCTTGACGCTCAATGCATGGGCTCAAGTGATTGCCATCCGTGCCGGGAATCTCATCGATCCGGCTACGGGAAGCGTCGCAAAGAACCAGGTTATCTTAGTGACCAAAGGGAAAATCAGTGAGGTCGGTGGAAAGACAGAAATTCCAAAGGATGCTCAGGTGGTCAATCTCATGGACGCTTGGGTCATGCCTGGCCTGATGGACGCGCACATGCATATTACGTTCAACCTTCCTCTGGGGTCGCTCAATTTGGAGAAGTCTTACCTTCACGAGAGCTCGGGACTGCGTGCGCTGCTCGGTGCTCACAATGCCCGGCTCCTGCTGGAGTCAGGTTTCACGACGGTGAGAGATGTCGGCAACGATGCCAACTACACTGCAATCGACATAAGACATGCAATCGAGCGGGGATGGATCCCCGGCCCGACGGTGATTGCGACGGGAAAAATCATCGCTCCCTTCGGCGGTCAATCCCACGATGTGACGCCCGAGATGGGACCCATCTGGCAGTACGAATACATCGACGCCGACACACCGGACGAAGTCCGGAAAGCCGTGCGTCGCAACATTTACTACGGCGTCAACGCAATCAAACTCGTGGCAGATGAAAATCGCTTCCACTACTCTCTGGCAGAAATCAGGGCTGCAGTGGAGGAGGCACACAGCGCTGGCCTGCCAGTTGCCGTTCATGCACTGGGTGGAGAGCCCGCACGCAATACAATCCTGGCCGGCGCGGAGTCGATCGAGCATGGATTTGATTTGTCCGATGAGCTGCTGAACCTCATGAAAGAGAAGGGGACATTCTTAGTAAGTACGGATTTCCCAAAGGCGCATCTCGAAGCGATGGGATATGATGCGGGGAACATGTCCGGCAAAATCATTGACAGGCTCCGGCGTGCATATAAAATTGGCGTGAAGATGGCATTCGGGACAGACGTGGTGGTTGACCTGCCGGGCAAGACCCGTGCGGACATGAGCTTCGATTTCCTCGATACGTGGGTGGCCGCTGGGGTGCCACCGGCCGACATTCTGAAGTGCATGACGACGAATGTAGCCGAGTTGTTCAAGATTCAGAAAGAGCGCGGTGCAATTGTGCCGGGACTTGCAGCCGACATCATCGCCACAACGGAGAACCCATTGCAGAATATCCATGCATTAAAGAAGATCTTTTTCGTGATGAAAGAAGGAAAGGTGATCAAGCATCTCAAGTAAATCTCGAGACCGTCAGCCTCCAAACGCCATGGTCAGACCAGTTTTCACGAAAGAAGAGCTGGCATTGATACGCAGGCTCAGGACGCCGCAAAAGGTGCAGGAATTCCTGATCAAGGACATTGCTTACGATAATCAGGATGAGACGGAGAAAGAGCATGAGACCTGGCGCTCTTTTAGAAGGGTCGTGCGAGAGAAGAAGGCACATTGCCTCGAAGGCGCGCTGACAGCGACCGCTATCATGACGCAGCACAACTACCCTCCCTTGATCGTCTGCATGGAAGCGCGTGATATAGACCATATCGTCTTCGTCTACAAACGGAACGGCAGATGGGGCTCCGTGGCAAAATCTCGTGATGAGAATCTGCTCGGCAGAGAGGCAAAATACAGGAGTCTCAGAGAGCTCGTGATGTCGTATTATCCCTTTTTCTATAATCTGTTCACAAATGACCGGACGGAGCTCACTATGAGGGGCTATGCAAAAGTCGACCTCGGAATCTTTGACAAGGACTGGATCACAACAGAGGACGACCTCACGTTCATCGTAGACCATCTCTATCAGATACCGTACAGAAAACTATTTCCCAGAAGCAAGGAGGACAGGTTCTATTTCAGTCCCAGCGAAGACGGGAGCATTCCTGCACGAACCGACCTGAAGCCTGCGGTTACTGATGCGATCTAGGTAGGCGCAATCTTCAGATTGCGGAAATGACATCTGCTTCTGAGTTCGCAGGCTACCGTTGTTGCGATCTAGGTAGGCGCAATCTTCAGATTGCGGTGTTGATATCTGCTGAAGTACGCAGGCTGAAGCCTGCGGCTACCGTTGATGCGAGCTAGAGGGAAAATTCCGGTAGGCGCAATCTTCAGATTGCGGCTTTTCCATTTGACATCCCGCAGTTACGCGAAAAGAACAATCAAGAAAAAGGAAGGTCCACAATGAAAATCCTGCTACTCGCAAGCGCGTGCTGTTGTTTGCTTGCCTTCTCTGCCGCTCAGCAGCAAGGCAAGGATGCAGCCGGCAGCAATCCATTCTTCACCGAGTACACCACCCCGTTCAAGACTCCGCCGTTCGATCTCATCAAGTTCGACCATTATATGCCTGCGTTCCGGAAGGGGATGGAGGCGCAGAAACAGGAGATCGATGCGATTGTCAACAACCCGCAACCGCCGACATTTCAAAACACGATCGAAGCCCTCGACCGAAGTGGCGGATTGCTCGACAAGGTGAACCCTGTCTTCGGCGCTCTCCGGGGGGCGAACACAAGCGACGAGCTGCAGAAGATTGCCAACGAGGTGACGCCCCTGCTGGCGAAGCACCGTGACGACATCAATCTGAACGAGAAACTCTTCCAGCGAGTCAAGGCAGTGTTTGAGCAACGCGACAAATTAGGCTTGAACACCGAGCAGGCGAGGCTGTTAGATGATGCGTATAAGGGTTTTGTGCGAGGGGGAGCAAACCTCTCTCCCGAGCAGAAGGAGCGGTTCCGGAAAATCAACGGGGAGCTTTCGATGCTGTCGCTGAAGTTCGACGAGGACGTCTTGAAAGAGACGAACAACTTCAAGCTTGTCATCGACAAGAAGGAAGACCTCGCGGGACTTCCGCCGACCGTCATCGATGGAGCGTCAGACCTCGCAAAGAAATCCAAGCTCGAAGGCAAGTGGGTCTTTTCACTTCAAAAGCCGAGCATGATTCCCTTCCTCCAATACTCCACAAACCGACCATTGCGAGAGAAGATCTTCAACGGATACATCATGAGAGGCGACCAAAACAACGAGTACGACAATAAGGTGATCGTCTCGAAAATTGCCGCGCTGCGGGTCGAGCGGGCCAATCTGCTTGGTTACAAAACCCATGCCGACTTTGTGCTGGAGAGAAACATGGCGAAGAACCCCCAGGCTGTGTACGAATTCCTGAACAAGCTCTGGGAGCCCGCACTGAAGAATGCCAGGAAAGAACGCAACGAGATGCAGGGACTCATCGAGAAAGAAGAAGGATCGTTCAAGTTAGAACCGTGGGATTGGTGGTACTACGCAGAGAGAGTGCGAAAAGCAAAGTATGATCTGGACGAGAACGAGCTCCGTCCGTACTTCTTGTTGGACAACGTGCGCAAGGGTGCGTTCGAAGTGGCGAGTAAGCTGTACGGCATCCGGTTCGTCGAGCGGAACGATATTCCAAGGTACATCGACGAAGTCAAGGTCTTCGAGGTCAAGCGCAGCGACGGCTCTCACATCGGCATCTTCTACACCGACTACTATCCGCGACCGGGGAAACGGGCTGGTGCATGGTCGAGCGGGTTCCGGAGACAGGAACGACGGGGTGACGTCTTCATCACACCGCTCGTTTACAACGTCGGCAATTTCTCAAGGCCCGCGGGCGATAAGCCTGCCCTGCTCAGTTTTGAAGAGGTGGAAACGCTGTTCCATGAATTTGGCCATGCGCTGCACTCACTCCTCTCGAATGTCACCTACAGGGGCCTCTCCGTGCCGCGTGATTTCGTGGAGCTGCCATCGCAGATTATGGAGAACTGGGCATCGGAGCCGGAGGTGCTCAAGATGTACGCGCGCCATTACAGGACGGGTGAAGTCATCCCCCAGTCGTTGATCGAAAAGATTCAGAAGAGCCGCAAGTTCAACCAGGGATTCGAAACGGTCGAGTATCTCTCGGCCTCGTTCCTTGACATGGATTGGCACACGCTGACGAGCACGGAGCCGACGGATGCGAACGCATTCGAAACGAGATCGTTGACGAAGATCCAGCTGATGCCGGAGATCGTCGTGCGCTACCGGAGTCCCTACTTTGCGCATGTATTCAGCGGCGGATATTCCGCGGGGTACTACAGCTACATCTGGGCCGCGGTGTTGGATGCCGACGCATTTGAGGCGTTCAAGGAAAAGGGGCTGTTCGATCAGGCGACGGCAAGAGCTTTCCGCGAGAACATCCTTTCACGGGGTGGAACCGAAGATGCGATGAAGATGTATGAGAACTTCAGAGGCCGGAAGCCGGCAATCGAGCCGCTGTTGAAGAGAAGGGGATTGATGGAGTAGCTTGGACTCTTCATCTCGGCGGGAAGACGCAGGCATCATTTGTCTCTATGCGCGATCGTCGTGCAGCCTATCCAGGGGGAATCATTCGAGGAGGGATTATGAATCGTGCCACAATTATCCTGACCCGTGTTGGTCGATTGTTTGTACTGATGGGCATCCTCTCGATGAGCCTGGCGATCTGCCAGACGACGAAGAAGGATGCAACGGAACCGAACTGGCTCACAGCAGAAGAAAAGAAGGAAGGATGGAGACTTCTCTTTAATGGGGAGACAACGAATGGGTGGCGCGGCGCATACCGGGATTCGTTTCCATCGAAGGGGTGGGAAATCCGGGACGGCATGTTGATCGTTCTGCCATCCGGCGGGGGGGAAGCAGCCAATGGAGGCGACATCGTGACGGCGGGCGAGTACGCGAATTTTGAGCTCGTCGTCGATTTCAAATTGACCGAGGGTGCGAACAGCGGAATCAAGTACTTTGTCACCGAGCAACAACCGAAGAGTCCGGGCTCGGCCATCGGGCTCGAATACCAGCTCCTTGACGACGCAAAGCATCCCGATGCGAAGTTGGGCATCAATGGGAACCGCACGCTTGCCTCACTCTATGATGTGATCCCCGCGAAGAACAAGAAGGTGAGCCCCATCGGCGAGTGGAACCATGCGCGGATTCTTGTAAAGGGGAAGCACGTGGAGCATTGGCTCAATGGCGTGAAAGTCGTTGAATTCAGACGTGGCGGCAAAGAGTTCCTCGCTCACAAGGCAGAAAGCAAGTTCAAAGACAGGAAAGACTTCGGGGAAGCGGAGAAGGGGCACATCCTGCTGCAGGATCATGGCAACCAGGTCTTTTTCCGCAACATCAAGATCCGAACTTTTTAGACTGGAGAAAATAGCATGAGCGATCAAAGTCGACGTGATTTTCTAAAGGCGGCCGGCGTCGCCGCTGCCGCCGGATTGATTCCCGCTTCGAATGCTCTCGCACGCGATATGCCGAGCTCAGCCGGCACTATACGAGTACCGTTTGATTTCGGCATCGCATCTTATACGTTTCGTGCCTTCACGCTTGACCAGACCATCGAGATGACAAAGCGGCTCGGCCTCAAGAAGCTCACGCTGAAGGACATGCATTTGCCGTTGAACAGCTCGGATGAGGAGATCAGAACGGCACTTGAGAAGATGAAGGGTGCCGGCGTAGAGCTCTCGTCATGCGGTGTGGTGTACATGAAAACGGAGGAGGAAGTCCACCGTGCGTTCGCGTATGCGAAGGCAGCGGGACTCAAAATGTTGGTTGGCGTTCCAGAGCAACCGTTGCTAGAGCTCGCCGAACGGAAAGTGAAGGAAACCGATATCGCTCTGGCGATTCATAATCACGGTCCCACCGATCAGCGGTACCCGAGTCCCGAGAGTGCCTACACGCTTATCGCCAAGATGGACAAACGCATGGGCCTCTGCATCGATGTCGGTCATACACGACGGTTGGGTCTCGATCCGGCTGCGGAAGTCGAGCGATTCTTCGACAGACTTCTGGACGTCCATATTAAGGATGTCAGTTCGGCCGATGTCAAAGGAACGACCGTGGAAATCGGAAGAGGGGTCATTGACATCCCGAAGCTGCTCAGGAC
>CAZTKU010000172.1:0-4797 GCA_964614245.1 uncultured Ignavibacteriaceae bacterium
GGCGGCTCGGGATCAAAATGGGCGAGACATCCACAGATGGTAAGTGGACGCTCTCAGAGGTCGAGTGCATGGGTTCGTGTGGAACGGCGCCGATGTTTGCCGTCGGCGAAGAGTACTATGAGAATCTGACTCCCGACGAAGTGGACGCGATCGTCACAAAGCTCAAGTGAAAGCCCGAAACGTCAGCGGTAGGGATGTCATTCGAATTCTCAAAGAAGATGGTTGGATCGAGGTGGGCGTTCGAGGAAGTCATCATTACTTGAAACATCAAGTGAAACTTGGAAAGATCTCTGTGCCAGTTCACGCGAACAAATCGTTGAAGTCGAAGACTGTCCGAAGCATTTTGAAGCACGCAGGACTAGTCGGTCGAGAGGAGGATGAAAAATGAGGAGACTGCGGTACTCGGTTGTGCTTCTCCCTGATCACGAAGCCGGCGGATTCACAGTGGAAGTGCCAGATCTGCCGGGGTGTGTGACAGAAGGTGATACGTTTGAAGAGGCTTTGGAAATGGCGGAAGAAGCGATTGAGGGATTCCTGGTGGTAATGAAGAAAGATGGTGATCCAATTCCTATGCCGACAAAGCTCGACGCGATTGTCAGGCGAACAACGAAATCCAGATTAAGAGAGAGTCCTATTTTTACGACTGTGAAAGTCGCGGCTTAGCTCGATGGAAAAATATATTCTTCCCGAAATAAAAGACCTGCACAGGATTGACGTCTATGAAGCTCACGGAGGCTACAAGGCTTTCCGCAAAGCTCTACAGATGAAGCCTGAAGATGTGACGGAGGAAGTGAAAAAGTCCGGACTCAAGGGGCGGGGTGGCGCATGCTTCCCGACAGGTCTCAAGTGGACCTTCATGCCGAAACAGTCGGCGAGGCCGAAGTATCTCTGCGTCAACGGTGACGAGGCCGAACCGGGGACGTTCAAGGATCGGCAGATCTTTGAGTTCAATCCGCATCTCATGATCGAAGGCACGCTCATCGCTGCCTACGCGATGGGCGTCAGCATCTCGTATGTCTATGTCCGCGGCGAGTACGGGAAGTGGATCAAGATGATCGAAAAGGCACTGAAGGATGCGTACGGCAAGGGCTACATCGGGCAGAACATCCTTGGATCCGGTTTCTCGACGGAAGTCATCGTGCACAAGGGGGCCGGAGCGTACATCTGCGGAGAAGAGTCCGCGCTGATGAACTCCATCGAGGGTGGTCGCGGTTACCCGCGCGTGAAGCCTCCCTTCCCGGCACAAAAGGGATTGTGGACTTATCCGACGACCATCAACAATGTCGAAACCGTCAGCAATGTCCCGGTGATCATCAACAACGGATGGGAGTGGTACTCGAAGATCGGCGCTCCCAAGCACCCGGGCCCCATCCTTGTCGGCGTCAGCGGACACGTGAACAAGCCCGGCGTCTACGAGATGCCGACGGGTGTGCCGCTGCTCGAGATCATCTACAAGTATGCCGGAGGCGTCCCGGGCAACAAAGGCATCAGGGCCGTCATCCCCGGCGGATCATCGACCATGATCTTGCGCGGCGATCAGCTCGAAGGTGTTTGCATGGACGCGGAGTCGTTGAAGGCCGCCGGCTCGTCGGTGGGAACCGGCGGAATGATTGTGATGGATGAGGATACGGATCTGATCAGGGTGATCACGCGGATTGCGAGATTCTACTACCACGAATCGTGCGGTCAGTGCACGCCGTGCCGGGAGGGAACAGGATGGCTTTGGAAGGTTCTGAAGCGGTTTGAACGAGGCGAAGGAAGGCGGGAGGACATCGATCTCCTTATGGATGTTGCCACCAACATCGAAGGAAATACGATCTGTGCGCTCGGCGATGCCGCTGCCTGGCCTGTCCAATCGATGGTTCGACGCTTTCGCGACGAATTCGAGAAACGGGTGAAAGCGCCTGAGCCAATGCCGCTGAACGCAGTGGCAGTTTAGCGATATTCTATCTCATCAGCCGATCTTACGCACGGATGGTTTTTCAGCCACAAAGTCGCCAAGGCACCAAGGGAAAATTGAGTTTGCCTTTGTCCTTTTTGGTTCTTCTTTGTGACTTACCTGCCCGCCTACTTTGATCGATAAGGGCAGGGGGGGAGCCTTTGTGGCAAAATTCTTAACGCGGTGCGTGACTTCAGTTATCAGCATTTCGAGACTCGTATGGGTAGAGGACCCGATGCATGCCCGAGGGGACTTGCCTGTGCGAGTTTCTTGTTTCTGGGAGCCTTGCACGGTATCATGCGGGCGGCGCATCGTGTGAAACATATTCGTGTCTGCTTCTGTATACAAGGAATAACGGATTTCGGAGTGATTCGGGGGCAGGAACATGAAAGGCGCTTCAACCGTCTATATGAGTGAATCCGGGCACATACCGAAGCAGATGGCCGGCCCGCCAGACCGAAGTCGGGCTGGCCCGTCGCATGCGCAGGTTGCGGACACCGCTCTCGACGAGAAGAGCGACGAAGTTCTCATTACTCTGTTCCAGCAGGGGGAGCGGAGTGCTTTTCGTGTTTTGGTGGAACGGTATCAAGCACGCATCAAGAATCTCATTTATTCCATCTTCCACGAGCCTGATATCATAGATGACCTGGCCCAGGAAGTGTTCATCAGAGCCTATGAGGCTCTTCCGAAATTTCGGTTCCAGTCATCGTTCTATACGTGGCTATATCGGATCGCGGTGAACAAAAGTCGCGATGAGCTGCGCAGGCGGAAAATCCGGAGATTCTTCTCGCTTCAAACGCTGCTCGACTCGTCCGATCACGAGCTGGCGTCGAAGCTCACTGTCGAGCCGCGTGACAATGAGGTTCAGGAGCTGATTGCATCGGCGTTGAAATCGATACCCGAGCGGTTCCGCACGGTGATCATCCTGAAGGACATCGAGGGGCTTTCGTACGAGGAGATCGCAGAGGTGCTGCAATGCGAGCTTGGGACGGTGAAGTCGCGACTCTTTCGTGCACGCGCGTCGCTGCGTAATGTCTTGAAGCCCCTACTGGAGGAACGAACGTAGTATGAAACCACGATCGAAACAAGAGCTTTCCGAGATGCTCTCCCAGTACATCGATGGAGAGCTCACCGAACGGCAGGCCAGAGCGATCGAGGAATTCATCGCTGGAAATCCTGAGGCAGCGAGGGAGCTTCAGGAACTGCAATCGATGAAGAAGCTGCTGGCGTCGAAGAAGCGCCTTCCGGAGACGCTCGGGTTTTGGACCCGCCTCTCCAGCCAAATTGAGCGCAAGGAAAAGGAGCAGGAGAATCTCCTTCCGTTCCCCCGTCGATACCTTCCGCTCGTGTATGTCACGGGCGTCGTCGCGGTTGTACTCGTTGGATTGCTGCTTTTTCAGCAGCGCACGAGCGTCATCGACTACGTCAGCCGTCAATCGGAGCAGGTACAGAAGGCAGTGCAGGATAACGTGCTGAAAGGCACGCTCTTTCCGCTCTTCTCGAATGTCAGCAAGAACCAGGCTCTTCAGTTCGCACTGTTTGGCGCGCTGCCTCTCGATGCGAAGGCGGAAACCGCCCTTCGAGTCGACGAGAGCGCCGACCGTGGATATAGAATTGACGTCGGAAAGAAATCCGTCGAAGCGATACCGAAGGTGACGATGAGCGAGTTTGTCGACGAAATCAGGCCGACCCGGCGTCAGATCGAGACGATTGATTCGGTTCTCGAGATCGGTCGCCGGAGAATTGAATCTTCCGTATTCGTCGCAGAAGACCGGGGTATGGCAATCGACCCGAATATCATGCATCTGAACCGCATGATGTTGTCGGGCATCGCTTCAAGTCTGGAGCCGCCACAGCGCGTTCGATTTGAGAAGTTCCTCGAGCTGAGGAAGGCTCCGTATATGATCACGACATCTCGCGCAACCTCTGAAGCTCCCGAGAGGATCTATCACGAGTTCCGGCAAACCCAACGCACCAGTGGTATGATTGTCGTGACACCCGATACTCTCATGGTCAGCCAAATCCAGCTTGACACCGACAGCCTGCGTCGACACTTCAACGCGATTGCAGCGGTTCAGCCGGAAATCAGGATGCGCTTCGGGGGACTGATCAGACGAATTGCGGAGCGGGAGGCGTCGTTTCGCAAGCATATCACGATTCGGACAGAGCCGCTCATGGTAACGGGAGACTCTGAGGCATTCACCATCGAAATTGGCCGCGTGTTCGAGGAAATGCCGGCGATTGCGCGTGACACATGGGTACGGCTGCGCGCGCCGGTTCCGGTCACGGTTCCAGGACGCTCGCGCCTTCGCCCCTTTAATTTCAATATAAATTTCGACGAACGGGACTCATCGTTCATGATGAGCCTCGATCTCGACAGCATCATGATGCGAGTGCAGAAAGATGGGCCTGAAGCAGCGTTCGAGTTTTTCATGGGAGATCCGAATCTCCGGAGTCGAGGTCTCAGATCGCAAGATGGCAAGACGCGGGAACAGATGGACAGCATTATGAAGGCGAAGAAGCGATCCCGGGCCCGGCTGGATTCATTGATCAGAGTTAAGGAAAGGGAGCTGCGGGAGCAGGAATAGAGGAAACTCAATGTGGGTGAAAGAATTTGTCCCCCTGTGGTGAAGGGGGACGCAGTGGGTCGCAGTACTGCCAATACAGAATAATACTTCTTGGAGATTGGACAAGCCTCGAACATCGTCTCTGCTTTGAAAATGAGGTGAACCCGACGTAGTCTTCTGCGTCGGGTTTTTTGTTACCCTGCCGGAATCTAAGAAGTGGTGTCAGGACTTGCTTGTCCGCCATGCTTTCACGTTTTCTGTGCCCCGCTGCCACGCTCCTTGTGTCCCGCT
>CAZTKU010000172.1:4897-6026 GCA_964614245.1 uncultured Ignavibacteriaceae bacterium
GTCTCCACGTTCTTTGTGTCCCGCTGTCTCCACGTTCTTTGTGTCCCGCTGTCTCCACGTTCTTTGTGTCCCGCTGTCTCTGAAGCGGGATGAAGCGGGATGAAGCGGGATGAAGCGGGATTTTCGGCGGGGTTGGCGGACGTCCTGACACTTCAGTGCCGGATTCCGAGAAAGTATGCCTGTTAGCGTCAGGAGGCCCGCCAAACAACTTGGCGGGCAGGCCCGCCAGTTTTGTGGGCGGGACGAAGTCCCCGCCTGCCCACACGGAGCTGGCGAAGGCGGGCAGGCAGTCCCGGCCTGATGCAGCAGCAATGGGACCAGTGAATGTCGCTCTCAGGGTGACCTACCGTAAGATCATCGGTAGGTCGGCATTGATGCCGACAGATTCGAAAGCACTGTCAGCCGGGAATGTCACCCTGAAAGGCGTCCTGTGTTCTCTTGCGTTCGAGCTTATACAACCCCCGTCAGTTCGAGCGCAGTGAATCCCGACGGGAGTCGGGATGAGCGAAGTCGAGAACCGTACCCGGCTTGGTACACCCCTCGACTTCGTGCCGGGATCAGCCAAGGCAACTGCGCTCGGGGTGACTGTGTTCTCTTGCGTTCGAGTTCATACAACCCCCGTCAGTTCGAGCGGAGTCGAGAACTGTACCTAGCTTGGTACACCCCTCGACTCCGTGCGCGGTCTAAGCAACATAACTGCGCTCGGGGTGACTCAGGAACGAGTCAGACCAATGAATGTCGCTCTCAGGGTGACCTACCGTAAGATCATCGGTAGGTCGGCATTGATGCCGACAGATTCGAAAGCACTGTCAGGCGAGATTGTCGCCCTGAAAGGCAACCTTCTGGACAAGAAATGAGCTGTGAGGGTGAAGAAATTAGCCCTTCATTCCAGGAAATGAGAACTTTTCTGGAGAAATGAGCCCTTCGGGTGAAGAAATGACATCTTCATTGCAAGAAATGAGAATATTTCTGAAGAAATGGGAACTTGAGTCGAAGAAGTGGACAGTTGAGGTGTCGCAATGACCTGTGAAGGCGAAGAAATGAGGTCTTGAACTGACGCAATGACGTGTTGAACTGAAGCAATGTCATCTTGAGCTCGTGCGAAGCGATCTTTGGGTCCTGCAAAGCC
>CAZTKU010000173.1:0-6004 GCA_964614245.1 uncultured Ignavibacteriaceae bacterium
AGGGTCGAGGGATCGATGTAACTCCCCTCGCTGATAAAGCGAAGGCCGACCACCCCGCCAAAGGGGGCACGGATTTCTGTCTTCCGAACCTGAGCATTCAGCAGGCCGACCTCTGCCTTGACTCCGGTGAGGTCGTTCAGGACCTCATCATATTGCTCCTGGCTGATGGCGTTCACTTCACGCAGCCTTCTCTGCCGCGACTCTTTTTCCTCCAACAATTTTTCTCGTGACTCAGCCTTCTGAAGCTGAGCTTTCAGTTCGCTGTCGTTGATCTTGACGAGCAGATCACCCTTGTTGACGTGGCTGCCTTCTTTGAAGAGTATCTGCGTCACCTTTCCGGAAACCTCGCTGCGTAGCTCCACTTCTTCCGTCGCGAGGATACTTCCCGTCGCCACGATCTTGTTATCCAGGAGTTGAGGAGTGACCACAAGGCCTCGAACAGGGACGCGCACGTCACCCGATCGAGGATTGGAGCTTGATGGGCGTTGCTGCCTCTCCTGGGATGGCGATCTTGTCAAGACGAGGATCAATGCTATAGCAGCGAGTGGAACGATTAAAAGGAAAGCCTTCCGATATTTCATGAATGAAGCCAAGTTACCTCCAAGCAACAATTTGAATATGGTGCGGATCGCAAGCTGTCAAAGAATATCTGCGCACAACGCACTGCTTTCCCGATTATTCGTATCGCAGCGAGTCGATCACATTGGACGTTGCCGCCTTCCAGGCCGGATAGATACCGAAGAATATGCCGACGAACGATGCGAAAACGAAACTCACAGTGATTGAGTTGAGTGAAATGATCGGCGTGAGGTTCCCGTACGTCGTTATGAGATACGATGCCACAACACCCAGGCCAATACCGAGGCAGCCGCCCGAGACACTCATGACGACGGATTCGATCAAGAACTGCCACATGATATCCTTTTTGCGGGCACCGATCGCTTTGCGAACTCCGATTTCCCTGGTACGCTCGGTCACCGACACAATCATGATGTTCATGATGCCGATGCCGCCGACGAGCAGAGAGACAGCAGCAATGCCAGCCAGCAAAAACGTGAACGTTTGTTGCGTCTCCTGGAAGGTGGAGATGATGTCTGCCTGATTCCGGATGGTGAAATCGTTGTCCTGCTCTTCACGGAGCTTGTGCTCGCGGCGAAGGATCCTTTCGATATCGAGGAACGCCTCATCCATTTTCTTATCGTCCACAACCTTCGCCGTAATCTGGGAGAGGTAATCAACGCCAAAGAGTCGCCGTTGCGCGGTCGAGAGGGGAACGATAATCTGATCATCAGGATTTTGGAAGCCGGACTGACCTTTCGATTCGAGCACGCCGATGATCTCGAAGTTTATCCCCGCGATGCGAATTCTCTTTCCGAGGGGGTCGGAAGTCGGAAACAAGTTATCGACAAGAGTTTGGCCGACAACGCAGACGGTGGCAACGCCGCGCTCTTCCGAGTGCGTAAAGTACCGACCCTCGATAGCCTTGGAGTTTCGAACCTCCTCATACTCCGGCACAGTCCCAACGATTCTCGTGTTCCAGTTACGATTCTCGTACTTAACTTGCGCCTGGCGATTAAACTCGGGTACAACCGCCTCGACTGCTGGTGCCTTCTCCGTGATGGCATCTGCATCGTTATTCCTCAACCTCATGCTCGAGCCAAACTGAACTATGACGATCCCGCCACCGCGCTGTGCGCCCGGTGAAATATAGAGGAGATTCGTGCCGAGGGATTGAATTCGCTCGATCACGGCCTTCTGAGCCCCCTCACCGATCGCAATCATCGTGATGACGGCGGCCACGCCAATGATGATGCCGAGCATGGTGAGAAGCGCGCGCAACTTATTCGCAAAGAGCGCGGCGAGAGCGGTAAGAAAGCTTTCTTTGAAGTTCATCGCGTGCTCCTCAGCGCCTTCCACCGGTCGTGACAGGCGTCCGTCCACCCGTCATGCCACCCAAGCCGCTCATGCTTCGCATACGCTCTGCCATTTGCTCAGCGGCGAGCTTCGCGCGAGAAATGGTTGTGATTTGGATTTCATCCCCATCTTTGAGCCCATCGAGCACTTCGGAATAGTCGAAATTGCTTGGTCCGATTTTGACCAGCTTTGGAATGAACTCTTCGCCCTGCTTGACCATGACGATGCGTTCCTTCACCTCGCCGGTGTTGCTCACCTGTGACTGCCGCCGTACACGAGCCCCTCCCTCATTACCCGATCCCTCCGGTCCGATGCGCATCACCATCATGCCACCGCCACCCGAGAACTGAGTGCCCTGTCCCCCCATCCGCTGCTGGAATTGTGCAAACATCCTCTGGCGCTCTTCCGGGGACATTTTTTCAAACCGCTCGCGCATTTCTTGCCGCAGCTTCTGCCGCTCTTCCGGGGAAGCAGTCTGCATCTTCTGCCGCAGTTCTTCGATGCTCAGTTCTTTTTCCTTCTTCCCCTCCTTCTTCTCCTGATCCGCCTGAGCAACCGATTTGTCCTGTTCCCCCCCACCTTTCTGGGTGGTGTCGGTCTTCAGAGAAGCGAGAAGCGCCCTCCCTTCCTCGCTGCGCGGATCCTTCAGCGCTTCGTTCGGAACCAGCACAACATTTTGCCTCCGGAAAATCTCGATATCCACCGATGCGCTCATGCCCGCTTTCAGCTTCCCACCGATATTCTTCACCAGGATAACCACGTTGAACGTCGTGACGTTCTGTTGAGTCTTCCCGAGAGGCGCTATACGAATGACCTCCCCGTAGAATGAATCATCCGGGAATGCGTCAGCCACGACCTTGGCACGCTGCCCGACTCCCACCTTCCCGATGTCAACTTCGTCGACGTTCGTTATGACATACACCTCTTCCATATCGGCAACCGTGGCAAGTACCGTTCCACCTCCGACATTCGATACCGCTGATGAGATGATCTGTCCGAGGTCGACGTTTCTCGACAGAATGACCCCGGTGATGGGTGCCAGGACACGCGTGTCGCGCAACCTGTCCTCGGCCGTCGATAATGCCGCCCTCGTCCTCACAAGTTGGGATTGAGCCCTCACCAGGTCAAGCTTGGACTGGTCGAGCTCCTGGTCTGAAATCAGCCTCTTATCATAGAGCTCCTTGGACCGGTGAGCATTGTTTTCAGCTTGTGTCAACGCTTGCACTGCCGTCGCGAGGTCGGCCTTCGCTTGGTCATAATCGTTCTTTGTCTGCGTCGTATCAAGAGCGACCAGCAGATCGCCCTTCTTGACGTACGAACCTTCCTCGAATTTCAGCTGAAGGATCTGGCCGCCCGCCTTCGAACGAATCTCGACTTTGTTGATGGGCTGAACGACGCCGTTCGCCGAAACGCTGAGGTTGAGATCCCCTCGTTCAACCTTCACGACACGCTGCACTTGCCCGGTCGGTGCGGCTTCGCCATTCTTCTTGTTGTTCCCGAGGAAATAATAGCCCAGTGCCCCTGCGGCAATCACACACACGGCTATATACAAGATAATCTTTTTCATTCAACAACGCTCCTCGATTCATGATATGTGAAAAACATCAACCAACCAGGGTGCGTTCGCATTCGCGAAGTAGTGCACGCCAAAGGCCCGAGCGCTCACCGGTCGCTGTTTCCCCGTCGCTTTGCCTCGCGCTCGTCCATTTCTCTTATGTAATCATCGAACAGTCTGTTCTGGTTCCCGGTCAACACCTTTCTGATCGCAAGCCTGAGCGTATCTCGCTTTGAGCGGAAAGCTTGCGAGTACTCTTTCTGTACTTCCGTGAATTTCCGGCGAAACGACTCAAAAATCGAGTCTACCGCCGTCGCCTGAGACGGGCTCAGCTTGAGTCGTTCAGCAAACTGTTTCTGAACCTCGGCCCGCGAAGGTCGGTGAGAACTCGGCTGGCCGGCAAAATAAGTTCTTCCGATGAAGCCGCCGGCAACCCCTCCGAGGAGGAAACTCACAAGAATAAAGACGAATGTCTTCGTTTTCAGTTCCATGGGGACACGTCCTATTTGGTTAGAGCCGCAAGAACAACGTCTTCTTTTGAAATCTCGCCCTGATTCTCCATGACCCGACGGGTCAGGGAATCCGCCGGCTCACCGGCGAGATAGCGATCGACGCGAAGAGCCGGCTCGGATTGAAGAAATGTTCCCAGGCCGACGAGAACTATCACCACGAGCGTAAGGCCAAAAACCACATTTCGGGCAAACTGTTCAGCTCCAAGCCAGACCAGTGAGTCCTCCCGCTCGTACCGGGCCGCGCGCAAAACGGAATACGCGAAGTTGTCCGGAAGCGACACGTCAGCTGCAGAGTGGATCTGAAACTTGATCGTGCGCATTTCCTCCAGACGGAGCCTGCAAGATTCGCAAGAACGGAGATGCTCGGACAGTTCTCGTCCTCGCAGTTCCGGCAACTCCCCGTCGAGGTAGGGCGAGAGCAACCGTTCAATAGACTTGTGTGTCATGATCGCTCCTTGAAATACCCCTTGAGTAACTTCCTGAGCTCTTCGCGAGCCCGGAAGATTCTTGATTTCACTGCTTGACGCGAGATGCGAAGAGTCCTGGCGATCTCACCGTACGAAAGATCTTCGTACTCTCGGAGAAGAAGCACCGTTCGATGATTGGTTGAAAGCTTTTGCAGGGCATCCACGATCACTTCCTGTTTTTCTTTCGCGAGGAGCGGATCCGCCGCTGTGACACGTTCTTTGGAGCGCTTCTCCTTCTCGAGCTTCTGTTCGCTGAAAAACTCCAGCGAGACCGCTTTTCTGATTTTCCGCCGCCGAATTTCGTCGATGCAGAGATTGACAGCAATCCGGTAAATCCAGGAGTACAGCGATGCATCGAATTCAAATCGGGCCAACGACTTGTAGACACGAATGAAGACCTCCTGGCTAAGGTCCTCAACCTCCTCTTTGCTGCCCAGAGTGAGGTAAATGATATTTGCTACCTGATGCTGATACCGGCGAACGATTTCCTCGAAAGCCTTTTCATCACCCCTTCGAAAGGCCTCCACTAACCCCAAGTCGTCCGCGGTCTGTTTCACGTGATTCTTTGAGATAAACGACTATCGAACAGGAAAGTTTCTCTCCCGACTGCTGCGATCACTGAGCAGGAACAGCCTGAAAGAAGCCTCAGAACGCCCCGAAACCCGGCCGCCGCCGGGACTTGGCTGACCTTGCGGCCGGCTTCGTGCTGCTGGTTAGTCGAGAACGGATTCGATAATGCCGCCACCGACGATGTCGTCATCCTCATAGAGGACAACGGATTGGCCAGGTGTGATCGCACGCTTCGGCTCTTCAAAGACCACGCGAAACTCCCCGTCCCCTTGCGAGAACACCCTCGCCGGTGATGCCTGATCCTTGTAGCGAACTTTCGCGTACACAGGCATGCCATCCGGCAACTCCGGGCGACTGACCAGATTCAGGTTCCGTGCGCGAAGACCTCTGTGGAAAAGATCGCTTTCCTCCCCGACGCGAATCGCGTTCCCCGCGCCGTCGATCCCTGTTACATACATTGGCTTGCCGTAAGCTCCGATACCCCTACGCTGTCCGATCGTGTAGAACGGATACCCGCGGTGCTTGCCGACGACCTCGCCCTCCTTGATGATGTTACCCCCGGCCACTCGGTTCTCGAGGTCTGGCACGCGCTCCTTCAGAAACCGCTCGTAATTGTTGTCAGCGACGAAACAAATCTCGAAGCTCTCCTGCTTATTCGCGTTTCTCAGTCCGAACTTCTGTGCGAGCTTCCGCACGTCTTGCTTGTGCATGCTGCCCAGAGGGAAGAGTGTCTTCTTCAGCGCCGGTTGCGACAACGCCCAAAGAGCGTAGGATTGGTCTTTCGCCTCATTCTGAGCCTTTGACACGGCATAGCGGTTTCGGGTTGAATCGAACCGTATGCGCGCATAATGCCCTGTCGCAACGTAATCGGCACCAAGCGCTTCCGCCTTCCGCAGAAGCTCCCCCCACTTGATCTCCCTGTTGCAGATGATGCAGGGATTTGGTGTTCGCCCCTTCAGGTATTCCTCAACGAAGTTGCCGATCAC
>CAZTKU010000174.1:0-5997 GCA_964614245.1 uncultured Ignavibacteriaceae bacterium
CAAGGACATCAGGACGGGTCGCTGCGAATCGCTGGTCTTCTCCCAACACATCGCGTGAGACACCAAACCGTACATCGCGCGTGTGAGGAACGGGTTTGGCTGGATCGCTTATGTATTCGGAATAGGAATGGAGAGACTTTGGTGGAGCGGCGAAGCCAAGTTTTCCTTCTAGCTGGAGGTAGAGTTTTCTCTCCGATACGCTCTTTGGAGGCCAACTTTCGAGCTTATGCCAGATATTCGCGCCAGTTTCAAAGACTATAGCTTCGGCTTTGAGCGGTTCACCCTTCCCTTTCAGATAGTAATTGAAGAACGGTAGTTGAGCGTTTTCCTGGAACCAGACGGAGGTTTTCGCGCCCCAATTGAGGTCGCCCAAACGCTCTCCTTCATCTCCGTTCCACTGGCCATGGTTCCAAGGTCCCATCACAAGGATGTTGGTGTTGCCAGGGTTATTCTTCTCAATCTCCGTGTAGGTCTTGAGAGGTCCCAGCATATCCTCCTGATCGAACCATCCCCCTACGGTCATGACGGCAGGTTTGATGTTCTTCAGGTGCGGATAAACGAGTATCGGCCTCCAAAACTCATCCAGCGATTCGTGTTCCATCATCTTGGTCCACATGGCAACGCTGTCTTTGAAATACGACCTGTTTGCGTTCGGCAGAGGACCCATGTTGAGGAAGAACTTGTACGAATCCATCGTCCAGGGGCGGAAGGAAAACGTCGTGCGAGTCGTTGGTACCGGCCTCGGATGGCCAAAGAACATGTAGAACCCAAAGTTTTGAGCGAGAAAGAAGGCGCCGTTATGGTGTTCATCATCGCCCACGAATGGATCGGCGATCGGCGCCTGCGGTGATGTTGCCTTCACGGCGGGATGCGCGTCGATCGTGCCCATCGTCGTGTAGAAGCCCGGATAGGAGATACCGGTGATGCCGACACGCCCGTTGTTGTGAGGGAAGTTCTTCACAAGCCAATCAACGGTGTCATAGGTATCGGTCGTTTCGTCGATGTCATTGTTGCCCTTCTTGTTGGGCTTGTATGGGCGGAGGTCGACAAATTCCCCCTCGGACATATATCTTCCACGGACGTCTTGGTACGCGAAAATGTAACCCTCGCGCGCCTCGTTCATCGAAGGAACCATCCGGTTCCGCGTTGCGCTGGGGCCATAGGGTCCTACGCTGTAAGGAGTGCGATTGAGAATGATCGGGTATTGCTGGGTCGTGTCCTTCGGCGCATACACCGACGTAAAGAGCCTGATCCCGTCACGCATCGTGATGTAGAATTCGCTCTTGTTGTAGTGCTCCTTGATGTAAAGGGAGTCCTGAGCATAGAGGGAAAGGAGGGAAATGGAAACTGCGACACCCACTAAAACTGGTCTGTAGACTCCGCGATGCCGACGGGGAGTGGTCAAGGGATGTCCTCCTTCTTCATGAGTGTGCAGGGATAGCCTGCATCGAAACGTTGGTTTTTGCTTGTGCCCACGCGTTTCTTGGCCGTAGTGACGCCATCAAGTCCAGGCGCCCAACCCACCGGCTTTCCTTATTTCATCACAACCAAGCAGCTCGCGATCATGTCGTGGAGGGCTTGTTTCTTCTCGGTAAACCCCGCCATGATGTAACCGATCATGAAGATCATCCCGGACAGGATTTTCGCAAAATAACGGCCGGTCGCGCGACCAAACGAGATTCGATTGCCGTTCAGGTCGGTTACCTTGATGCCGATCGCCATTTTCCCCAGCGTGGCCATCTTATTCGAGGATTCCATCATGGCGAAGTACAGCCATCCGGCGACTGCCACAACGAGTATGGAGAACATGTATGCGGCAACCGCAGCAAGGACAAATCCAGCGGCAGCCTCAGGTTCCTCCATTGCCCCTGCGCCAATGCCAACACCGAGAAGCCCGAATGTTGGGATGAAAACAACAAAAGACGCAAAACTGATGATAACGCTATCGATGAGGTATGCAACAAATCGTCTCCAGAATCCTGCGTACTGCACCGGCGCGCGCTGCGGTGTGGGTATCGAGGGTTGAATCTGTGCGGGTTGCATAGGACCTCCTTGTTGATGGTGGATAGGACCTCACTCTGCGGGGGCTTCCAGCTCAGCCCGTCTGCAACGGCTGCAACCTGCCCATCTCCCTCACCTGGAAATTCCAAGTTGACTCAAAAGGAATGCAAAATTAAACGCTTGTTCCTTGTAGGCATCGTAGCGGCCCGATGCACCTCCGTGACCGGCTCCCATATTGGTTTTCAGAAGCAACACGATCTTGTCCGTCCTCGTCGCTCGCATCTTGGCGGTGTATTTCGCCGGCTCCCAGTACATCACCTGGCTGTCATTCAACGAAGTCGTGATGAGCATCGCCGGATAGACCTTCGCCTCGATGTTCGTATAGGGGCAGTACGTTTTCATGTAGGTGTATTCTTCCTTCTTCTTCGGATTACCCCATTCCAGGAACTCAGCGACGGTCAGCGGCAGCGATTCGTCGAGCATCGTGTTGATCACATCCACGAATGGCA
The DNA here is from genome assembly GCA_964614245.1 of uncultured Ignavibacteriaceae bacterium. GTDB lineage: Bacteria > Bacteroidota > Ignavibacteria > UBA10030 > UBA10030 > VGWB01. The sequence goes on from CAZTKU010000174.1 coordinate 2,511, forward strand.
CAGACAAGTGAGCAGCCTTAAACAGATCGGGCCGCATATTCAGCACTGTGCCGATGAGCAATCCTCCCGCACTACCGCCCTGGATCACGAGCTTCTCCTTCGAAGTGTACCTCTCATTGATGAGATACTCGGCACAGGCGACGAAATCAATAAACGTGTTTTTCTTCTTCATCATCTTACCGTCTTCGCGCCACTGCTCTCCGAGGTCGCCTCCGCCGCGAATGTGAGCAAGCGCATAGACAACGCCGCGGTCGAGCAGACTCAGCCGCGGGACGGAAAATGTCGCCGACTGCGAAGCTCCGTAGGCTCCATAGCCGTAGAGGAGGAGCGGATTCGAGCCATTTCGCTTGGTCCCTTTCTTATAGACAATGGAAAGTGGAATCGTCACCCCATCGGGTGCTTTGGCGTAGACACGTTCGGAGACATAGGCTTTCGCGTTGTATCCGCCGAGGACCTCTGTCTGTTTCAACAGCTTGCTCTTGCCCGTCGCCATGTCGTAGTCAAACACCGAACTCGGGGTGACAAACGATTGATAGGAGTACCGGAAGAGTTTCGAATTGTGCTCGGGATTGGCGCTCGGAAACGCGGAGTATACGGGCTCGGGAAAAGTGACATTCTTGGATTTCTTCGTGTGGAAATCGTACACAACAAATCTGATGAGTCCGTTTTCCCGTTCAACGAAGATCGCGTGATTTTTGAAGAGGTTGATGCCCTCGAGCTTGATGCTGGGTCGGTGAGAGAGAAGATCCTTCCAGTTCTTGGGTTGGGGATCGGCGTCAGGAGCCGTCACGAGCCGGAAATTCTTGGCGCCCTTGTTCGTCCGGATGTAGAACAGATCCTCGCGATGGTTCACAGAGAATTCGTGACCTACTTCCCTTGCGATAAGCATCTTGAACTCTCCGGCGGGTTGGTCGCTCGGGATATAGCGCGCTTCGTCCGTGATAGCGCTCCCAGACTGGAGGAAGATAAGCTTCTTGTCGCTGGAGCGATAGGCCCAGATCCTGTAGAGTTCGTCCTTCTCCTCAAAGAGGAGATCGTCCTTCGTTGAGCCGAGGACGTGGCGGAAGAGCCGATACGGTCGCTTGGCATGATCCTCCTTGACATAGAAAAGCGTCTTGTTGTCAGCTGCCCAGACGGCAACATTCACCTGACCGACAACCTCTGGCAACAACTGTCCAGTTCTGAGGTCTTTGACGGCGAACTGGTATTGACGGAAACCAGTCGTGTCAAGCGAATATGCCAGGAGATTTCCGTCATCGCTCACCTCATACAAGCCGAGGCCGAGGAACTTGTGTCCTTTTGCCAGCTCGTTCAAATCAAGCGTGATTTCTTCGGCCGCTTCTATTGTCCTCCGCTTTCGGCAGTAGATGGAGTATTGCTTCCCCTCCTCTGTTCGCGAGTAATACCAGTAGTCGCCGAATTTGTAGGGCACGCTGAGATCAGTCTGTTTGATACGGCTGAGGATCTCCTTATAGATCGTCTCCTTCAGTCCTTCGAGTTGTTTTGTCATCGCCTCAGTGTACCGGTTCTCTGCCTCGAGGTAGGCAATGACTTCAGGATTAGTCTTGTCCCGCAGCCAATAATAGTCGTCCACGCGCGCATCGCCGTGAATCGTATCGACCTTCGCCACCTTCTTGGCGACAGGGGGCACAGGGACATCGGATTGGAGTTGAGCTCTAATGAGGCTATTCATCGTCACGATCATCAAACCGAGAAGTGCTAAGGTTTTCATAAGTCTCCTTTGACCGCCGTGGAGGACATGCTTAGGTCAAATTGGCAACAATCGTTGACAGAATCAAGGAGTAGACTTGGAAGTACCGCAGCGAGAATGACCCATTTGAGCACGACGCAAACAAGCACGCCCGCAAGCGATTTTGATCCTGCGACGCGGGAGTGGAGGACCCCGGGGATATCCCGAGATGTTCGATATAAACCTTCAACCTGCTCCTTCGTACCGGCCCCATTGGCTCCCGTTCGCGCAGAATTCAAGGTCATCTCATGCCGCCGGGCACATTCCACCCCCTACGAGAGCACTTTCACCCCAGCCGGAACAACTTTCGACACATTTTCTGAACCTTTTGTTCTTTGCGGCGTCCTATCAAACGGAGCGGCAATGATCAGCTGGCTTGGTGCACAAAATACGAATCGAGAAACCGACGAGCGTCTCAATACTCTAACCATCTCTCATCATACATCTTTCCGGAGGGGCGTATGAAACACAAACTGATTATTGCATTGGCCCTCGTGCTCGCGATCGCATTCACAGCGACCGCGTTCGCAGGCGACACGAAGGACAAGAAGGACATTCGACCAACACTCAATCGATCATTGGTCGAAGCCAATCTCTTGACTGGGATCCAGTCGGAAAATTTCGGATTGCGCACCAGCTCAGCAATGATGCTCGGGGACATCAAGAGTTCGCAGGCCGTCTTTCCGCTGATGCACATGCTCAGAAACGAAACCGACGAGCGGGCCCGAATTGTTGCGGCGTTGTCTCTGTACAAAATCGGTGATCCTGTCGGCATCTACGCCGTCAAGCAATCGGCTCAGTTTGACGAGAGTGCGCGTGTTCGAAAGCTGTGCACCCTGTTCTATTACGAGTACAAGAAGAACAACGGTCAGGGTAGTTGATGGACTCGACCTGATCGATCGGGGCATGGTGGGAACAAACAAAAACCGTCGCAGGCATTCCTGCGGCGGTTTTGTTGTCCTGGCCTTCGACACACTTCACTTCGTATGCTCATCGATCCAGTCCAGCACAGTTCTATGCCACAGTTCCGCGTTCGCCGGTTTCGTTACGAAGTGACCTTCATCCGGGAAGTAGAGCATCTTTGATTTCACGCCCTGCCGCTGCAACGCGGTGAAGAGCTGAAATCCCTCGCTCACATCCACCCGATAATCAAGCTGGCCATGCACGACCAGCGTTGGCGTCTTGTACTTGTGGGCATTCGCCAGCGGTGACCACCTGTTGTACAGCTCAGGATTCGTGTACGGGGTACCTCCGAATTCCCACTCAGGGAACCAGAGTTCCTCAGTTGTCCCGTACATGCTCATTGGATTGTACACACCGTCGTGCGAGACAAAGCACTTGAAGCGGTCAGTGTGACCTGCCATCCAGTCGATCATATAGCCGCCGTAGGAAGCTCCGGCCGCCGCCATCTTCTTCCCATCGACAAAAGGAAACGTCTTCTGGACGTGGTCAACGCCCCTCATCAAGTCGTCGTACACCTTCCCCCCCCAATCACGGCTGATCTCGTCGGTGAGCCGCTGACCGTATCCTGTGCTGCCTCTCGGGTTGATCAACACAACGACGTATCCTCGCGACGCGAACATCTGCGCATTCCATCGGTAATGGAATTGATCACCCCACTGACCCTGTGGCCCACCGTGAACGAGCAGAATCATTGGGTACTTCCTCGAGGGGTCAAAGGCGGGCGGCTTCACAAGGAATCCGTGTATCCGTGTACTAGCTGCGCCGTCGAACCAG
>CAZTKU010000175.1:0-5946 GCA_964614245.1 uncultured Ignavibacteriaceae bacterium
CGATGACGCGACGGTCTTCCAGACCATGAACCAGCTTCTAAACTCCGCTTACATCCGTCGTCTCCCCATCAGGCTCCTGGGCGTGAGAGCATCTCACATTGTCGACCTGACGCAGCTCGAGCTTGAATTGTTCCCCGACGACCAAAAACGCTCCCAGATGCTCGAGGCAATTGACAAGATCCGAAAGAAATATGGAGACGAGGTGATTCACGTGGGTAAAGTGTAGCGAGTCCCTCCGTCTGGACGGCAGCTTCCCGCAGCAAAACCTCTCGTGGGACCTTCAAAAGCGCGCGGCATTTGTGTTTCTAGTGCCGCTTCCAAAAAGTAATATTGTGTTCTGTCATCGAGAGTACCAATGGAAGCGAGCACTAGTGCCTTGCTGAATACAGGATCTTTTATTAGAAGTGGGACTAGCGAGCGGGAGAACCGCGAAGGATCCTGGCCGGAAGGAGAATGATCGCTTTCAGCAACTGAAATACTGCATCGACGGTAATGCCGATGAGACGGAAGGGCAGCAGTAGAACCCACACAAGGGGGTACAAGAGGAGAGCCAGCAGCGCGAGCGGCCAGCACAGAACGAGAAGTATCAACCAGAGTAAGAATCTGACCATCGTTTTTCCTCCTCCTCCGACTACGTGTCTTCCCCCCATGAAGTTGCAGACAGAGAAAATCAAACTGGTCTCCGTGTCCCGACACATTATGATTGACCACGCGTGCTTTTTTCCCTAATATTGGCTACGACGCTTGCTGATCCTCACTAAACCTCGAACATGCTATGCCCCGTGTAGAGCTTGAGTTACCAGAGCGATTTCAGTTTGTCACCGAAATTCCCCTTCGCATCACTGATATCAACTATGGGGGCCATCTGGGCAATGACGCGCTCCTCTCCTTGCTCCACGAGGCTCGGGTCCAGTTCCTGCGTCAGTACGGCTTCACAGAAATGAACGTCGACGGACAAAGCATCATCATGGCGGATGCGGTACTTGTTTACAGGTCGGAGGGTTTCTACGGCGACGTCGCACGGATTGAGATCGCGGTCAGCAATATGGAATCGCACGGATGCGATTTCATCTATAGAGTAACGAACAAGGAAACCGGAAAGGAACTGGCGCGGGCGAAGACAGGAATCCTGTTCTATGACTACGAGAAGAAGAGGATTCTCCAGGTTCCGAAGAAGTTCAAGAGCCTCTTTTCGAGCAACATGTGAAAGCAGGTCTTCATTCTCTGCTTTCTATTTCTGCAGAAAACACAAATGAACCGGCTGGCTGAATCGTATGTGAAGCTCGTCCTTGCCCTGGGCGAGCACGACGGCGACTACGTGGATGCCTATTACGGTCCACCGCAATGGCGTGACGAGATCAAGCGCGCCGGAATGTCGCTTTATGCCATTCAACAATCGGCCAAGGGCATACGAGAACAACTGCTTGGAACGAGCGTCGATCCCGCCGACGAGATGCAGCAGCTGCGGAAACACTATTTGGTGAAGCAGCTGGAGGCAGTGCTCACACGGGTCGAGATGCTCAAAGGGAAACGGCTCTCGTTCGATGTAGAAGCGCAGGCCTTGTACGACGCCAAACCTCCGCATCATACGGAGGATGACTTCAAGGCGATTCTGCGCAGCCTTGATGGACTGCTGCCGGGCACAGGAGCGACCACTGAGCGGCATGAAGAGTTCCGGAAGGCATTCATCATTCCAGGCGAGAAGCTCGACGCCGTTTTTCAAGCAGCTATCACGGAGTGCCGGAAACGAACGAGGAGACACATCGAGCTCCCTTCGAGCGAAAGCTTTGCCCTTGAATACGTCAAAAACAAATCTTGGAGCGGATACAACTGGTACAAGGGTAAAAGTCACAGCCTCATCCAGATCAACACCGACCTTCCGATATACATCGATCGTGCCGTTGACCTTGCAGCGCACGAAGGGTATCCGGGGCACCATGTTTATAACACATTGCTTGAACAGCACTTGGCGAAAAAGCTCAACTGGGTCGAGTTCACCGTGTACGCTCTGTTTAGCCCACAGTCGCTCATCGCAGAAGGCACGGCCAACTTCGGCATCGAGGTGACCTTCCCGGGAAGCGAGCGCGTTGAGTTTGAGCGGGAAGGGCTCTTTCCTCTCGCCGGAATGAATTCGGAACAAGCCGACCGCTACTATCAGATTCATCAGTTCGCGGCCAAATTGAACTACGCGCACAACGAGGCAGCCCGCGGATACCTCGACGGCATCTTCAGTCGAGAACAGGCGGAGGAATTCTTGGTGTCGTATGCTCTGATGTCTGCCGACCGCGCCAGACAACGCCTACGATTCATCGACAGGTATCGCAGCTACGTCATCAACTACAACCTTGGTCAGGATTTGGTACGACGCTACATCGAATCTCGTGGCGGCACGGCCGACCGTCCGGACAAACGTTGGGGGGAGTTCAAGCAACTGCTCTCGTCTCCGCGCTTGCCGTCCCAGCTACGGTAAACATCGCACGTCCTAGGCACCTCAAAGGTGCGTAGGACTTCTTAGAGGAAATCGATGGCTCGCTTCAAACTTTTTGTTGAATATGAAGGTACCCGCTACAGCGGATGGCAGATCCAGAAGAACGCGCGGACAATCCAAGGGGAGCTCGCGAGCGCGATCGGAACCGTCCTCGGCACAGCGGATTTTGAGCTCTACGGCTCCGGACGAACGGATGCAGGTGTTCACGCACTTCGACAGGTGGCGCACTTGGAGGCGAAGACTGTCCTCGCGCCAGAAGTCCTGAGAATGAAAATCAACGATGAATTGCCCGCAGATATCAGCGTCCTGGAGGTCGAAAAATCCTCTCCCCAGTTCCACGCGCGCCACGATGCTCTATCGAGGAGCTATCTCTATCAAATCTCCCGGAGGAGGACAGCGTTAGGCAAGCGGTACGTGTGGTGGATTAAAGACGAGCTTGACGTCCGTCGCATGAGAGAAGCGGCCGAATTCTTTGTCGGTATGAAGGACTTCCGATCTTTCACTGCTGACGACCCGGAAGAAAAATCGACGAGCGTGAAGATCGAGAAGCTGCAAATCCACGAAAGCGGAGATCTGATTCTCATTCGGATCGTGGGTTCCCATTTCCTGTGGAAGATGGTGCGTCAGATCGTCGGCGTGCTGGCGGAGGTGGGTCGGGGAAAACTGACATTGAAGGAACTTGGAAATTTCCTAAACGATGCATCAGGTACGCCAGCGAAGCTGACGGCTCCCCCCTCTGGGCTCTTTCTCGAGCGGGTCTACTACGAAGGAGAGGCAGAACTTGACCGCCTCGAGCCTGTCATGAGGATCGAGTCTGAGAAGAAACGATGACGCAAGCTCAACGAATCATTTTGATAGTCGTAGTTGTGGTATCATGCATCGGCTGTGATCAAGCAGCCAAAACCATCGCGCAGCAAACGCTTCCAGCGAACGAGTCGGTGAACTTGCTCGGGGATGTCTTTCATCTGCAGTACTCGGAAAATCACGGTGCCATGTTGGGAATCGGGTCGGATCTTCCACCGGGGATTCGATTCTGGCTGTTCATCGTGTTTGCTGGCTGTGCACTCACGGCAATCCTCGCGTTTGTTCTCACGAACGGGAAACTGAACGTCGGCGGGATCTTCTCGCTCTCCCTGATCCTGGGCGGCGGCCTGAGTAACCTCATCGACCGTGTGCTCAGGGGAGGCGTCGTCGTGGATTTCATGGTCGTCGTTCTCGGATCAGTCCGAACGGCGATCTTCAATCTGGCTGATCTGGCTATTCTTGCGGGACTTCTCGCGTTCCTTCTCTCATCTATCCCGCGGTTCTCACGGTCCGCAAGAGTTACCCGATGATGGCGCTCGAAGGAGTCTTCGACGATCCTGTGAAACCTCTCATCAATTCCCCCTGGCCCACTGCAATGATCGGCCACAGCGAACAAGAGTTCACCGCCCGTTTTGCGATTGAAGCAGAAACTGACCTACAGAAGGGAACGGACCGAATGTTGGAAGCGGCGGTTCAGTAGCAGGGAGTACGGGAGAGACAGCAATGTTCGAGACAATACTATTGATCATGGCTGCAGCGATAGTGTTCTTGGGGGTAAGAATCGTGATGAAGATACGCGAGATTTCATCCTACAAAGGTGAAGAAGAAGAGCAAGCCAGCACTCTGAAAGCTCGGCTTCCCAAGGATCTACAAAGCCTCAAGCTCGAGGAATCGACTATCGAGGACTGGGATACCCCAAGCACGACGAACAAGAAGGTCCGTGGCAACGAAGCACCTCCGCAGAAACCACAGTGAGCAAAACCCTCATCGACGTCAGCCACGCCGTTGAAGAAGGGCTGATAACCTACAAAGGGCTCCCCGCTCCTTTGATTTGCGATTATCTGAGCCGAGAAGATTCGCGAAAGCACTACGCTCCCGGAACGGAATTTCACATCGGGAAGCTCGAGATGGTGGCAAATACCGGAACATATGTCGATTCCCCCTTCCATCGTTATGCAGATGGAAAAGATCTTTCGCAACTCCCTCTTTCTTCGCTCGCCAACCTGGATGGAGTCGTCGTTCGCAAGAAGCAGCAAGCTCGTGCAATTGACAAGAATGCCTTCGGTGGAGTGGACGTGCGGGGCAAGGCGGTGCTGATACAAACAGGATGGGATGAGCATTGGAAGACCGACCGGTATTTTCAGGGACATCCCTTCCTGACGAAGGAGGCAGCTGAACATCTTGTGCGGAGTGGAGCGACCTTGGTCGGCATTGACTCACTCAACATCGACAGCACCGATGATCTCGCGCGGCCCGTTCATTCAATCCTTCTGGGTGCTGATATTCCCATCGTGGAGCATCTCTGCAACCTCGGGTCCCTGCCTGATGCCGGCTTCATGTTCTTCGCTGTGCCTGTGATGATTCGAAAGTTGGGCAGTTTCCCCGTTCGCGCATTTGCGATCGTGTGATGCTGGTCCTCGCGGCGTTTTTGTTTCAAAGTTCAGAACCTTATCTCTCCCAGCTTGACATTCAAACCATAATCTGCTAATCTTAGCCACTCCTCACCCCGCTTCTCCACAGATCCAAACACTGATCATCACCACATTGCCCGGAACAAAGGAGATGTAGCAATGGCAACGAAGAGCCCTCTTGAATATCGCCTCATCGGACAGCCCCCCAAGATCGGCATACGCCCCGCAATCGATGGACGCCGAAAAGGCGTACGCGAGTCTCTGGAAAAGGTCACTCTGTCAATGGCGAAATCAGTCGCCAAGTTCCTCACGGACAATCTGCGGCATGCAGACGGCGCATCGGTCGAGTGCGTCGTTGCAGACACATGCATCGGAGGAGTGGTTGAAGCCGCACAAACTTCAGAGAAGTTCGCTCGCACCGGTGTCGGCGTTTCGCTGACCGTCACTCCGTGTTGGTGCTACGGGGCAGAAACAATGGATATGGATCCGTACATCCCGAAAGCAATCTGGGGCTTCAACGGGACCGAACGCCCGGGAGCAGTTTATTTGGCAGCAACGCTCGCCGCCCATAATCAGAAAGGCCTACCGGCGTTCGGAATCTATGGACGCGATGTGCAGGATACCGGGGACACGCGCATCCCGGAAGACGTGCAGTGGAAGATCCTCCGATTTGCCAAAGCAGGTCTGGCGGTCGCGACCATGCGGAACAAGTCGTATCTCGCGATGGGGGGCGTTTCGATGGGAATCGCCGGCTCCATCGTCGATCACTCTCTCTTTGAGAGCTTCGTGGGGATGCGTATTGAGACCGTGGATATGAGTGAGTTCACCCGAAGGATCGAAGAGGAGATCTATGACAAGGAGGAATTCAAGAAGGCGCTGACGTGGGTGAAGGCAAACTGCAAAGAAGGGAAAGACTTCAATCCGCCAAAGATCCAGAAGACCCGCGCCGAGAAAGACAAGGATTGGGAGACCGTCGTGAAGATGGCACTCATCGCGCGCGATCTGATGGTCGGCAATCTGAAG
>CAZTKU010000176.1:0-5920 GCA_964614245.1 uncultured Ignavibacteriaceae bacterium
CACAGGCTGATTCGCAATCATCACCGGCACGAATCCTCTGCCGGTGTAGTGAAAAACGATCAACGAATCGCGGGAAATCTGCTCGGGCCGAAAGAACCCCGACCCGGTGTTGCTGATCCACTCCATCGCATCCTTCTCGAAACTATAGCGAACGATATTCGATACACCGGAGAAGTACGAGTTGCCAAACAGGAACTTTCCGTCTGGTGAAAAGACAAAATTGGCCGGAGTGCTGTTTTCGAAGTCATACAAAACCTTGTACGAGTTGTCACCCTTCAGGAGCTTTTCCATGTCCATTCTGATGAGCAGCTGCCGTCCATCGATAAGAGAGAGTGCTCCCGTCACCATCGACCCGTCCGGGGATACATCGATGTCGAACATGTCCTTGCCGAAATCCCACGTGTAGACCGACTTCCAGTCGTTATACGGATACGGAATTCGTACGATCGTCGAATACCCGCTGAGGTGACGAACGCCCCAGATCGATTTATCCTTTTGATTGAACGCCAGGTCCCCCGTTCGCAGGTCTTTCGAGAGCATCCTCGAGCGCCCGGTGGGGAGATCCAGGGCGTACAGATCCCGCCAGTGATTATTGTCTGTGGAGTAGAATAATGTGCGCGTCGACGGATCATAGGCCAACGACGTGACATAGAACAGAGCGCCGCCGCGGACATCGTGGAGCTTCGTGATCGAGCCTGTCCTCACGTCAATGGCTGCGATGTGCGGAGCCTGCCCCGGATAGTTGATCGCGACGTAGAGGTTCCCGGCGGACGAATCGTAGAACGCGCGAGAGACCGAGCCGAGAGCTTCATGTGTAAGCGGCCGGTGTCGTGTGATCGGATGAAGCCTCACCGAATCGAGATTCGCCTTCTGCCACAGATGCTCCCACTGAATCCACCTGGACCACTCCGTGTCGAGAGGGACTCCATAGAGTCGCTCGAACTCAGAAGAGAAATTGCTCTTGCTTCGCTCAGTCTGCTTGAACCATTCGACCAGTTTTTCCGGGCCGTAGAGCAAAGCGAGGTAACTGACAAAACGAGTGCCGTAGAGGTACGAATTCGCCCCAACCTGGAAATCCACCTTTGTCCCCTCAGACTCCAGTCCAACCACATCGTAGAAAAACGCGCTGTCGCGCACCATCGTCCTGAACACCATTTCGTCATAAGCGCCAAGCGCTCGCCCGAGTCCGCCACCCATCCACGTTTCCAGGAACACTGCGATGCTTTCGATGAACCATCGAGGAGAATTCCATCGGGGGCTCGTCAGATACGCATAAAGCATGGAGGGAGGCGATTCCGCAATGGAAGCGACTTTTCCCAGGAAGAGAGAGCGAAAGAATTTGTCGCTGGGAGAGGCCTTGTCCATCGTGACGATATGAACCAGCTCATGGTTCATCATCATTCTCATGCGTTCCAGTGGAGGCATCGTCTCGTACGCGTAGTTAAAGGGCGCAATGCCGATGCCGATGAAATTGAAGGGAACGGTGTTCGCTCCCCCCGACGCGTAATCCCCCCAGTCCTGCAAAAGGACCGTGACCTTTTCGGACGGAATATACTCAAAGAGCTTGGAGTGGAACTGAAACGCCTCCTCAAAGCGCTGAACCACATGCGGAACGAGAACTTCGTGCTGCTTGAAATAGAGCAGGCGCAGATCCTTTGTCTCGAAGGAGTAGAGATAGTAGTTGTTGTCAACCGAGAAGACCTGTGCGCGAAGAGGGAATGCAGCGCAAACCAGGAGAAGAAGGATGCACAGGCGCGACCACACGAGGGAGATCATGGGCACGTTATCCACATGTGTGTTTCACAAAGGGAGAGGTACGACGTTGCGAACGGGTGATCCTCCGGGCGGTAAAAGGGATCCCGTGGAGCCGGAAAGAAATGACAGATCGGCGCCGTGACGAGTGCTGCGCCGAATGGAAAAAGGAGATGCTTCCCCTCTCGGGGGAGCATCTCCTCGTTCACATCAACATCGAAGCAAAAGCCTCGAACGCTACTCCGTGCTGTGCAATTCGCCTTTAGCGAGCATGGCTCGCACATCGGCGTTATAGAGCATCGCCCGAAGGTCGGCGTTCACCAGCATTGCCCGCACGTCAGCATAGGAAAGCAGTGCACGCACGTCCGCATAGCTCAGCGCAGCCATGACCTCGGCCTGAGAGAGTGCCGCACGAACGTCTGCATAGGCAAGGGCAGCCCGCAAATCTGCGTTGTTCAGGAGCGCTCGCACTTCCGCATTGGCCACGGCAGCCCGCACAGCGGAGCTACTCAGCGCTGCCTGCACTTCAGACATCGAGAGAGCCGCTTGCACACCCGCGTCCTTCAAGGCAGCCCGTAGATCCGCGTTGTTCAAAGCAGCCCGTACGTCGGCATTCTTCACCTGAGCCCTGAGCTCGGCGTTATCAAGTGCAGCACGCACCTGTGCACTTGCCAATGCTGCAGAAACCTCGGATTGGGCAAGCGCCGCCCGAACATCGGCCTGGGCGAGCGACGCCCTCAAATCAGCATTGTTCAGAAGAGCGCGCAAGTCAGAATTCGCAAGCGCGGCCTGGAGCTCGGCGTTTGACACCATGGCCCGGACTTCAGCATTGGCGACCATCGCCCGCACGTCTGCGTTGGCCAGCGCCGCTTCCATCTCGGCGTTCGACAGCAAGGCTCGAACGTCGGCGTTATTCAATGCAGCCTGCACTTCGGCCTTGTTCAGCGCAGCCTTGAATTCACCGTTCTCCGCAAGCTTCGCAAATGTGTCGGTCTGCAGGAACTTCTGGATTTCGGGATTCTTCAGCGCCAGATCTTTGTCCGTCATCTGTTCCGCACGATATTTCTCGGCCTTCTGGACACCAATGGTTCCTGAGACTTGTTCTGCAGCTGGCCATGGGTAGAAGAACGTAATATACCCGACCAACATAACTGCAACCACCCCAACTCCGATGAACCACCAGCCTCTTTTCGAGCGAACTGGCGTTTGTTGTGTTTCTTCCATAGCAGCCTCCTCCTTCAATGATATAGCAAGATAGTGGATTACACTCCCAATTCAAATACAGGAGATCGACACCAGAGTTCGGAAAAGTTTCACCTCTGACTGTCGATTTCCCTGGTCTGAAGAGTTTTTTGACAAAGCAGCCTGTTTCCTGCGTAAATCTTGACTTCTAAGGGTCCATGGGGAGCGCCGTGGCTCGCGAACGAGACAAAATAGTGGCCAGCACCCGAGTGCGTCAGAATGATACTGTCTTGGCCCACATCGAGCTTCTCTTCTCCACCTGAGAGTCGCTTCAGTCCAGAGAAAGTCATGCCAGTGGGTTGAAAACGGATTTCTGCTCTGACACTCATGACGGATTGAAGGTCCAATTCCGCGAGAACGATGTCCCCGGAAGAGAACGCGCGGAGCTTCCCGCTGATTTCACTGAGGTTGACGGCGACCGAGTCCGATGCCTGAAAGTACAACAATTCGGGCACGAGTGCGAGCGTACCCGAAACCTGGGCGGTTTCCTGATCGCGTAAGCCGCGGGGCTGCGAAAACAGCACAAAAAGGAGGATGCCTACGCAGATTCCGGAAACGAACACAACAGCGTATCGGGGTGTCAAGCGAAGTCGAAATCTCTCTATAACCTGATGGAGAATACTCCACTTGCGGTTCCGTGAACGCTGTGGAAATTCAAGAGAATTGAGGATGTGCTGCTTGAGATGTTTCGGGGGTTCGACTTCTTCGACGCACTTGAGGGCGTTGGCAGTCTTGAGGAGGTCCTCGTAGAGTTGACGACCTTCGGGATCTCTTGAGAGGTACGCCTTCAGCTTGGCACTCTCAGCCTTTGAGTTTGTCCCGTCGATTTCTTTGTTGATCAGCTCGAAGTACTTCTTCTCAATCATCCCTGAAGTCCTGATTTCGTCAGAATAACCTTGAGCATATGCCGCGCGGTGAAGAGTCTCGACTTGACAGTTTTCATTGGAATCTCGAGAATCTTGCTCATCTCGTCGTAGGAAAGATCCTGGAAATGGCGCAAGACAATGACAATTCGGTAGTCGGGTCGCAATGCCAGAATAGCTTCTTCCAGCTTCTGACATCGCTCTGACTCCTCAAATTCCTTCTCAAGTCCTGTGTCCTCCGAAACGAGATCGTCACTGAGCCTTTCCTGATTCTTCCTGTGACCAATGAAATTGAGTGCTGTATTGACAGCGATCTTGTAGAGCCAACTGAAGAACTTGAAGCGTGTGTCGTAGGTGTTGAGTTTTTCGTACGCTTTCACGAACACCGACTGGGTCAGATCAGAGGCATCCTCCCGGTCATTGACCATCCGTACGACGAGGTTGTAGATGGGCTTTTCGTAGCGATCGAGAATGATTTCGAACGCTTTCTTTTCCCCCCTCAAACACTTTCTGACCAGCTCTTTATCGTCCTGCTCTTTCATAAATACAATCGAACCGGCTGAAAGTTGGCTCCTATTCGATGTCAAAAATCAAATCGAACCGGGCAATATTGAACACATCACGGATATGGCCTGAAACGTTCTTCAGCTTAAGCTTATGTCCGGTATCAATCAAACGCTTCTGAGTAGCCATCAGCACCCCCAAGCCGGCGCTCGAAATGTAATTGAGGTCCTTGAAATCAACGACCGCCGTGGCGGCAAGTCGATCGAACACGGTTCTTGCCTTGTCCACCTGCGCCGCGTCGAACCTGCCAGAAAGAACAACGTCACCGCGATCGTTCAAACGGATGTCAAACATTCTTCCTCCCAAGGTTCTTCGTAAGCGTGATGATGCTCGTTCTGTTGCGATACTCGTACTGGATGTCGTCAACGATGTTTTTCGTGAGGTAGATCCCGAGTCCTCCCGGCGACCGCTCATTAAGTGAGGCTTGGATATTTGGGTCCTTTCGTTTCGTGAGGTCGAAAGGCTCCACATCTCGGTCAGTCAACCGGATGATCATCTTGTTCCTTTCTTTCTTGAGGGTCAGGGAAATATCATTCCTGTTCTTTGGATGATACCTCACCATGTTGGTAAACAGCTCGTCAACAGCAAGGTACACGGCGTCCTTGACCGTATGATCGATCCGCTGCTTTGCGATGAAATCATCGATGAAATCGAAAATCTTCTCCAGCGATCGTAAGTCTCTTTTGAACTTCTTTTCCATGCAATGTGCGGCGGAATCTGCGAAGATCCGTTCAGGGTAGCCCTTGTTCGACTGGGATCGGTTAGAGTTTGCTCTCTTCCCCTTGTTTTCTGAGTGGATTCTAACGGTGTCTCTCAAGTGGGGGGCTTTCAAATATATGGCCGCCCTTCTCCAAAATCAATCGAATTCGATATTTCCGTTTTCTGCGACCATACTCCAGACGGGATTTTGACGACGGTTGATGAGAAAGCACGCCTCCCTGCCCGGGGGGCACTCCTGTCATAGCCTTTCCTTCAACCCTTGATTCTCCTTGCCTAAGTTGTTAGTATTGGTGCGATAGCGCGCTCTTCGAAGCCCACTCGATGTTCATCCGCCGACAAGCCAGAGGTGTTACGTGGCAACCCCTATGACCCATCAATCCCTCGCACCATCAAAAACGCTCACCGCCGGCACACGATCATCCAACGGCACTCCTCTTGTGCTGAACTACATCAACGGAAAATGGGTGGGATCGCGTGCGACCGATTCTCTGCCCGTAATGAATCCTTCCATCGGTCAGCAAATTGCGAGCGTGCCGCTTTCGACCGCCCACGATGTCGACGATGCGGTAGGCGCCGCCGAACACGCCTTCGCATCCTGGTCAACGACTCCGATCAAAGAACGAGCGCAGGTTTTCTACCGTTACAAGGCTCTTTTGGAAAGGAACATTGATGCCCTCTCCGCTCTGGTTCAAGAGGAAAACGGCAAAACGATGAGCGAAGCGTCTGCAGAGATTGAGAAGGCCATTGAAGTGTCGGAGTTTGCATGTTCAATGCCTCAG
>CAZTKU010000177.1:0-5859 GCA_964614245.1 uncultured Ignavibacteriaceae bacterium
TTTCCGGCATTGTGCGAAGCGTCGTTGGCGATCGCTTCCTGGTAAAGTCGCTTGCCAGGATCTTTCAGGCCATTCGGATCGAGGTCAACAACGAGCTTGACAATCTCCGGCAGGCGATCGGACAGGCAATCACGATCCTGGCCAGCGGAGGGCGGCTGGTTGTGATATCCTATCATTCCCTGGAGGATCGGATTGTCAAAGAGATGTTGAAGGACGCGGCAGCAACATCGCGAGCCTCAGGCACCAAGCTGGTTCCTGATACTCGCGTTGAGCCGCGGCTGAGGATCTTGACAAAGAAACCCCTTCAGGCTTCGAAGGAGGAAGTTCAAAATAATGTGCGCGCCCGAAGTGCAAAGCTGCGGGCGGCTCAAAAACTGTGATGCATTTCCGTCGCGTATCGTCCGACAGCCGGCCAAGGTTTCTCGATAACCACTTGTATGGCAAAGACTTACAAAAACGGGGCTGAAATTCTCGCGGAGCGGGCACAGGAACGCAATCCGACGGCCCGTGCTGATGCCGAGGCCAGGGTCCGGACGCGGATCTCACAGGATCCGGCTCCATCGCGCCGGATGATCTACAGCGGTACGATGCCGGTCCCGGCGCAGGCAGATGCTTCAACCGGCGTCTCCCTTCCGCCGAGGAACCGCAAGATTGCTCGGCGTAGGGTTTCACCGTTTAACGTTATTCTGCTGTTGATGGGCCTTGCAGCGGGCATCGTCTTGTATATCGGCAACATCATCGCTGTTGACCAATTGGTGGGTGATATCCATAAGCAAGAGATCAAGCTGCAGGTGATTTTGAACGAGCAAGAGATGTTGCGGGCTAGGATCAACCAGATGTCGAGTCTGGAGCGGATTCGAAAAAGAGCAGAAGAGGAACTTGGCCTTCAAAACCCGAGCGCTGCCCCAAACTGGCTGCACATAGATCCCGAGAAAGCGCGAGAGATCGAGGAAGCACTCCCGAAGCGATAATGTCAGAAAACAACAGCATACCGCCTCAACCATCAGCCGCAGCACCGGATGCTGACGCCGTCAGGCAATCAAAGGGACGCCTGATTGTCCTCAAGCTCGGGTTCGCTCTTTTCTTTGTCGTGATCGCGGGGCGTCTTGTCCAGATTCAGATCCTCGATTCGGCAAAATATCAAACCATCGCACGCAAGCAGTACGAGCAGTCCCTTGTCCTCCCCGCTGTTCGCGGCAACATCTACGATCGCAACGGCAACGTTCTCGTCTCGAATTCGACGCTTCTCTCATTTGCGGCGGATCCCAAGATTATCAGCGAGAACGCAGATGAGGTAGCCGAGAAGTTTTCCAGCGTCTTTGGGAAGCCGCGCTCGTACTATCTCACAAAGTTGCGCACCACGAGTGCCTCCGGCTCGCCGAAGCGGTTTGTTTGGCTGGAGCGGCGCGTTCGTCCCGAGATCGCGAAACGGCTCGAGTCCTTCAAGCTCTACGGCATTGTGCTGATGAACGAGCCGAAACGATTGTACCACTACGATGACGTTGCCGGCACATTGGTCGGATTCACCGACACTGACAACAAGGGTATCTCAGGGCTTGAGCTTCAGTTCGATGAGTATTTGATAGGCAAGAACGGGTCTGTAGTCATGCAGCGCGACGGTTTGGGACGGTCGCGCCCATCCGTCGATTATCCTCGCGTCGAGCCGCACGACGGATACAATCTTTCGCTGACCATTGACCTCGCGTACCAGTCGATCGTCGAGGAGGAACTGAAGAAGGGCGTTGCGGCCAACAAAGCGGATGCAGGTCTTGCCGTGCTGCTGAATCCGAAGACGGGGGAGGTACTTGCTCTTGCGAACGTCCCGGGGCTCAACCCGAACGAGCTGAGCTCCTATGATGTCGGCGCAGCGCGCAACCGCGTCGTCACCGACGTCTTCGAACCGGGATCAGTCTTCAAAGTTGTTACCGCCTCGGCGGCGTACGAACATCACATCGTGAGTCCCGAGAAGCGCTTCTACGCCGAACACGGCACCTATCGCGTTGCGCTCCCTGGCGGCAAGATCCGTCCGATAAAGGATTCTCACGAGTATGACTGGATTTCGTTCCAAGAGGCAATTGAGTTTTCCAGCAATATCGTCATGGCGAAGGTCGGTCCGAGCATTGGACCAGAGCGTTTCTACCGACAAGCCCGCAATTTCGGATTCGGGATTCCAACGGGCATTGAGCTTCCGGGCGAAGTCCGCGGCAGGCTCAAGAAACCCTTTGAGTGGTCAGGGACCACTCTTCAGACGCTCGCTTTCGGCTACGAAGTTGCTGTGACTCCTCTGCAGATTGCATGCGCGTACACAGCTGTCGCGAACAAGGGTGTGTTGATGAAGCCCTTCATCGTCTCCCGAGTGCAAAGCAACGATGGCGAGGTGATCCTCGAACAACGACCGCAGATGATTCGAAAGGTCATCTCAACGGAAACTGTAGGACTTCTGACGCAGGCGTTTGAAGGCGTTATCGAACGGGGGACAGCGATTGACGTACGCATCCAGGACGTGCGTGTCGCCGGAAAAACGGGGACGTCCCGGCAGGTCATCAACGGCAAATATGGCGACGGAAACTACACCGCGTCATTTGTCGGCTTCTTCCCCGCCGACGATCCTCAAGTGGTCGGTCTCGTGATGCTTGACAAGCCGCGGGCGCGCGGCTACTACGGCGGAGTCACGAGTGGACCCGTCTTCCGTGCGATCGCCGAACGGATCATCAACACCACAGGGCGCTTCACGAAAACGCCACAACCTGGAGCGCAAGCTCAGCCGAAAAGCGGCATCAGTGTTCCAGACGTGCGAACGCTTCAGGTCAATATCGCGAGCAAGATTTTGGAAGGTCAGGGCTTGAGAGGCCAGGTGATCGGCACGGGTGACATCGTCGTGCGTCAAGTTCCGGAACCCGGCAAGCGGCTTGAGGACGGAGATGCGGTGCAGCTACTCTTGAACGGCACGGAAGCGGATGAGAAGAGCGGGAGGGTCGTCGTGCCCAATTTACACGGTATGAGTCTCCGGCGCGCGATCAACAGGCTGGTCGCTGGTGATTTTGACGTGAATGTGCACGGCTCGGGGGTCGTCGTGGAGCAAGTTCCCGCAGCGGGACGGAAAGTACAGGCCGGCACAACTGTCCATTTGGTGTGTGAGCCGCGCACGCTGGTTTCTGCCGCCCTGTATTGAACACTGTATGCGCTTAGGCCAGCTTCTCGAAGGCGTTCAGGTATCGAAGTTATTTCAGACCATGTATGGTCGCTTTGCCGTGACCCACGACGTTGAGATCCACCGCATTCAGTACGATTCACGCAAAGTCGAACAGAGTGATTGCTTTGTGGCTATTCGTGGAGCGGGAGCGGATGGGCATCGCTTCATCCAGGCCGCGATCGACAAGGGCGCGTCCGTGGTCGTCATGGATAATGACGCTGCGCTGCCGGATTCGCTCTTCTTGCACACAGGCACCATCAAAGCCGTGGTGCCAGACAGCCGCAAAGCGCTCGCTCTGATGTCGGCAAACTACTATGGCCATCCCTCAAAAAGCCTGACGATGGTCGGGGTGACGGGAACGAACGGTAAAACGACAACAACGCACATCATCAAGTCGATCCTTGAAGCTGCAGGTCAGCAGGTGGGATTGGTTGGAACGATTGAGTACAAGATTGGTGACCAGGTGATTCCTGCGTCTCATACGACCCCTGAGTCACTGGAGCTCAATGGGCTCCTCTCGCGCATGATGCAGTCGGGCTGCACCTCAGTCTCTATGGAGGTCTCCTCGCACGCCCTCCACCAGTCGCGTGTCTACGGCCTTGAATATGATGTCGCTGTGTTTACCAATCTCACCCAGGATCACCTTGACTACCACGGCTCGATGGATGAGTACTTCCGGGCAAAGAAACTTCTGTTCGACGGATTGAAAGGCGATGCCTGGGCAGTCACGAACGCCGAGGATGAGTGGGGCTTGAAGATCGTCGATTCCAGTGCGGCCCGCAGGATAACTTACAGCGTAGATGCCTCAGCGGACGTCCGCGCAATGGACATTCGTCTCTCGATCGATGGAACGTCTCTGACCGTTCAGTACGGCGGCGGAGCAACGACTATTTCTTCATCACTTGTCGGGCTGTTCAATGTGTACAACGTCCTCGCCGCATTCTCAGCAGGGATCGCTTTAGGGCTGCCGGCATCCGTCATTGCGAAAGGAATCACGAATGTGAAAAGCGTCCGCGGTCGATTCGAGCGTGTCCCCTCCCCACGGGGCTGGACAGCAATCATCGACTACGCCCACACGCCTGACGCACTGGAAAAATGTCTGCGGACGATACATGATGTCCTCCCCAAGGCAAATCGCGGCAGAATCATCACTGTCTTCGGCGCAGGCGGTGACCGAGATCGGACGAAGCGGCCGTTGATGGGGAAAGTCGTCGGCAGCCTGAGCGATCTGGCAATTGTCACTTCCGATAACCCGCGGACTGAAGACCCCCAACGCATTGTCGATGAGATCGCCGAAGGTCTTCCAAAGAACTCGCCAACGATTCAAGTCGTTGACCGGCGTTCCGCGATTAACAGAGCCCTGCAGGAGGCAAGACCCGGTGACGTTGTACTCATCGCCGGCAAGGGGCACGAGGATTACCAGGTGATTGGCAAAGAGAAGATCCCGTTCAGCGATCGGGAAGTTGTTGAGGAGTTCATCCGCTCGTGAAGCTTACGCACACCGACATACTGAGCATACCGCACGCGCACGCTCTCGGGTTTGAGAAACTCAAGAATTTCACGTGTACCGGCGTGTCCACCGATTCCCGTACCGTTCAGCAAGGCGATCTCTTCATCGCCATCCGCGGCGCGACGTTTGACGGTCACAATTTCATCACGAAAGCCGTCGAGTCCGGCGCACGCGCGATCATCGCCGATACAAAATGGGCAGATGGGAATGTCATTTTGCTCTCGAGTTTGACAGTACCCCGCTTGATCGTTGAGGATACGATCCAAGCTCTCGGTCAGTTGGCCTATCTCTATCGACGCCGGTTCAAGCTTCCGGTTGTCGTGATCGGCGGCAGCAACGGAAAGACAACAACAAAGGACATGATCGCCGCGGTGTTGCAGTCGAAGTACAATCTTCTCAGCACGGAGGGCAACCTCAACAACCACATCGGCGTTCCTCAAACACTCTTCCGGTTGGAGAAGAAACACCAGGTTGCTGTGATCGAAATTGGCACGAACCATTTCGGTGAGATCGCCCACCTCTGTTCCGTCATCGAGCCCACGCATGCTCTCATCACGAACATCGGGCGCGAGCATCTGGAGTTCTTTGGATCGCTGGATGGAGTCGCAAAAGCAGAAGGTGAGGCATTCGCCTGGCTGCGCAAAAATCGCCCGTCGACTGCCGTTGGTTTTGTGAACAACGATGACAAACGAGTTGCCAAACAAGCAAAGGGAATCAAGAAAACTGTTGCGTTCGGATTCGGCAAGCAACCAGGCGCGGTCACGGGGAGGATTCTTTCCCTTAATGAATATGCATGCCCCCGACTCGAGGTAAGACCGAAGGGAAAGAAACCTTTCGTCATCGAACTCGCTGTCCCTGGACGGCACAATGCGCAGAATGCTTTGGCTGCGGCCGCGGTAGGATTGTTCTTCAAGGTGCCGGTGATAAAGATACAGAGAGCGTTGTCCACCTTTACTGCAGCCAGCAAACGCATGCAGCTTCTTAGGCTGGCCGGTGTCACCGTTCTGAACGATACGTACAACGCGAATCCGGATTCCGTCATGGCTGCATTGGACACTTTGCTTTCGGCTGCTGCCCCCGGCAAGAAAATTGCCGTTCTGGCGGACATGCTTGAGCTCGGCAGCGACACCGTCGAAGAGCATCGCCGAATCGGGCA
>CAZTKU010000178.1:0-5826 GCA_964614245.1 uncultured Ignavibacteriaceae bacterium
GCACAGCTAGACATCTTTTGTTTTTGAGAGACAAAAATTAGGTGTGCATGTTCAACCCTATAAGGAAGAAGTAACCTTATGGAACAAGGTACAGTCAAATGGTTTAATAATGCGAAAGGGTACGGCTTCATCAAGCGAAGCACCGGTGAAGACGTATTCGTGCATTATAAGTCTATCAACGGCGAAGGCTACAAGACGCTCAAAGAGGGCGACACCGTAGAATTCGAAGTTGAACAAGGCGCCAAAGGTTTACAGGCTGTCAACGTCAAAAAGACTCCCTAATTTCAGCCTCTCAAAAACCAAAAACCCGCTCGAGCAGCTCGCAGCGGGTTTTTTGTTGTACATGAAGAAACCTATCCGTCGCGCCGACTAGGTCCCCGGTCGGTGTTTTGCCACCCACGAATTTACGTACGAGACGATGTCCGTTGTTGAGGAGCCTGGAGTAAAAAGTTCCCCCACCCCGAGAGTTTTCAGCTCGTTGACATCTTTCTCAGGTATAATGCCGCCGCCGAAGAGGAGTACGTCCGTTAGCCCCTTCTGCTTCATGAGCTGTACCACTTTTGGGAATATCGTCATATGAGCACCACTGAGGAGACTGATGCCGATGGCATCCACGTCCTCCTGCAAAGCGGCTTCCACGATCATCTCGGGAGTCTTTCTCAGACCAGTGTAGATCACTTCCATCCCAGCGTCGCGCAAGGCAGCTGCAACGACTTTCGCCCCGCGATCGTGGCCATCCAATCCAGCCTTCGCAACGAGCACCCGAATCTTCCGACTCATGTTTCTTTGAGATTTTTTTTGAATTGTTGATTGAGGTCGTGTAGGAACTTCTGCAGCGTGATATAGAATTGTGCGAGCGGAAATCCAACGACGTTGTAGAAACACCCGGCGACTCGCTCGACGAAGACTGCCCCATAGTCGTCTTGTATGCCGTACGCCCCGGCTTTGTCCATCGGCGAGCCGGAGCGGACGTAGTTCTCAATTTCTCGTGTGCCGAGCGCTCGGAAACGGACTCTGGTTTTCTCAACGTGAACAACATGCCTTCGCGAGGCCGCGTCAACCAATGCGAATGCCGTGTACACGACGTGCTCTCGCCCGCTGAGAAGTCTGAGCATCCGCTTCGCTTCTTCTCTGCTGCGCGGCTTGCCGAGAATCCGATGATCAACAACAACAATCGTGTCCGCGCCGACGACGATCCCTCTTCGAACACGACTCGCTACGTCTCTTGCTTTCTCCAAAGCAATTCTCTTCGCGTTCCGAGCAGGTGAATGAGCCCCTTCAAAACGCTCTGGCACTGCGCTGGGCCTCACGCTAAACCTCAATCCAATCTGTTTCAGGAGCAATCGACGACGAGGCGACTGAGACGCTAGAATCAATGGAGGAAAACGCATGCTGGAAGCTCGGACGAAAATCAATTATCTGTTCCGCTGCTCGGTTCCGCTCCTGCCGCTTTGCGGCATGCCGTACAGCGGCATCAGAATCCCGCCTTAAGAGCGGAATCCTGAAAGGCGGGCGGGGTGGCAATACTTTTCGGCTGTGCTTACAATAGAAACAAAAAAAGCGATATCAACGTATCGCTTTTGTCAAATCCTTCGTGTACAACAAACACTTATCGGAACATCGCCTTGATGCTCCCCCACGTCCGTTTCGCTGCCGAGCTGACGTGAGAGACGGTCACAACATCTGTCTCAGGCGCCGGATTCTGTCCGTTGATGATTCGGATTCTATATTGATAGACCCCGCTCGACGATTTGAAAGCGCTCTTGTCGACGTACTCGTAGACAGAGTTGTTGCCTTTCAACTGATCGATGGAACCGATGACCAGAAAATCACCAGACCAGCCTGATCGCCGCAGAACCTCAAATCTCTGCACTCCTGTTTCATCAACCGTCACCCAGCGTACAACGATATCAGAGCCGTTGCTCTGCGCCGTCGGACGATCCTTGATAACGATCGCGAACACCGCGGTAATTGCCAGGGGAAGGAGAAAAAGAAGTGCTATAGCTCTCGTTACGTGCTTCATACTGGCTGTAAATCTAGTTCTTTGTTCATTAAAACACAAGCACTTTTTTGTTTTGGCAGGCGCTGACGCGCAACATCATAAGATTCAATCTGAATGTCACCGTGCCGTGTGTGCCTTGTGTCATACGCAGAAGCTGTAGCCAGCTTTTCTCATTGCGTCGAGCGCACGATCGCGGAGGTCATTCGCTCGAAGGTTTCCTAAAAATAGCAGAGTAATAGTTGCCCTGAACGCACGTTTGGCACGCTTGCACTATGGTCTACGCCGGGGACAATTCGGAGACAAGCAGGCCTCCCAGGATGAGACCTCCTCCGATAACTCCAAGAGTTCCAAGAACTTCCCCCAGAGTCAGGTAGGCGAAGACGGCCGCGATGACCGGCTCGATGGAGAAGATGATCGCACTGCGCGTCGGCGTCGTGTCTTTCTGGAATCGCGCTTGAATATACAGGGCAATGATGGTCGCAAACACTATGAGATAGCCAAGCACGAGAACCGGTTCGGTACCGAGCTGCACGGAGACATGTTCGAACAGGCCCGCACCGACAAGTCCCAGGGCTGCAGTCGCGACAAACTGCATGAAGGTCAGCTGTGCAGTGTCGAGACCTTTCGAAAACACATCCAAGTAAACGATGTACAGACCAAACATCAGGGCGCAGAAAAGGTTCAGCGCATCTCCAATATTGAACTCCGAACCCGCCGGAGATGTCAGCAAATACAGCCCGATGGTCACGAGGACCACTCCAATAATGTTCCCGATTTTCGGTGCCCTTCGTTCGATGATGAGCTGGCAGATGGGTGTAAACACCACCATCATTCCCGTGATGAATGCGGATTTGGAGGCGGTGGTGTATTGCAGGCCTATCGTTTGAGCAGCGAATCCCGAAAACAGCAGTGCACCGAGGATTCCCCCTTTGATTGCCGCACCTTTGCTCAGCGTTCGAATCTGCTTGAAGAAGATCAATGAAAAAAGAAGCGCGGCAATGGAAAATCGAATCCCAATATACACGAGCGGTGTGATGTAGCCGAGGAGATACTTCGAGAGGACAAATGTGCTTCCCCAGATGAACGTAATAGAGAGGAGATAGAACTCAGCTTTCGTACGAGGATTCATGACGAGGAGTATGCAAGACAACGAACGTCGTCGAAGTCGAACGCGTCACGAGAGGGCCAGAGAACAATCAGCGCGCTCCGACTGGTGGATATGATGTGAAGAGTCTTCCCCACTGGGTTGTCTTCAGCCATTTCTGAAACACACGGCGATCTCTGATCGGCCAGCGATAGTAGTCGTGATAGGCTTCCGAACCGAAGATGAAGAAATTGACCAGCGGCGTGCGGAAGAACAGGTTTTGAAATCGTTTGAGCGGACTGAACCAGAGCAGGTCCCCCGCCAGGCTCGCGGCGTTGTCCCCCACCGCAAACCTCCAATTGACCGAAGAGACATCCTCTCCCACCACGGTGATCTCGCGGGGATCACCACAACCCAGCCCGCGCTGATGCGCGAAGTTGATGTATTTGATGTCCATGGGATTGAAACCCATCATCCTCGCCGATACGGCATCGATGGCGACCTGGTCGGCACTTGCAAGGATCACGTTCTTTTCCTCGGGGAACATCGTCCTCGGCCCGGGCCCGTTTCCGGCCGTCGTTCCGTCCATCACGGCGAAGATCCCTGCATGAATCTCCTTCTGAATTGCCAACAGATCCACGAGAGTCTCGTGGATCCACGAGTGCGTGTAGTGCCGGTACGTATTGAGCAACCCTCCAAAAGCATTCTTCATCGCTCCCGTTGTCGTCGTGTAGATGTGGCACTTCACCGTCGGGAGGTGAACGATGTTCTTGCCAATGAAGAAATCGGGAATTCGGATGCCGTCAGGATAAATCTGATCGAGCACAAGCAGAGACGATTTCGGCTTGAACTCGATCCACTTCATGTCCTCGCCCTTGAAATTGAACCTGACGGGGATGTCATACCTCTTGAAGAGCGGCACGTATTTGTTCAGGTCCTCTCCCTTGAACGCATCCGTCACGACCGTCTTGTTCTGCACGCATACAAGGTTCTCGAAACCGTTTCTTCGCAGGCCGAGGATCGTTCCCTCCAGTTGCCACGGCGTTGTGTTTGCCGCCGGAAAAGGAAAGTGCCACGAGATGTTGTCCTTGAGAATGGTCGTCGCGTCGGGATCCATGGAGGCCTTGATGCCGGCCATGTCCATCGCCCGCTGAATGTCCTCAAGCACCGTCGCGGCGCTCGTCTTCACCACCGCGACTTTCGCTTCGGCCTTCGCCAGACCGCTGATTACTGTCGGAGACTTTGGCTCAGGTAGTTTCATCGCACACCCAACCAGCCACGGATTTCATTGAAATAGATTATAATGACGCAGACGATAAACCACGCAGCAACATTGACAATCATGGGGAGATCTGTCACGAGAAGATGCGTGGGGTTGTCATCAGTCTTTCGAACTCGGACGATGTAAAGATACCGGAAAATCCCGAACAAGACAAACAGCGTCGTGAAGATCAGATTCGCGGTGCCGAAGACACTGATCGTCCGCTCTGCGACTGTGTACAGCGCGTACGAGATCGCCATGCCCGCTGCAGCGATCGTCATCATCTGATCCATAAACTCAACTTCATACTCCCGCAGGACTGCCCGACCTTGATAGCTCTCCGAGTTCTTGACAAGGAGCAGCTCACCGCGCCGTTTCGAAATGGACAAGAACAGCGACACGAACAGCGTACACAACACCAGCCACTCCGAAACCTGCACATCAATGGCAAACGCTCCGGCAAGTACGCGTAGCATGAAGCCGGCAGCCACAATGAACACATCAACCAAGATGACGTGCTTCAGAAAGAAGGAGTAACCGATATTCAGGACAAAGTAGACGCAAGCGATGAACAGGAACTTGGCGTTCAATCGGGCCCCGAGCAGCCCGACAACGATGATCAGAACGAGCGCAATCCCTGCAGCTTGTGCGAGGCTGATCTTGCCTGAAGCAATTGGCCGATTGCGCTTGACCGGGTGGAGCTTATCAGCCTCCCTGTCCGCAATGTCGTTGATGACATACACCGTGCTCGAAAGAAGCGAGAAAACAAGAAACGCCAACGCCGAAGTCCAGAAATAGCCTTCCTGAAACAGGTGTTTGGAGAAAATCAGAGGGGCGAAGATAAAGAAGTTCTTCAGCCACTGCTGAGGTCTGAGTAATCGAAGGACAGACATGGTCCGAATGCCCCTGATGAGTTAGGAGGAGTGGGATTAGAACACTGCTGGCTCTTCGTAGACGCCAAATACCTCTGCCAGCGCGTTGCACATTTCACCCAATGTCACGTAGCGCCTCGTGCACTCCAGCAGTCTCGGCATCAGATTCTTTTGATCGACCGACGCCTGACGCAGTTCATCGAGGGCACGCTGAGCGTCATGCCGATTTCGGCTCTGCCGAAGATCATCAAGCCTCTTGCGCTGCTTGACTTCAACTCCGGGCGAGATTTCGAGGATGGGAATCTCCACTTTCTCGTTCTCCTCCACAAATTCGTTGACACCGACGATGATCTTCTCCTTCGCGTCCAGCTCGCGCTGGTAGCGATAGGCCGCATCGGCAATTTCGCGCTGAAAGAATCCAGCTTCGATGGCGGGAATCACACCCCCGAACGCGTCGATTCTCTCGAAATATTGCTCGGCTTCCTGCTCCATCTTCGTCGTGAGCGCTTCGACAAAGTAAGTAACGGCCAGCGGGTCAATGGTGTTTGCGACGCCCGTCTCGTAAGCGATAATCGGCTGGGTGCGCAATGCGATCTTGACCGCTTTC
>CAZTKU010000179.1:0-1489 GCA_964614245.1 uncultured Ignavibacteriaceae bacterium
AACATTTACGTACTCTTTGGGATGATCAATCGAATGAATGCGAACAGAAGCATTGCAGTAATCGACAATATCAAGATATGGGGTACCACCTACTTCAATTTTATGGAGCGTTGTTTCCAGCATACGATGACTCCGTGTATTGGTTGTTCGGGAGATTCAGCACGCCACATGACTGTTTTCACAAATTTCTATCCGGTGCGTGCCGCATAACCGGTAGAAAAACGAAATCTGTTTGTCTCGCCTATGGATGCTTTCCTTTTTTGCCGATGAGGATCTTTCCATTGTCCGTTCAACATTAATCTCAAGGATCCGATTTCTGCTATTCTCTTTGAGATTCATCTGGTCCGTTGAATCTCGGAAGACCTTGCGGAACGTGAGTACCCCCATAGTCTGTCCGAGGAAGCCCACATGGATCGAACGAATGAATTCCCGCAAACCCTTCGAATGTTTTCAGCTTCTGAAGTGGCGTCATCCCTCTAAGCCACGGAAGAGAACGATAGTTATTATGAAAGAATAAGAAGCGAGACAATTCTCTGAGCATCTCCTCCTTTGAGGCACAGACATGAGAACCCTCGCAGATGCCGCCGAATGTATGTTTCGAAACGAGCGAGAATAGCACGTCGTCCGCCGGATTTGTGAAGACCGAATGGACAAGGCCGCGCTCACGCATGATGGATGTGAAGTCGCGACCCGAATCGGGACCTGGAGAGATGTAAAACGGTGCCTGAGCAAGCGATCTGATTTGAGAAATGCCAAACGGGAAGCTCTGCGCTGCAAAATCGACGAAGTCAACCGCCGCCGCCGCCGTCGCCGCAAGATAAACCTGTGCAACCTGCAAATGAGTGTTAAGATCAACCGCCGAGAAGATCACTGGTTCCAGACCGTTCAACCGAATTGAGAGTTTCTTCGTCTGGACGTAGACGAGAAATCCAGGCCGCGGTGCCGCCGCCTCGATCGCTAGAGTTAAGCCGTCAAGATACACTCGGCCTGCGTGAGTAAGCTCCTTGCAGAGACTTTCAAACCGCTTGGGAATCTGAAATACAGAGGAGCTAAAACCGTCGGTTCCGATATCTCTTGTCATATTGCCCATCCTTAGTCGACTATTTGGTGAGGATCTTCTTCTTGAGCTCTACTTGCCCACTCAAGCGGTTTGTTCTAGCAGCGGACTCTGCCAGGCCTCTGTACGGAAGCAAGAATAGAACAGGCCTAGCAGCTGAACGTACCTCTGCCATTCCCATGTCTCTTTGCTGAATACGAATGACTGATCGCCAAAAAGCTTGGCTTTCAGGTCTTTGTACTCGACCATCAAGGTCTGCGGTTTCTCGGTATATCGTCTCATGGTTTTCATGTGTGTGCCCTTTCCACTAGATAGCCCGAACTACTTCATCAGTAACAGTTTCTTGGTTGCCACTTCATCGCTAACCTTCAACCGGGCAATGTACATGCCTGATGGAAGCACCGCGCCTTCGTCATCGACAGCATTCCACTT
>CAZTKU010000179.1:1589-5810 GCA_964614245.1 uncultured Ignavibacteriaceae bacterium
TTGCATCAGCATTGCAGATCACTACGTTGGTCAAGAAGACGCGAGCGCTGTCGGCTGAGCTGCCAGAAGCAGGCTCGAAAGAAACCTTCCCAATTACACCCTGGCCTGCCGAAAGAGACGCCCGAAACGGCGCAAGCAGCACAACGTTGAGTGTCGAGCCATCCTTCAGATACCGATAGATTGCCAGCCCGGCCCCAAACGTTCGCTCTGTGCCTTCAAACGCCTGCAGCGCAATACCTCCGCGAGCGTTGATCGAGAACTGGAACCCTGCGATGGGGTCCGTGTTTGCGAGCTCGACGAGAATCACATTGTCCGATATCTTCTTTAAGCTGAATCTGTTTTCGGCGAGCAGGTGATTCGTGGCTAAGAGGGCAATGATCAAAGCAAGGCCTGCCTTCCTGCGAATTCTTTGTATTGAGTTTGCGAACATCGTCGTCTCCTTGTCCTGGGTGGGTTGCTGCCCTCATACGTGCACTGCGAATACCGAATATCGCGGCCCGGTTCGCCAGGGAGGGAAGGCCTGTAACTCAAGGGAGGACAACGAGAAAGGACAAGAGGCGAGGAATCAAGCGGGAGGGTCAGTCGGCTAGATACGTGAAATATCTACAATCCAAGAGTGGAGGATGAGGAGGCTAGGTGAGAAAAGTGGTTGGGAGATGGTAGATCAGACTCCGGATGCTCAGAAGCAGGATCGATTGGTCAACGAAGCCAGCGAAAGAGGGAATCGGACTGCAGAAGTCCGACATCTGTATAAGCCTAAGCAGGGTGAGAAGTCGGAAGTCCTACAAGAAAGAGGGAGACGCTACTACGGTGCGGCGAGGTGGTATGCTTGAATCTTGGCATAGAGAGTCTTCACACTGATGCCGAGGATCTTCGCAGCCAAGGGTTTGTTCCAATTTACAGATTCTAGAACACCTTCAACATGAGCTTTCTGCATTTCCGCCAACGTAATCGCACTGCCGGCGCGAATTCTCGCCGATGACGCATCTGCGGCGGATTCCAGCATCGACCTCGCGCGAAGAGGCAGCGCCAAGTCATCGATGCCGATCACATCGTCTTGGCACAGAACGGTAGCTCGCTCAATGACGTTTTCGAGCTCACGTACATTGCCCGGCCAGTCGTACTTCATCAAGATCTCAAGCGCCTTTTCATCAATCTTCTTGGCCTCCTTTGCTCCAGCATGGCTTTTGAGAAAATGCTCGACGAGCGATGGAATATCGTCCTTCCGTTCTCCCAGCGACGGTAACTCCAATGTAATGACGTTCAATCGATACAGCAGATCCTCGCGACATCGCCCTGCCGCCACCTCCTTGCGCAAGTCTTTGCTGGTGGCAGACAGGAGGCGCACGTCTGACTTGAGATTCTTGTTTCCACCCACACGTCGGAATTCGCCGGATTCCAGAAAACGCAGCAGCTTGGGTTGAACCGTCAACGGGATCTCGCCGACCTCGTCAAGAAACAGAGTACCGCCGTTGGCTACCTCCACTAATCCTTGCTTTGTCGCTTTCGCATCGGTGAAGGCCCCTTTTTCGTGGCCGAAGAGCTCACTTTCGATCAGCGTCTCGGGTATCGAAGAACAATTGAGCGCCATAAAGGGCTGATCCTTCCGGAGGCTGTTGGTGTGCAGGAAATTGGCCACCAGCTCTTTGCCCGTGCCGCTGGCTCCCTCGATGAGAACCGTGGAATCGGTGGGAGCTGCCCGTGAAGCCAAATCCAGCATCTGAAGGAAGGTCCTGTTTTGGCTCACAATATGAGAGGAAAGAGCGCGGCGGGCGAGCTCGGCTTTGTACGCCTTATTCTGAACGAGTAACCGCTTCCGTTCAAGTGCCCGTTCAATCAGAAGCAACAGCTCGCTCGAGGAATGCGGCTTTGTGATATAGTGGTACGCTCCCAGGCGCATACACTCGACGGCGATCTTGATCTCGTTGACGCCTGTGAGCATGATGACCTCCGTCTCCGGGCATAGGTCTTTGGCAAATTTGAGGACCTCGAGGCCATCAACCTTCGGCATCTTGACGTCAAGGAGGATCAAATCGAACGGCACGGTTTGGAGGATGCTGATTGCTGCAATACCATCAGCAGCTGTATCGACATAGTATCCATCAAGCTCGAGCTGTCGTTTCAACGTGTCAAGGAAGGATTCATCATCGTCTACGGCCAGGATAGAGATCGATATTTTCGCCATCGTTCACCTGCAGATGAGTGGTTAGAACCCATCTCAAAAACCAATGTCACTCCCGAATGTTTCTGTCGGGAGTCCAGAAACCGCTGTCTAGATTCCCGCTTAAGACGTGCGGGAATGACAATGGTGACGAGGATCGTATTTTTGAGATGGCTTGTAGATGATACCTAAACAGCACTGTCGAGCACCTCCCGTATTTTTTTCAGCACGTCCGCTGGAACATACGGCTTCTGGATCAACGCTCTTGCTCCGGCTTTAAGCAATTCAGACTTTGTCCCTGGTTCGACGTACCCGCTCGCAAGGATTACCTTTGCATCAGGTTTCAGCCGTCGCATCCCCCTGAAGAGGTCCTCGCCGGACATCTTCGGCAACCCGAGGTCGCTCAAGACAAGTGCAATCTCCTTCGCATGCCCGGAAAACACTCGAAGGCCCTCCTCGCCGTCACTCGCCTGCAGGACCCTATATCCCTTGCCCTCCAGCACAAGACTGACCAGATCTCTGAGCGTCTCCTCGTCTTCCACGACCAGGATCGTCTCCGTCCCGCCCGGAATCTCCTTTTCCAGTGCGATTGCCGGCTCATCGCGCTTCACGTGCCGAGGCTCAACTGGAAGATAAACGTGAAATGTCGATCCGGCTCCCACCCTGCTCTCAACATCAATGAAGCCCCGGTGACTTTCGACGATCCCGTACACGGTCGCGAGGCCCAGTCCGGTTCCCTTGCCTTTCTCTTTCGTCGTGAAGAAAGGCTCAAAAATGCGGTGCCGTGTGGCTTCATCCATCCCCATCCCGGTATCTGCCACATCAATAACGATGTACTCCATCGCGCCCGCGCGATCGAATTTCGCCAAAACTGACTCCCCCCGAACGAGCCGAGAAACAATGGAGACTCTTCCTCCCTTCGGCATCATCGCATCTCTCGCATTCACACAGAGGTTCAGGAATACTTGATGCAATTGGGTGGGATCCGCCAGAATGGAGGGAAGCTTCTTCTCAAGGTTCAGCTCCATGACGATCGTCTTCGGTAATGTTTCCTCCAAGAGCTTCGAGAGCTCGTTCAGGATGTCGTTGATCAATACAGACTGCATCATCACATCCGTCTTGCGTGCGAACGTCAGCAACTGGCGAACCAAACTGGCCCCACGGTACGTGGCTTTGTTAACCGCCTGGATGCTCTGGAGGAACTTTTCAGGATCCGGTCGCATCTGCTCGAGGATCGAAGCATGGCCCATGATGATGCCGAGGATGTTGTTGAAATCGTGCGCAATCCCTCCGGCCAGCGTGCCGATGCTTTCCATCTTCTGCGCCTCGATGAGCTGCTTCTGAAGCGACTTTCGCTCGGTGATATCACGGATTGTGGCGACGATATGTTCCTCACCGGCGATAGAAGCAGTCGACACTGATGCTTCGAGATCGGTGAATCTGCCATCCTTTTTTCTTCCTTTGAATTCGTACACCTCCGGCATCCGTTCGCCGTCAAGCCTTCTGCTTCCGTATTCCAGCATCCGCGTGTTGTCCTGTTCAGACTGGACAAGTGAGACGTGTTGTCCGGTCAATTCCGCCGGATCGTCATAGCCATAGATATGCGCATAAGGCGCGTTTGCGTAGACAATCATCTCATCCTTCTCGGCGACGATACCGTCCCGGGAAGCGTCAAGGATCGCATTGAGCCAGTCCCTGCTTCGTTGGATCTCGACCTCCGCTCTCTTGCGCTCGGTGATGTCCCGATTGACGACAACCAGGCCTGTAATCTTGCCATCGCGATCCGAAAGCGGGATTTTCGATATCAAGATGCTCCGCTCGATAGCGCCCGTCTTCGGATTGATACGCGTTTTCCCTTCCTTGTTGACGAACTCTTTCCCGGTTGCAAGGATCCTCTCATCTTCCAACAGGCCATCATGGGTGTGCTCTTCCGGTATCAAGTCCTCATCTCTCTTACCTACGACCTCTTCAGCGGATTCCTTTTTCAGCGCTCGAATGCAGGCAGGATTGACCAGCACGAACCGCCTTTCGGCGTCTTTGACGGCGATTTCATCCGGGAT
>CAZTKU010000180.1:0-5753 GCA_964614245.1 uncultured Ignavibacteriaceae bacterium
GCCGGGATCGCCCGGCCGTCATCCATGCGCATCCGTTCACCGTAGGTATTGAAAATCCGTGCAATTCTCGTGTCGAGCTTGTGGTAGCGATGGTAGGCCATTGTCATCGCTTCGGCAAAACGCTTCGCCTCGTCATAGACTCCACGCGGACCCACGGGATTGACATTTCCCCAATACGATTCCGGCTGCGGATGAATCAGGGGATCGCCGTAGACCTCCGAGGTGGAGGCCAGGAGAAATCGAGCACCTTTCGCCTTCGAGAGCCCGAGCGCCTTGTGAGTTCCGAGAGAGCCCACCTTCAGTGTCTGAATGGGGAGCTTGAGATAGTCAATGGGACTTGCCGGAGAAGCGAAATGGAAAATGAAATCGACCTTCCCTTCCACGAACAGGTAGTTCGTGACATCGTAGTGGATGAACTTGAAGCGAGGGTTTCCGGCGAGGTGCGCAATGTTGTCGGTGCTGCCCGTGATCAGGTTGTCAATGCAGACCACGGTGTGTCCCTCTGCAATCAGTCGATCGCAGAGATGGGAGCCGAGGAAGCCGGCGCCGCCGGTCACGACGGAAATTGGCATAGTCGATTCAAGGAGTCAAAGCAAACTTTTTCTAGATAGGAATGAAGCGATCGTGTGATGCAGCTCCTGTGCGTCCTTTTTGAGCTCGCGATAGTCTTCGGCCGAGAAAGTGTATGAAGGATTGTAGTCCGCCTCTTCTCGGTATTTCATCAGGCGAGTGAAGGTGTGGGCCAAACCAGGCTTGATGAGCCCCTTCTTGACGAAGTGAAGGCCCAGCAGTCGATCGACTCCCTCGTGTGTCTTCGGCTCCAAGCCTTTTGAAAATAGCAGGGCTTTCACAGTGTGAAAGACAAAGTAGTAGAGGCGCGAGACCGCATCTTTGTGATAATCGTTAGCCGCAAGCAAATCAGCAGCGGCCAAGGATTCGGCGGCTCGACGCAGTTCCTCTGCTATGTTCGCTTTCTGGTTCCGTTGTGTCACAGCAATATTCCCTCGCTCTCGATGTCGAGCGCAATTCTTCTTTCTCGCGAGCGTAAAGCGGCAAACTCTTCGGGGGAGAGCACGAGCGAAGTGAATGGGATCAGGCGTTCTACTTCCAGTTCCACAACGACATCGATTACCTTCCGCTTCAACGCTCGATCAAGCCCCTCCACGATCACCGCAACGTCAAGATCCGAGTCCGGGTCGAAATCTCCCCTTGCCTTCGATCCAAACAGAATCATTGCTTTGAGGCGATCTCCTAGAAGGTCTCTCAACCGCGCACGCAAATCCCGCAAGACCTTCGTCTCCCCCTTGGTGAGGTATTGGAGGGCCTCCAGGGCGCCGACCTTTTCAGTTCGTCGCCGCCTACCTTGCCTACCCACAGGGGTTGTTTTTCTCTCTTTAAAGTGCGTGGCTTTCATCGAGGTGTCTCACGAATAATTCGCTTCACCACAACAAATTAGCAAACCGACGGCGAAGAATCAACGAAATACGCACCATCCGAGTTGCGAACGAAGTGATTTCATGTCCAAATACGAAAGAACTCGAGCGCGTCTTGAGCGGAAGATGAACCGACTTGAGCAGGATACGAGCTGTCGACGGTGGTCCGAGCATTAGACGCGGGCACTGGGTGACGTCCCCTTCGGATCCATCAACGCTCTCAGATTGCGAGGAAGGACATCGAGAGACTCGTGGAGTCCTAACGTCTCCAACTTCTGAGCGAGGTCAGCAGGAAGTTGTTTCGCTGGAAGGTCCTCCAGCAGCATGCCTGTCTCTTCCTCGGAGAATGTCGGTCCCGCCTCAACCCAATGCACAGTACGCTTGTTCTCCGGACAGATGGTTTGACAATGCATGCATCCTACCAGGCAGTGATGCCACGATGGGTCAACCCAGTCCGGGAACCTGGCGGTATCCTCATTGAGAAAGGTGAGACATCGCTCGGCATGGAGAAGGAAACGGTCAGGATCGATCGCGTGAGTGCGACACGCTTTGATGCACGCCGAGCACTTGCGGCATCGCTCCAGCATCGTGGGATCTCCCCAGGAGTATTCATCGGAGGGGAGGTCAGAGTAGAACGCCATCAACCGATGAAAACTCCCCATACCCTGCACATAGCAGATGTTGTTCTTCCCATATGCCGCGAGCCCCGTGCGAACAGCCAGCAGCTTCAGAGGCAATGCGCTCGGAGCAACCCGATAGCCGTCCGGCTCGAGAGTCCTCGTGAGAAGATCCTCGGCGTTCGTGTTCACCGACGCGTCATACGTGGGCGGGACGATGTACTGCCTCGCTTTGCCGTTCCACACGAACGTCGCGCGAACAAGCGGTTGAGGAACAGCAATGACAATGAGAGATTTTGCTTCCGGCAGGTTATCGGGCGGATGGAACCTGAAAAACGACAGTTTTTCACGATAGAATCGCTTATCGAGATCACCGCATTGATGACGCGACTCAATCGCCGACTCCAACTCACGGAGGACTCTGATGGAGACAATTCGGCTCTCGCAGCCGTAAGCCCTTAACCGTTGCCGGACCTTCCCGCTCAGATACCTCACGTTGTACCCGGCAAACGATTCGGCAGCCCCCGGGCTTTCAGTTCCGCAATCGTTAGAAGTGTGATAAAAGATACCAGCGGACCGCATACATCCCTCTGGGCTTTCTGGAGTTCGTCTGGAGAGGCCTAACTCACATTGAAATCGACGCCACTAAGTTGTCGACAATCGACCACATGGAGCCTCTTCGAGAACTCAGCAAATATCCTGCCAACAATTTCATACACGAGTTCTTTCGAGGCCTCATCTGATCCATCGACGCGGCTGACGGCCAACCCGACCGCCATCGTCGCCCCCCTGAGGCACCCGCAGAATTAGCCCTGACGCGCAAATCCTGCCCCAAAACCCGTGGCAAGTCGGTGCGATTGAAAGCCATCGAGCCACAGCTCTTCCCCAACCGCCATCAAGACTGATTCAGCGCAATTGAAGCCGTTGTTGAAGTACGACGGTGCAATCTCATCCGGTTTCACGTCGGCAATCCGCCCCCTCTATAAATATAAGTAGGAACTCCTCTCAGGTCCGTTCAGCGTGTATAGACCGGGTGACACCACTGCCGATATTTCTGGACACCGCCGCGCACGACGCTGAAATACAAGTCCCGAAGCTTCTGTGTCACGCCCCCCATTTTGCCTGTTCCAATGGGGCGATGGTCGATGCGGATCATCGCAACGATCTGAGCTCCCGTGGCAACCATGAATGCTTCATCAGCGAGAAGCAGCTCGGTCCTGTCGATAGAACGCTCAACGACCTCCATGCCGAGCTCGTCCCGCAAGAGCGTGATGATCGTATTGCGGGTGATACCTTCAAGGATATTGTCTGTGACCGGCGGTGTACAGATTTTGCCTTTGCGGAGGACGAAGATGTTCTCCGCAGAACCCTCTGAGACGTGGCCGTCTTGATTGAGGAGGATCGCCTCGTCAAATCCCGATCGCAGTGCATCCGTTTTCGCGAACGCGGAGTTCACGTAACCTCCCGCGATCTTTCCGCGGGCCGGAATGACATTGTCGTCAATCCGTCTCCACGATGAAACCGTAACGTGCGCGCCTTCTTCCTTTTCGACGTATCGTCCAAACGGAACAGTCACAATAGAAACCAAGGGATTCAGATCGTGCAGGCGCACGCCGATGACCTCATCGCCGTAAAATGCAAGCGGACGGATATACACATCGCTCTTCAGCTGCTCCGCATGCAGCAGATCAACCATTGCCTTGAGGAGATCTTCTTTCGTGAACCGAAGCTCCATGCACAGGAGCTTCGTGGATTCGATGAACCGCTGAAAGTGGTCAAGGGGTCGGAATACATAGAGCTGTTTCTCGTTTTCATTCCAATAGCCTCGAAGTCCTCCAAAGCAGGCGGTACCGTAGTTGAGAGCATGCGTGAGCACTCCAACCTTCGCTTCGGCATAGGGGACGATTCGATCTTTGAAAAACGCATAGCTCGGTGTTGCCATAGTTGCCTCGATTGCTAAGGGTGTTGGTAGGTCAGTGAGTTGCCAGAGACGGCTGAGGGCACCAAGGGTGCTCTCCGGCTACAAAACTAGCCCAAATATGGTTCATCCACAAGAACCAATCTTCGTGATCGATCATCCCTCCAATTCGAGCTTGGAACTGCTCGGTGCCGCTGTGCAAACGTCGTGTTGCAGCATTGCGCCAGGCCCCCTGGTCCTACGAAGCCGATCTTGAATCAGCCAATCCAAGTCGATATGAAAGCGGTTCTCACTTTCGCCAACTGTCGCGTGCGAGAGATCGAATCACAATCATACAATTGACGGCAAAAGTGTGATCAAACGACACGAATCTGTGACGAAAGGTGGAGAAAATTGGCTGGTGCATTTCCGAACCATTTTGGTCGTTGACGGCCAGCCACCATAGACGTATATTGTCAGAGATTCCTTACTCAGGGAGGTGATACGATGACCCCGGAAATGATTCTCGTGAAGCTCGACCGCAAGAACCCTGCACCAGTTTATGAACAGATTGTTCAAGGGATCAGACGGTTGGTTGAATCCGACACGCTCGCCGTCGGGACGAAGCTCCCTCCCACCCGGGAGATGGCCACGCAGCTCGGCGTGAATCGATCAACGGTGTTCCGCGCCTATCAAGAACTTCTCGCGCTCGGCTACCTAGAAAGCAGACCCGGTTCGTATACAACCGTGCGCGACAAACCAAAGACGACGCTCTGCGAACCGACGGACGATGGCAGCCTGTTGAATTGGGAGAAGCTGTCGAGCTCTCCGAGCCGGACCGTCTTTGAGATCTTCCACAAGTATGCATCGGAGCCCGACATGCGGAAACATCCAGAGATGATCGATCTCTCCCCTCTGGAAGTCGATCCTCGCCTGATGCCGGTCGAAGAGGTGCGCAAGTGCATGAACCGTGTGTTGGTCGACCAGGGTCCGAAGGTGCTCAAATACGGCGAGCACGCCGGCTACACTCCGCTGCGCGAATACATTGCCCACCGGCTCCAGATCCACGGCATCTCGGTCTCCTCCGCTGAAATCCTGATCACCAACGGGTCGCACCACGGCCTCGAGCTGATTCTCAAGCTCCTCACCCGCCCCGGATCGAAAATCGTGGTCGAATCACCGACCTACGGGACCTTCATTCCTCTTCTGAAGTACTATCAAATCGAAACCGTGGAGATCCCGCTTCGAATCGGTGGAATGGACTTGAAGCAATTGCGAGAGGTCTTACAGAAAGACAAACCCGCGTTCGTGTACACCATCCCGAATTTTCAAAACCCGACCGGCCTGACCTCGTCGCAAGCTCACCGCGAGATGCTGTTGAAACTCTGCGACGAATACCGGATTCCGCTCGTCGAGGACGGTTTCGAAGAAGAGATGAAGTATTGCGGTAACGTCGCCCTGCCGATCAAATCAATGGACAAGCACAACGTCGTCATCTACGTCGGCACGTTTTCGAAAGTCCTCTTCCCCGGAATGCGCATCGGTTGGATTGCCGCCGAAAGAGAGTGTGTCGAACGACTGACAGCCCTGAAGCGATTCTCGGATCTCTCCAGCAGCGTGTTGGTTCAGGCCGTCGTGGAGACCTTTTGCCGGGGAGGGCATTATGACAGGCATCTCCGCAAAATGCACCGCCTCTATCGAAAGCGGATGCGCGTGGCGCTGGATTCCATGAAGCTGCATCTGCCGGAGAACGTTACATGGACCGAGCCGGAAGGCGGCTACACCATTTGGGGAAGCCTGGGCAAG
>CAZTKU010000181.1:0-5660 GCA_964614245.1 uncultured Ignavibacteriaceae bacterium
GAGAGTGACAGGTTGCTGTTTTCTTTCAACTTCGTTCCGGTGAATCTCTCGATTTTTTGTTATATTGATATACGTTTTTGCCACGCAAACCTCTCTCTTCCGCGCCTGCGCTCGGAACGATTCTGGAGCCAGCTCGTAGAAATTGAGCTGATCCGGCCTTTCAGGAGAAACGACATGGAATTGAAGGATAGTTATCAGACGAAGTCAACTCTTGCAGTAGGTGGTACGACCTACACAATTTTTTCCCTGAAGCGCCTCGACAAGGCCCTGTCCGGATCTCTCGACCGGCTCCCCGTCTCACTGAAAATCCTTCTTGAGAACCTGCTGCGTCAAGAGGATGGTAGAGTGGTTCGGCGGGAGGATATCGAAGCACTGGTACGGTGGGACGCAAAAGCCGCTCCAGACAAGGAGATAGCCTTCATGCCTGCTCGGGTCCTGTTGCAGGACTTCACCGGCGTTCCGTGCGTTGTCGACCTCGCCGTGATGCGCGATGCGATGATCAAGATGGGTGGAGACCCGAACAAGATCAATCCGCTGCAGCCTGTCGATCTCGTGATCGACCACTCCGTGCAGGTGGATGAGTCTGGTTCCGGCTTCTCATTTCTCTTGAACGTGGAGAGGGAGTTCGAGCGAAACAAAGAACGCTATGCGTTCCTGCGATGGGGCCAACAGGCGTTCAAGAATTTCCGCGTCGTACCCCCCGGCACAGGCATCGTACACCAGATCAACCTCGAGTATCTCGCAAAAGGAATCTTCACGAGCCAGAGAGATGGTGAGACTTGGGCGTATCCTGACACCCTGGTCGGGACGGATTCGCACACGACGATGATCAACGGCCTCGGCGTCCTCGGGTGGGGCGTTGGCGGCATCGAGGCGGAGGCGGCCATGCTCGGCCAGCCCATTTCCATGCTCATCCCGCAAGTCGTTGGATTCAAACTCTCCGGAAAATTGCGCCCGGGCGCCACCGCTACAGACCTTGTCCTGGTGGTCACGCAAATGCTACGCAAGAAAGGTGTGGTGGGCAAGTTCGTTGAATTCCATGGGCCGGGGCTTTCGTCTCTTGGACTCGCCGATAGAGCTACGATTGCGAACATGTCGCCCGAATATGGAGCCACAATGGGCTTCTTCCCTGTAGATGAGGAGACGCTCAACTACCTTCGCTTCTCCGGCCGAAGTGCAGAACTCGTTGCTCTTGTCGAAGCGTACTGCAAAGAACAAGGGATCTTCCATTCACACAGTAGTCCCGAGCCTGAGTTCAGCGATACGCTCGAACTCGATCTGAGCTCCGTCGAGCCGAGCTTGGCAGGACCGAAGCGGCCGCAGGATCGTGTGCCGCTCTCCGAAGCGAAAGCCTCCTACCGAAAGTCTCTGGTCGAAATGCTCGAAGCAAAGGGCGTCGCCATCGATAAAGAGGCCGCCGCGTCGTGGGTGAACCGGGCCAATTCTGCCGAGGCACAAACGGCCGATCAGTCACTTGGCGCAACTTTCCTCAAAGCGGTCCCGGTTCAAAAGAACGGATCCCATTTTGAACTTTCCCACGGTTCGGTTGTCATCGCGGCCATTACGAGCTGCACCAACACCTCCAACCCTTCTGTGATGGTGGCAGCCGGACTACTGGCAAAGAAAGCCGTTGAACGCGGACTGAAATCAAAGCCGTGGGTGAAGACAAGTCTCGCCCCTGGCTCCAAGGTTGTCACCGACTACCTGCATGAAGCCAAGCTCGATTGGTACCTTGATGAGCTCGGGTTCAACCTCGTCGGGTACGGTTGCACAACATGCATCGGCAATAGTGGACCACTCCCTGAACCGATTGCAAAAGCGATTCAGGATAACGACCTCGTTGCTGTGTCGGTACTTTCGGGTAATCGAAACTTCGAGGGGCGTGTGCACGCTCAGGTACGCGCCAACTACCTCGCCTCACCCCCTCTCGTTGTGGCCTACGCCCTTGCAGGGACGATGAATTTCGACATACA
Source organism: uncultured Ignavibacteriaceae bacterium (assembly GCA_964614245.1). Lineage (GTDB taxonomy): Bacteria > Bacteroidota > Ignavibacteria > UBA10030 > UBA10030 > VGWB01. The sequence continues at coordinate 1,974 of CAZTKU010000181.1, forward strand.
GAATGAACCCCTTGGGACCGGGAACGATGACAAACCTGTGTATTTGAGAGACATCTGGCCGTCACCAGATGAAGTTGAGTCGACCATTCGCACGTGCGTGAAATCTGAGATGTTTCACCAGCAGTACTCGAACGTCTTCGAGGGAAGCAAGGAATGGAAGAATCTGCCCGTTCCCACCGGCCCCCGGTATGAGTGGGATGTGACCTCGACCTACATCAAAGCGGCTCCGTATTTCGAAGGCATGCCCAAAGAACCGCAAACCCCGAAGGATATCGTCGGTGCGAGGGTTCTCGCTCTGCTTGGCGATTCCGTCACGACGGATCACATCTCTCCGGCTGGATCGATTTCGGTGAGCGGTCCAGCGGGTAAGTACTTGGTCGAGCGCGGTGTGGAAAAGAAAGACTTCAATCAATATGGTGCTCGTCGCGGGAACCACGAGGTAATGATGCGCGGCACGTTTGCCAACATCCGGCTGCGCAACTTGCTTGCTCCGGGAACAGAGGGAGGAGTGACAATTCATCCCTCCTCACGAGAACCCATCTCGATCTATGATGCGGCGATGAAGTATGGGAAAGAAAGAGTACCACTGATTGTGATCGCGGGAAAGGAATATGGCTCGGGCTCATCGCGCGACTGGGCCGCAAAAGGACCGCGCCTTCTCGGAGTGTGTGCGGTGATCGCCGAGAGCTTTGAGAGGATCCATCGAAGCAATTTGGTGGGGATGGGCGTCCTGCCGCTCCAATTCCAGGAAGGTCAAAACCCCAAGACCCTCGGGTTGACGGGATTTGAAGCCTACGCTATCGCGGACATTTCCAAGGGCTTGCATCCTGGGCAGAAGATGACGGTCAAAGCCACGGACGCCGACGGCAAGAGCAAGACCTTTACGGTCATCTCTCGGATTGACACACCGAATGAAGTTGATTATTACAGGCACGATGGGATCCTGCAGTTCGTGCTTCGTTCTCTCTTGAGGTAACAGAAAGACCTGACAGGTTTCAAAGACCTGTCAGGTCGAGATTATTCTTCGCCCGACCCTCTTGATTCCTCAATGCGTATTCGGCCGCGGCATCCTTCGAAATTTTGAAGAATTCGTGAATCTTTTTGTCTGTTCTCGCATCAGACCTGATAGGGTTTTGGCCGAAATCACCAAGAAACTCAAATAGGAGATAGCGATGCCCATCTTCGACTACAAGTGTTCCGATTGCGACAAGACGTACGAGGTCTACCACAAAGTGCGCGAAATGGCGGAGGATGTCATCTGCCCGGACTGCGGTTCATCAAATCACAAGAGGTTGATGTCGGTTCCCGCCATATCGTTCGCGGGAAAATCAAACGCTGGTTCCTCGTCGGACTCCTCCTGCAAACCTGGCGGTAGTTGCTGCGGCGGAGCGTGTGAGATGAACTGATCTGAGTCGAGGAAAAGCGATGAAAGAACGTTTGATCCTAGGAATTGTGCTCATCCTGTTGGCTGCTGCCGGGGGATGCGCGCAGCTGCGAGAGAAGAGGGATGACGCGCAATCCATTTCGGCTGCAGAGGCACGCAGGCTGATAGAACGTAACGCCAACGTCGTCGTTCTCGATGTGAGGACACCAGAGGAATGGAGGAGCTCAAGCGGTCATCTTCCGAATTCTCTCCTGATCCCCATCCAAGACCTTGAGTCGCGTCTTAGCGATCTCGAGCCCTTTCGGGGGAAAACAATCATCACTTACTGCCGCTCAGGAAACCGCAGCGGCAGAGCTACAAAGATACTCGCCGAGAAGGGATTCAAAGCGCTGAATATGGAGGGGGGCATACTGAAGTGGAATGCTGAGCTGTTCCCCGTCGTCAAGGAGGTTATGCAATGACGGGTGAGCTATTGTTCTACGTCCTTCTTAGCATCATTGGTGTGTTCTATGTTCGTAAGGTTCTTTTAGCTCGCTCCGTTCAGCACTACAGTGCAGCCGAAGTGCAGGAAAAGCTTCGTGATCTGCGCAATGTGGTCCTGCTTGATGTCCGAACAGAGCGAGAATGGAGAGGACACCACATTAAAGGGGCAGTTCACATTCCGTTGCACGAACTTCAGCGACGAATTGATGAGCTAGAGAAACACAAGGGGAAAGAGGTTATTTGCTATTGCCACACCGGCAACCGCAGTGTTTCAGCCGCAGTTAGACTGATGAAACTCGGATTTTCCGTCGCAAGCTTGAAAGGCGGTATCGCCGAATGGAATTTTCAACATCGCAAGTAGCACGATGGACGAAACATGCACTTCCCGTGCTTCTCGGCGCGCTCGGAGGCTACGCCTACTACCTGTTCATCGGGTGTGCCGGTGGGGAGTGCCCGATAACGAGCAGTCCGTGGAAAAGCACAGCCTATGGAGCATTGATGGGAGCAATATTCATCTTCGGCAACGCGAAGTCAAAAAGCACCATTAAAAGATCTCAATCAGGAGAATAGTAGATGGGATATGGATTTTCAAAGACCGTATCGCTCTCGCACGAACGAGCCATCGAGCGAGTGACTGAGGAACTCAAGAAGGAAGGCTTCGGCGTGCTGACGACAATCGACGTGAGAGACACGCTCAAGAAGAAACTCAATGTGGATTTCAAAAAGTACGTGATCCTCGGGGCGTGCAGTCCTCCGTTTGCTCACAAGGCTCTCCAAATAGACGAGCAGATTGGCTTGCTCCTGCCATGCAACGTGATCGTGTATGAAAAGGAAGGGAAGACGGTCGTCGCTGCATTCGATCCGATCTCGATGACGAAGGTGATGGACAACGAGTTGGTGCGGCCTGTAGCAGAGGAAGTGAAGCAGAAGCTCCAGCGGGTCATTGACTCGGTGTAGCCGGGCCGTCCAACGAACTTCAAGAATCCATGTCGCTTAATTCGTCCTGCGCTCGCCTGGCGAAATCAGACCCGGGGAGAATTACGATTGCTTTTCGGAAGAGCTCTCGCGCCCTGTCATAATCATCGGCCCGCCTGAATGCCACACCACCGTAATAAAAGACCGCGGCCTTGAGCTGGCGAGTTTGATTGGGAAACTCCGGATGTTTGAGGAGAATGATGAAGTCCTCAAGGGCGGTCTCGAGGCCTGCGAACTTTTCAGGCATATTGAGACTGTTTATTCCTCGCGTCAACCTCACCATCATATCGTCGGGCGCCATGTCGACCGCCCGATCCATCTCCTTACCCCCCTCTCTGAGGTACTTCAACTTCGTGGGCGGCCACCACGCATCACGTGCGCGAAGTGTCCACAGGCTCCCCCTGTAAACCAGAGCTACCGCATTCGTCGAATCAAGTGCGAGCAATCTGTCGAAGCACGTAAACGCTTTCTCCACCGCGTCGTCGTCCCCCTGCATCCCAAGATCGTGATAGAGAACACCCAACTCCATCAGTGTCGCTTGATCGTCGGGACTCGTTCTCAGCCTTCCTTCGAGCTCTCGGACTTTGTCTTGCGCGCCTGCAAAATTGCCGAACGTGATGGAGAAGAGAACAAGAAGAAAAAGAAGGGCGGTAAAACGCTGGTTCATAGACTTCCTTGCGCCAAGACTCGGTATTTCTCCACGGCCTCTACGGCATCTGCACGGGTTCGGCTTCCTGATTCGGCTCAACGCGGAACCGTGCAAGACGTGGCTTGAATCTGTCCCACAAGCGATATCCTAGCAGCAATGCCAGAATGCCGCCGTAGATCAGCGGCCTCTGCCTATC
>CAZTKU010000182.1:0-5606 GCA_964614245.1 uncultured Ignavibacteriaceae bacterium
AAAGTGACGATTCTTCGACGATTCTGTGACAACTCTCTCCTCTAACTCAAGCACATTGAGGATGAAAACTTTGAGGTTTCAACAATGATGACAGCTTGGATAATGATGATTGTCGCCGCAGCGTTTCTCGTCGGCTCGATGATATGGCTGACAAGGTCAGTGGGCAGTTACCTCCGGGCGACGTTTCGGTGATCTCAGGTAACCAATTCTTGTAGGCAAGAAACATGTCAAAGCTCAAGACTCATATCATTCTCAACCCCGCCTCGGCTGGAGGCAAGACCGGACTGAGAAGTGAGCACCTTCTCCGTCTCATCGACGAGCGATTCGGCAATTCATACTCGCTTCACGCGACACGAGGCCAGCTGGATGCCACGTGCTCGACCGCCGAAGCAATTCGGCGGGGATGCGAACTCGTTGTCGCGATCGGCGGTGATGGCACGATTCACGAGGTTGTCAACGGCTTCTTCTCGAATGGCCACCTCGTCAACCCTCACAGCAAACTCGGCATCATCAATTGCGGGACAGGTCATGGATTCGCGCAGAGCCTCGCGCTGCCACATTCCGTCGAGTCACAGGTTGAGCTGCTCAACAGCGGCCGGAGTCGTCCCGTGGATGTTGGGAAAGTAACATACCAGAGTGATCGAGGCGAAACGTGCTGCCGATATTTTGTGAACGAGTGTCAGATAGGAATCGGCGCATCGGTGGTTGAGCGAGTCCAGGGAAATCACAAACGGCTCGGTGGTACTGTTGCATTTGGACTTGGCGTGCTCGAGGCGATCTTTCGACACAAGAGTCAACGGATGACGCTCATTCTTGACCAGAAAGAAACCATCTCTGGGCCACTGACGGGGATTGTCGTTGCGAACGGCGCATTCACTGGAGGAGGAATGAATCTGGCGCCGACTGCCCGAGTCGACGACGGAACGCTGAAGGTCCTCGTGATGCATGACCTTTCTCTGATGCAGCGACTCTGGAATTTCCCAAAAATCTACTTTGGGACGCACCTTTCTTCGTCACTCTTCAGTTACCACGAAACGAAATCAATTACGCTTTGCTCTGACGAACACGTCTTGGTCGAAGCTGATGGGGAGAGGCTCGGCAGGGCGCCCTGCGCAATCGAAGTCATTCCCTCAGCAATTGAAGTTCAATCGGTTTCATTGAATGGAGAATAGTATGCAAGCATTACTCAAACAAATCCGACGGTGGGAGTTCGAAGCACGGATTTTCATCTCGCTCATCATCGTTCTGGCAGTCTGCGGTCCTTCATACGTGCTTTTCGGCGGGTCATACTCGAATATCACTTTGATCGGGCGCTTGTTGGGACTCTCCGAAAGAACATCTCTCAGCTCTGGATTCCTGCTTGCAGCGCTATTGATGGCACTGGCTACTTCGCTCAGAATGTGGGCCGGCTCGATCCTCAGCTCAGATCGCGTCATGGCATTCAGAGTCCAAAAAGACAAACTCCTGACACAAGGCCCATACCGCTTCGTCCGAAATCCCATCTACCTTGCGGATCTCATCGCTATGTGTGGGTTTGCGCTCTGCCTGCCGCCTACGGGAGTGCTCCTTCCATTGCTGATTTATCTTCACTACCTCCAACTGGTGGCATATGAGGAGGTTTCTCTGGAAGCCGAATTTGGTCAAGAGTATGCCGAATATGCGCGCCGCGTCCCCAGACTGCTTCCGAGCGCACAGAGTCTTCGTGGACTCTCAGTGTCCCTCACTGAATTTCAAATCACTCAGGACGGCATTCGACATAATGCTCTCTATCTCTTCTTTGGAGTAGGGTTTGTTGCCGCCGCCTTCACGAAGGAATTCTTCCACGCGGTCGCGATCGGACTCCCAGCCGTGTACGATTGGGCCGTGCTCCATACACGAAAGGGGCTGGCGGAAACGAATGCGAGGAATTCAAGGAGCTCGCGCAGGTCGCAATCGCGTCGGAAGAAAGTGTTTGAGGACATCCTGTACGCCCAATGCTGGGAGGACCCGGCGTTGGACCGGAGCGCACTCAACATTGGCCCGGATGACGTTGTATTCTCGATTACCTCCGGCGGATGCAACACGCTGACCTTCCTGCTCGATAACCCGCAGAAGGTCATCGCTCTCGATGTCAGTCCATATCAGAACTATCTGCTCGAACTGAAGATCGCCGCATTCAGAAGACTCGACCACGACGGACTGCTTGAATTCGTTGGGGTGCGACAATCGGCCCGCCGGCCAAAGCTCTACAGACTCATCCGATGTGAGCTGACGGATGAAAGCCGAGCGTATTGGGACCAGCAGGATGAAAAGATTCGAAACGGAATCATCCGCTGCGGGCGATATGAGAGTTACATGCGACTGCTCCGAGTATGGGTCCGGCGTTTGATCGGCCAGTCGACTATTCGAGAACTCTTTGCTACCGAAAATCCAGCGGCACGACTCAAGGTCTACCACGACCAATGGGAGAACCTGTGGTGGTGGATTCTCACGCGGATCCTGTTAAGCCGCGCGGCGATGACATTACTGTTCGACAAGGCATTTTTCAAGTATCTCGACAGATCGTTTTCGTTTGGTAAGCATTTTGCACAAAAGGTCAAGCACGCTCTGACCCAACTGCCGATGAAAGAGAACTACTTTTTGTCGTTCATCCTGCTCGGGCATTACTTCAGTGAGGATCACCTTCCCCCATATTTGCAGAGAGAGAATTTCGAGATTTTGAGGGGCAGAATTGACCGCATTCAGATCGTAACGGACAGTTGTGAGCATTACTTTGCGGGGCTCCCTGATGATAGCATTTCGAAGTTCAACTTCACGAACATCTTCGAGTGGATGTCACCCGAGGCATATGAAGAGCTTCTCCGGCAAACGATTCGCGTGGCAAGAGATCATGCTCTTCTGACGTATCGCAATCTCCTCGTAGATCGTCGGCGACCAGATGGTTTGGCCGAGCAGATACGTCCGCTGCGGATGCTGGCGCGGTCACTTCACAGCAAGGACCTTTCGTTCATTTACAGCAAGTACGTCATCGAACAGATCGACAAAAGGGGCATTCTATGCACTACAGCGTCAGAACGGTGCACGACCGCCGGACGATGAGAGATTTTCTCCGGCTTCCAACTGAGATCTACCGCGGGGATCCATATTGGGTTCCACCTCTTACATCGGAGGTACGGAGGATTCTCGACGAAAAGCGCAACCCGTATTTTACCGAAGCATCCGTCAGTCTTTACGTCTGCTATGCAGACGACAGACCGGTTGCGCGCACAGCGATCGTCCTCAATCCAGACCACTGGGAGAAATTCGGTGAGCGGGTGGCGTTCTTCGGTTTCTTTGAGAGCATGAATGACAGTGAGGCTGTTCAATTCCTCTTTCATGAGGTTCAAGAAGCAACCAAAAATCGCGGGGTTACATTGCTCGAAGGCCCGTTCAATCCGAATCACTACTCAGAGCTTGGCATTCAGGTCGACAGATTCGGGAGTCCCCCCACCTTCTTTCAAGCCTACAATCCTCCATTCTATCCAGCCTTGCTGGACGCTGCAGGCTTCCGTCGCATCAAGACTCTCCACACGAGAAAGAATGAGCATATCCGTGAGTTTGTTCTGGACCACTATGGCAACGATTTCGCAGCCTGCGGTTCGGCGGGTTACACGGTGCGATCTTTCAACTTGAACGACTTTGAGGCCGAACTCGAGCGGATCCGGGAGGTCTTCAACGATGCTTTCTCTTCCAACTGGCACTTTCTTCCACTGACGAGAGAGGAGTACCTGTTCTCCGCGAAGTTCCTCAACCTGGTTACGTTCCCTGAGTTGATCACCATCATCGAACTCAAGGGCGAGCCCGTGGGCGTCCTTGAATGTGTCCTGGACATCAATCCGCTCATGAAGCGATTGAACGGAAGAGTCGGACCGATCAAGTATCTGAATTTTCTGCGAGCCAGGAAGCGAATTCGAAACTTGATCATCTATGCCGTAGGGATCAAGAAAGCTTTCCAGGGGACCCGAGTCTACAAGTTGCTCCTGGATTCGATGTGCAGGATCGCTCTCGATTATGACACGCTCGAGACGACGTGGATGTCTGATGAAAATCTCCTTGCGTTACGTGCAGCAGAGCATCTGGGGCTACAGCGCGACAAGGAATTCTCGATCTATAGAAAAGTCCTTGACGGATCCGAATAGCTGTGAAATGTTTGACAGTGCTTTGACAAAACCTTGACAACTCTGAGCGCCGGACTTGGTATGTTGCGTGCAGAACAAGATGAGGAAGACTGACATGAAAGAGACACTATCACCGAGCGCTTGGGGGCTCGAGATCAACAGTAAAGGAGAGCTGACAATTGCGGGTTGCAGCACTGTTGAGCTCGCCGCCGAATTCGGCACGCCGGTTCATATCGTCCATGATGAACGACTTCAAATGACCGCCAGGCAGTTCCTGACGTGTGTGGAGGAAGCTTATCCGGGACGAGTTTCCGTGCATTATCCGTTCAAGTGCAATTCGGTGCCCGGCGTTGTGCAGACAATTCAGCGCGCGGGGTTCAAAGCCGAGGTGATGACGGAGTTCGAATTGGACCTGGCACGGTACCTGGGTTATCGTGAAGACGAAATCATTGTCAATGGCCCGTGCAAGACTGACGACTTCTTGGCGAAGTGTATCGATTTGCGAGTACGGTTAATCATCGTTGACTCAGTGGAGGAGCTTCTCGCCATCGAGCGGCTCATCGAGTGGAAGAATAGTGAAGTGGACGTTCTCTTGCGGGTCAATCCCAATTTTGTTCCCCACGGCATGAACCATGGATCGGCAACGGGAAGCCGAAAGGGATGTGCATTTGGCCTGGACCTGAAAGGGGGAGAAGTTCGATACGCCCTCAATCTGCTCAAAGGGACGCCAGGAATTCATTTTCAGGGCTTTCATTTACATATCGGCACGGGGATACGGAATTCAAGAGACCACGCGGATGCGCTCGGGTGTCTTCCTTCACTGGTTGAGGATGCACGGCATGCCGAACAGAGGATTCGGATTGTCGACGTGGGCGGTGGATTTGCTTCGATGACCACTCGCGAGCTCACTTCGTGTGAAATGCTGCGCTATCAAGCATTTGGGAGACTCCCCTCGCTCCAGGATGGTCAGCAACATCCGTCATTTTCGGATTTTGCAGGAGAAATCTCTCATGTGGTCACGCAAGTGTTCCCGCGCGGCGAGTTGCCGGAGCTCATCTATGAGCCGGGACGATGCATCGCGAGCCCAAACCAGTTCTTGCTCCTGACGGTACATCGCGTAAAAAGTCGTCGCGGCATAGGCAAATGGCTCATCGCTGACGGTGGTCTGAGCACTGTCACGATGCCGACCTATTACGAATACCACGAGGTCTTCCTCGCCAATGACGTGAATCGAGCGCGGACGGAGAAAGTCACAATTATCGGTCCTGCTTGTTTTGCCGGCGACATCGTTTATCGCAATAAATGGATGCCGGTTGTTCACTCCGGTGAGGTGCTCGCAATCATGGACACTGGAGCGTATTTCACGGCGCTTGAATCGTCGTTCGGCTTCTATCGGCCCGCGATCGTGTCCGTCGGGCAAGGTGAGCCTCGGGTCATACGCTGCAGGGAATTGTTTAACGACAGCATTTC
>CAZTKU010000183.1:0-5588 GCA_964614245.1 uncultured Ignavibacteriaceae bacterium
GGGGGACGGAGTGCATGGCTTCACGCTCGATCCGGCCATCGGCGAGTTCCTGCTTTCGCATGAGAACATCCGGATACCCCGGCGAGGCAAGATCTACAGTGTGAACGAAGGGAACACCCACCGGTGGTCCGAGGGAATGAAGCGATACATCAACCATCTGCAGGAAGAGGACAAGGAAACCGGCCGCCCCTACTCCAGCCGCTACATCGGCTCATTAGTCGGCGATATACACCGGACGCTTCTCTACGGCGGAATATTTTTGTATCCGGCAGATACGAAAAATCCCGAGGGGAAACTCCGCTTGATGTACGAAGGAAACCCCATGGCTTTTCTTCTTGAGCAGGCGGGCGGTCGGGCCAGCAATGGCTGCCAACGCATCCTTGACATCCAACCGAAGACACTCCATCAGCGCACGCCGTTATTCCTCGGCAGCGAGGAAGACGTCAGCACGGCGGAAGAGTTCGTCCAGGACAAGCGCAATCGTTGAAAGCACGCACCGTTTTGAAGCAGCGGCAGCCTATTAGCAGGGCAACGTTCGTTGTCGTTGATGTTGAGACAACTGGCATGAGCCCGATCGACGACCGAATCACCGAAATCGCGATGATGAAAGTCGAGAACGGCGTGCTGGTGGATGAGTTTTCGACCCTCGTCAATCCCCTTGTCACTATCCCCGCGTACATTTCGTCGATGACCGGCATCGATAACGTGATGGTGCAGGACGCACCACCCGCCCGTGAAGTCGTGCCCTTTATCGCGGAATTCCTCGGGGACGGAATCTTCGTCGCACACAATGCACCGTTTGACTGGGGCTTTGTCTCCCACACCGCGCAACGAGAACGAGGCATCCGGCTCTCCAATCCGCAGCTCTGCACGGTGAGACTTGCCAGCCGGATTTTGCCTCGGTTGCCGAGCAAATCGCTGGGACCCCTTGCAGAATTTCTCAACGTGAAGATCCCAGAGCGCCATCGCGCCTCAGGCGATGCCTACGCGACCGCTCTTATCCTTGTGAAGTTCCTCTCGTATTTGCAGAAGAAAGAAGGGATCAGGACGGCGGAGGAAGTGCTGAAGTATCAATACGGACGCTTTTCAAAGCAGAAGTCAGATTTCTAACCTACCTCCCCACGGGTCTCGGCAACGTCACGAGGCTCGCGTTCCCCTCCTTGTCAAGCGCCTGCACACCGAATAGATATTCATCTTTGGACACTTTGAGCGTAAGGGTGGTGTCCTTGGTGAAGACCGATTTCTCCCACAGCGGGGAGCTCGATTGACGGTAGCGAACGGCGTAGCCGGCCACATCGGGTTCGGTGTTCTTGCTCCACCGAAGAACAGTGTCGTACCCAAGCTGCGCGGTGAGAATCTCGACTTTTGATGGTGGCGCGGGCGCCCGGGCAAGGGTCGCAATTGCCGCCGCATTAATCCGCGCGACGCTGGCACAGTATTCGAAATCGACAAACTTAGGGAGATCGCCGTATTCCTTTCCGTTCTCCACGCGAATATCCTGATGCTGGTGGTCATAGTTCTCTTTCACTTCACTAAATCGGACAGCCCTGAACCCGCGCTCGTGAAACGGACGGTGGTCTCCTCCGCGCAGGAAGCGATCAAGCCTGTACACAAGCTGCACGCCAAACCCAGGATTGTGGCGCTCTCCGATCTCCTTGATGTACCGTGCGAGCGTTCGTGACCCGCCATCATTTTCCAACCCTTGTGAAATTCTCTGGCGAAAAACCGAGCCAGTATCCAGCCGACTGAACGCCTCCGAGAAGACGCGGACGTATCTGTTCTCTCTGGTCCTGTCGCCGGCGATTGTGCTGCCGACGATGTCATTGTTGAATACGGCTTCGACATTCCACCCTTGTTGCCTGGCCATCTGAGCCCACGCTGTTGCGCCCAGCAGTCCCTGCTCCTCTCCCGCAAAAGCAATAAAGACGATTGTCGCATCGAGCGCATGTTTGCTCATGATCCGGGCCAACTCCAAAACGACGGCCGTGCCGCTGCCATCGTCATTGGCCCCGGGCGCGTCGCTCTTTTCGTCCAGAGCGTTGCCGGCACGGCTATCATAGTGCCCGCTCACAACGATGATGCGGTTCGCGAAGAGTTCTGGACGTTCCGGCTTCAAGGTTGCAACCGCATTGACAATCTTGGTCGGTGAGGGAATCCGCACTGACGGCTGCACGATTGTCTCGTGGAACTCCACCGACATTCTCCCAGCACTCTCCTTTGCATACCGCTCAAACTCCGATTTGATCCATCGGCGGGCCGCCCCGATGCCGCGCGTTTCACTGACCGTGTCGGAGAGCGTATGGCGGGTTCCGAAGCTCGCGAGCTTTTCGATCACGGCTTTGAGGCTCTTTGCTGACACTTCCTTCACAACCTTGTCGACAAAGGGATTCCTCTTCGGCTGCTGCTGACCCAATGCAAGCGCCGCTGCAACCAAGCAACAACTAACGATGGAAATTAATGGTCTCATAGTCTGTCCTCAGAGAATTCTCCCAATGAGCCGATGACGCGATGACCCAATCACTCAATCATCTCACCACCTCAGGGTATTTGATTCCAGCCGCAGTGTTGAAGACGAGCACTGTATCCGCTTCGGAGAGCTTTCCTTCCCGCACCAGGTGGCGCAACGCGGCAAACGCAGCCGCCCCCTCCGGGCAAATGAACAGTCCTTCCTTCCGTGCTATCTCGTACACGGTTGCAACGGTCTCCTCGTCACTGACCGCAACAGCACTTCCACCGCTCTGATAGATTGCATCCAGGATTAAGTGATCTGCAAATGCTTTTGGGACTCGAAGTCCTGAGGCAATGGTCGTTGCCTGTTCCCAGAACTGAGAATCTTTTTTTTGCTCTTGAAATGCCCGTACAATGGGGGCGCAACCACTCGATTGGACAGAAACCATTCTCGGGCGTTTGTTGTCAATCCAGCCAAGCTGCTCCATTTCGTCGAACGCCTTCCACATCCCGATCAATCCGGTGCCACCCCCTGTCGGGTACACGATCACGTCGGGTAGCTTCCAGTTGAGCTGCTCCGCGAGCTCGTACCCCATTGTCTTCTTTCCCTCGAGACGATACGGTTCCTTCAATGTCGAGACGTCAAACCAACTTGGGTTGTCCTTGCGCTGCTCGTTCATCCGCTTCCCCGCATCGCTGATATTACCCTTCACAAGCTCGACGTGCGAACCGCAAACCAGACACTCCTTGATATTGATTTCGGGCGTGTCTTCGGGAAGAAAGATGTATGCCTCCATATGTGCACGCGCGGCGTACGCGGCGAGCGCTCCGGCTGCATTCCCTGCTGATGGCATGCAGACGGACTTCACTCCCAACTCCTTCGCCTTGGAAATCGCCATGACGAGGCCGCGCGCCTTGAAGGAACCCGTCGGCAGTTGGCCTTCATCCTTCATCCAGAGGTGAGGCAGTCCCAGGTCTCCTCCGAGGTTCGGCAGAGGCGTAAGAGGTGTCATCCGCTCGCCGAGCGAAACGATGTTCTCCGCCCGTTCGATCGGTAACAGGGCAGAGTACTTCCACAACGAAGGAAGCTGCTCCCGGAGGATCTCTTTTCGCAGCGACGCCTTCGCAGCCGGGAGATCGTACCGAGCCACGAGTGCTTTGCCGCAAGACCGGCAGGTGTTTTGAAGCTCGCGCTGGGAATGACGAGTTCTACACACACTGCATTCCAGATGCGTCAAGAAAGTCACGATGAGTCCTTGAAAAGTGCGCTTAAGTGGTGGTCGTGTTTGCTCTGAAAACACTTCGTAACAAGAACGAAGCCAATGTAGAGTGAGAATGGCGGAGAATCAAGGTCTAAGCAAACACCGCCACCTCCCTCCCAAAGTTGATATTCAAAGACTTTTTCTCTAATTTGACAACAGGTGACATAAACTGCTCTGTACTATAACTTGAGGATGAAATGAAGAACCGTCTCCTGCTTGCGTTCGGCCTATGTTTACTCATAACGGCCACAGTGTATACACTGCCGCGATTCGCCAGTCGCACGAACCTTCCCTGTCAGAGCTGCCATGTGAATCCCTCGGGCGGCGGAATGCGCAACGCGTTTGGTCTCAGTTACGGGAGGGAGGACATTTCGATCAAGGCATGGCAGGAGGATTATGCGTTGAATGACTTCTCGACGCAGATCAACGATTTTCTTTCGTACGGGGTCGACTTTCGCTTCCTCGCCTTCTATCAGAAGTATAAAAGGCAGGGCGCGGCAGACGCCTCCCGCAGTTCTTTCTTCCCGATGCAGGCCGATGTTTATTTCAACCTTGCGATCTCGAAGAAGATCAGCCTGTTTGTCAATCCAGCGTTTGGACCGTTCAACCGCTATGAGATCTTCGGCATCGCCAAAATCCTGCCGGGAAACGGTTATGTGAAACTTGGACGATTCACGCCTCCGTACGGTCTCCGGCTTGATGATCATACGTCTTTCGTCCGACAGGCAACGCCGTTCCGAAACAACTCAGGTCAACAAACGGGACTGGAAGTCGGCTTCAGTCCGGGTTCGATCAGCCTGCTCGGTGCGTTGACGAACGGCACGGTGGGTGACCGCGATGGCGACCTCGCCAAGGCAGTCCTCGGAAGAGCTGAAGGACGAACGAAGCTTGGCCCCGTCAACGCGATGCTCGGCATCTCGTCGTACAACGACGTTTCCGGCGGTGAGAAGTACAACATGCTGGGAGGATTTGGAGCAGTCTCGGTTTTTGAGAAGCTCTCCGTTGTGGCAGACGCGGAATGGATCAAGGGTAACTCGGCACTCATGAGTGTCAACTCCGATAGACTCGATCGAAACGCAGCCAACAGGGATCTGAAGCAGTTTGCTCTCATGGTCGAAGCGGACTATCCACTCGTCCAAGGAGTGGATCTGAAGCTCATGTATGACTTCTTTGATCCCAACACGGATGCGATAAGCGGTGCGGTCAAGCGGTATTCAGGAGGATTCGAATTCATGCCCTTCAGCGGCGTTGAAGTGCGTCCGTTACTCCGCATAACGAAGGATACGACGACGCCGAACAGAGACTACACAGACGTGCACGTGCTGTTCCACCTTTACCTCTAGATCCGCCTGGTCAGGGTTCCTCTTTCACGCAAGGATTTCAACGCGCAAAGAAAGGAGTTGTTCATGAAGTGTCGTCGATCCGTCCCTCCCTTGGTTGCGTTTCTCATGCTTGCTTCCACAGCGACTGCTCAGACTCAAAGCAAGAAAGTCCCGAGCTTTTCCAAAGACATATTCCCGGTGATCAAAACGTATTGTCTTCCCTGCCATCTCGCAGAAAATGAGAACCCAAGCCAGCTTGCTCTTGATAATTATGAGACGCTCGTGAAGGGAGGCGAACATGGAAGTCCCGTGCTGGCCGGCAAACCCAAGGAGAGCAATCTCTACCTTAAGCTACTTGCGGATCCACCATTCGGGAAACAAATGCCCCGAAGTAGGAAGAAGATGACGGAACAGGAGATCAAGGCAATTTATGATTGGATCGAGGCGGGAGCAAAGAAAGACTCGTCTGAGGCGAAGCCCGTCAAGTGACACGGATGCATTAAAAAGTGAGAGGTCAGACGAGAAACGTGAGACGGAAGACGTAAGAAGGGAGACG
>CAZTKU010000184.1:0-5551 GCA_964614245.1 uncultured Ignavibacteriaceae bacterium
CCGCGCCGTTCAAAGAGGGACTGGAGGTCACCGGGACGATGACGCCGACGCTCTACGTGTCGTCGGACGTCAAGGACACCGACTTCACGGTGAAGGTGATCGACGTGTATCCGGACGGCCGTGCCTTCACCCTGGACGAGTCCATCCAGCGCATGCGCTATCGCGACGGATACGACAAGCCGCTGGCGTGGATGGAGCCGGGGAAGGTGTACAAGGTGACGCTGTTGCCGCTGACGACGAGCAACTACTTCGACGTCGGGCACCGGCTCCGCGTCGAAGTGAGCAGCAGCAGCTTCCCCGAGTACGAGCGCAATCTCAACACCGGCGGACCCAACTACGACGAGGTGACAGGTGTGGTTGCGCACAACGTGGTGCACCACTCAGCGGCATATCCATCTTCGCTCACCGTGACCGTCGCGAAGCGCTCGGCTCGCTAGCGGGATCAACCTGGTGGACAGTAGCGAGCGCGGTCGCCAACGTACGAGTGGTCGTATCCGCGCGTTTCCGAGGAGGCCCTCATGAAGAGTCGGATGGCGGTAGATTGCAGACGAGGTGAAAAGGGGCGTACGATGGGGCAGGTTGGAGCTTTGCTCGGGAGCGGATCTGCTCACAAGCGGTGAGGCTTCTAAGAACGCCAACGTGGAAGCGGCCGTGATGCAACATCTATCCGGCGGAAAGGTCGTGCGCCTGAAGGGAGTCGAACCCCCAACCCTCAGATCCGAAGTCTGATGCTCTATCCAGTTGAGCTACAGGCGCGACAATAGTTCTTTGATGCATTGTTGCAGATCCCGATCAAAAGGCGATCGGGATTCTCAAAATGACAGAGAAGTCAGTCCCGCTCTCTGGATTCCGCTCACGATCGGGATTCCAGAAAGCGGAACATCACTTCGTTTGCTAACTTCTGTCATTTGGGAAGTTGAGCTACAGGCGCGAACAAAGTGAAAAAATATGAAAGTGGGGAAATGGAACAATGGAAAGTATGAATCCGGGCGTGTTACGATTTCACACTTTCACATTTTCCAATTTTGCACTTGATGCGTGCGCCCGGAGGGAGTCGAACCCCCAACCTACAGCTCCGTAGGCTGCCGCTCTATCCAGTTGAGCTACGGGCGCGATGATAGTTCTTTGATACTTTGTTCCAGAGACAATTTACGAAAGATTCGTGGCCAAGGCAACTTCAGTGATCCTAAGAAATCGTCGCCGAAATACGACAGAGCGGCGAAGTCAAGCGTCAAACGACCTGGGTCCCTGAGCTTCAGCCACGAACCTCACCTCGCCGAGACGCTCGGGGTCGTTCATCCTCACAGGGCGTCCTTTATTGCTTTGCAGGTCATCCATGCTTTCGACGCATTTGAAGAGATGACGAGAATAACATATTGACCTGATTGACCAATGCACAACGTCCGGTCCCGCTTGTCCGCAACCATGTCGATGTGCTCCTGGGAGTGGAAGCCGTCGAAGCGCTTATCGCTCTTGAGGTAGTCCTCGATAGCCGAGAATCGGCGACGGGCTTCAAGAGAGTCGCCAATTCTCAGGAAAACAACCGTCTGATCTTCATAGATACCTACGGCTGCGTCCTCCATACGGAACGCATCTCTCACATGGAACGCGTAGATTAACGACAGGCCAAGAAATCCACGGATGTACCGTTCTCCGAGAAGCCCTTCCCGCGGCAGATACTTCAAGACGAGCGGTTTCTCTCCCCGATCGATGATGTTTCGATCAACTGCCCGCGCAATAACTTCCATTCCTTCTCGAGACTGAGAAGTGGAATCCAAGCCTGCAACACTGACATAGTACTTTCCTTTCCAGAACATGATGTAGTCCCTTTGAGACCTGCCTCCCTGTCCCAAACGCACCTCAGTCGCACGCTCACTGGTTCGGATTGAGTAAACGCCATATGCTGCCTGCGCATCATCCATTTCATAGATTTCAAGATTGACCCATTTATCCTGGTCATTTTGATATTCAACTGCCACCACCCGCCGAAAGCCATATTCCAGGAAGACGTCCGCTCCACCATCAATAAAGAGAAAGAGGTCATTGCCCTCGTAGATTCTCGCGGAGTCGACCGGATGCCATTTTCCTATGGCATCGCGTGCCGGCAGGAAGCGGAGAAGCGACCGGTCTTGCGCATACGATGTGTTGAGGAAACAGGCGAGAACGATGATGGGAACCATGCACCGAAAGGATTTCAAACTCCACATCTTGTCATCCCTGATTAGGACGGGTCTTCAGAAGGCCTGGATTTTCACCTCTCGAAGACTCCGTGGACCATAGCCGTGCTGTTGAGCAAACCTGATCACTGGGAGTTCCTCCCAGTTCAAGCCGAGATGTCGAACGGCATACATGTCAGCAGCCAGGCAGTTTGTTGATGCGATGATTTCTCGGGGTTTCTTTATTTCACCCGGTCCACCAGGCCCATTGGTAGCGAGAATTTCTGTGGCATCCACAACACAGAGATCAGGCCGGCGCACAAGACTTACATCGGCGATGCATTGCGCGAGGAGCTCTGGATTCTGATAGGAGCCTTTGAAAATGCTCAAAACGCTTCCTCCATAATGAAAATACCGGCATGTCGATGTAGAACAGGCTCCCATCATGTTTTTCAAGTTGCCTGTGAACCTCGTGCCCGCGTGATCTTTCACAATGGGGATGTTGATAAAAGTGCCGCAGGAAAGAAGTGCATTCGAAATCTCAGCTTCCTTCAGCGACTTCCCCCTCTCGATTTTCACTTCTGTCATTTCATCTTCGTAGCGGATGAGACCGACTTCAGATTCCATTTTCCGGTGAAGCGTGCTGCGCTGCCAATACCTCCTTCCGATGTCATTGAGGGCAACTATCTGCTTTGCGCCCGCATCGAGGCACATCTTGACGACGGCAAGCGCAATATCGGGATTCGCATACGTTCCCTGCGAGCCAAAATGGGAAAAATAAGAATTAATGAGTATTCCCACGGTGCTGCCTCGCTGAACGAAAGCCCGCATGCCGCCCAAGGCTTCAACCGCTCTGATTGTGTTGTCGAAATATGCGTCGCCAACGACAGTGCACAACTGATAGTCTGCGCGGGGCTCATTTTCAAAGAAACCTTTCGATGCAGATGTCGCTGCGATAGCTCCAGCAGCGGTAGCGATGCAACGTTTCACAAACGCTCGGCGATTGATATGGTCGTTCATGGTAGGCCCTTTCGGATATTCCTCATACGGCGGAATCCATTCGGAGTTACCTTGACTCTCCGAATTGACTCCCAGGAAAGGTAACCAAAGGTTCGTTAGAAATGAATCCCACCACGCCGTACGGCCTGAGCAATTCCGTACGTGAGCACGGCGCTTTCCACTTCCCGTCACGAGCCTGCTACTTCTCTCTCGGTGTAAACTTCTCCACTTTGTTCTTAACCGGCGGCAGCGTCCTGAGATATTTGTAGATCGCCGTGAGATCCTGGTCGGACATCCCGCCGTACATCACCCAGGGCATAACTGAATTGTGCTCCGCAGCTTCAATCCTTAACGTGGCTGTATCGGCTGAGGCATAGTGCCTGAAGCGCTCCACGAAGTCGTCCCGGGTCCACAAACCGATGCCGGTTTCCTCCTCCGGAGTGATATTGGCAGAACGCACGATCCCCTCGGGGAACGGAAATTCCCTGCCGCCCGCGAATTCCATCCCTTTGACCGCTTCGCCCTTCACTTGCTGGCTGTGACACTCGCCGCAAACGGCAGCGTTCACCATGTATTTCCCGTATTCATAGACGTTGGATGTATCCGGTGCCTGGACCGCAAAGTGGCGGGTGGGGATGGTCCGGACGATGTAGTTTAGCGGAAAGTCGAGTTCCGTTTCCGGTATGGTGCTCTCGACCGGCTTCAGTGTTCTGATATAGGCGATGATCGAATAAAGATCTTCGTCGGAAAGCTTGTTGAACGCGGGATACTGCATAATCGGGAACATCGCCTGGCCGTCCTTGCGAACCCCCGAGGTGATCGCACGGAAGAGCTCACCATCTGTCATCGATCCGATTCCGGTCGGTGTAATATTCTTGGCGTAGATAGTACCGGGCATACCGAGCTCTTTGCCGAATCGGAAGCCTCCCTTTCCCTCGGTTCCGGGGATGATCGGCCCGGAAAAGAGCCCCCAATTGCGCTCCGAGTGGCAATCGATGCACACAGAGACATGGTTCGCCAAGTATTCGCCGCGCGCGAGTCTCTCCGGATTAGCTTCGACTTTCATCACGTTCGGTCGATCGACGTCAGGATACCTCCAGAAGAAATAGGCGATGAAGAGCAGCAGCACTCCAGCGACGACGGCGGTGACCAGGCCAATGAACTTCAGAACTTTTCTCATGAAACCCTCCTGAGTATGGTGTGGATGATGATGTCCCAAAACGATACGAACAACATTGAAGAGGAAGAACAGATAAGTCCACGCTATCGTTCCGTCTGGGTTGCTCGGTTCGGGGGTAGCGCAGCACGTCGTCCCTTCGCGATCAAATCCTCAGGCCGGGATCATTGAGGAATGAGAATCCGCGAGTTGTCAAGGTCTTCATTGGCGTGAGCCAAGCCTGTGTCAAGGCGCCCCGTGAGCTCCAGTCGTGGAATTCCTCGATTGCGTGGACTTTCGTAGTCTGTCGCAAGGCCGGCAAGAGCGTTGATTTCAGCATGTTTTTTCGGCACATTCAGCTAGACGCTTCAGCACGACGTTGGAGTGAACTCAAACAAGGAAATCTCCTCGCCTCCATCAACCGCACGCCCTCGTATGAAAAGGCTGCTCGCTTTTTTCAAACCTTTAAGAGATTTCTTTGTGAAGCATCCCGCGGTGCTCTCCGGTTATATTATTTATGCGTACTTCTTCATCACGACAATGAATTTCTATCGCGATCTCAAGGCTTCGCACTTCAAGAACTTCAATATCCTCGAACGATTCGACGCTCTCATCTGGATGTGGCTTCTGGCGGTGGCACTGGTCAAGATCATCGAGTACCGCTCGCGCATCAACGAACAGCATCAGATTCACCTCGAGCACGAAAAGGAGCTCGAAGTCAAGAAAGCACAGCTCTCGACAGCCCACGACATGATTCGGGCGTTGCAGCATCAAATCAACAACCCTCTTACCATCATCCTCCTCTATATCCAGCGGGCAGTGCGACAAACGCAGGGGTCACCCGAGCTCATGGAGAGTCTAACAAGAGTGAAAGAAGGAGCAGAGCGGATCTCGCAAACGCTTCGGGCGTTTTCGAACGCTCAGGGCATCGAGACCGTTGAAACATCCGTCGGCAGACTGGCTAGACCGGTACACAACGATGATCAATCACGAGCAGTGGATGAAACAGGCGCTCCGTGAAGCGCAGAAGGCCTTCGAGCAGGATGAAGTGCCTGTGGGCGCGGTGATTGTCCACAAGGGGAAGATCATCGGCCGAGGGTACAATCAGAATGAGCGGCTGCAAGACCCCACGGCCCACGCGGAAATGATTGCGCTCACCGCTGCCGCAAACCATCTCCAAACACGCAGGCTTGAGGGCTGCACATTGTACGTCACGCTCGAGCCGTGTCCGATGTGTGCG
>CAZTKU010000185.1:0-5531 GCA_964614245.1 uncultured Ignavibacteriaceae bacterium
ATGCTGACCGTCACCTCGTAGCGTCCCACAAAATACTCACCCTCTTTGAGAAATCGGATTTCTTCGTGAGGTACCTGCACATAGGCGTCAATGCGAGACTTGCCCGGTTGATCCGAGGCGTAGCTGATCGCATCAAAGTAGAAGGTGGGACCAACCTCCAGCTGAGGATTTTGCATTTCAACCTGAGCTCGTGCCTCGCCAAGACACCATACCGATGACGCTCCCACCAACGCCAGCGTCCGAATCCCGTTCATCACGTTCATACACTACCTTCCTTCCCTCAGAGATCAATGACTGCTATCGTGTAACTCCCCGTAGAGATCGTATTCCGTCGCGTCGACGATTCGTGCCGAGGCAAAGCTGCCTGGCGCCAGGCCATCGCTCCGCCGCACATACACCTCCTGGTCGATCTCCGGCGCATCCCACTGAGTTCGTCCGACAAGGAATTCGCCTTCGCAGCGGTCGAACAGCACCTTCGTCGTCATTCCGATCAACGCCTGGTTGTGTTCGTGCGAGATCTCTTGCTGGATCTGCATGACGCGGTCCCTTCGTTCCTCCTTGACCTCGCGTGGAACCGGATCGCCCAGACCATACGCCGCCGTGCCCTCCTCCTGGGAATACGTAAACACCCCAAGGCGGTGGAACCTCATCTCTTTCACAAAATCGCACAACGCTTCGAGATCTTTCTCAGTCTCGGTTGGATAACCAACGATCAGTGAGGTTCGGAGGGCGATATCCGGCACGGCCTCCCGGATCGTCTGGAGGAGCCCCTGCAACGCTCGACCGCTGATTCCGCGTCGCATTGATTTCAACACATCGTCCGAAGAATGCTGAACCGGGATGTCCAGATACCGACAGAGCTTGGGCGAGTCACGGTACACGTCTAAGATTTCCATCGGAAACTTCGTGGGGAATGCATACATCAGCCGGATCCATTCTATACCGTCGATCGCTGAGAGCGTCCTCAGTAATGCGTCAAGCCGTCGTTCGCCGCATAGGTCAAGCCCATAGTACGTAGTATCCTGCCCGATCAGAATCAGCTCTTTGACCCCTTTGGAAGCGAGGCGACGCGCCTCGTTGACGACGTCATCGCCCGGCTTTGTCCGATGCTTCCCGCGCATCAAAGGGATCGCACAGAATGAGCAGGGATGATCGCATCCTTCCGAGATTTTAAGGTAGGCAAAATGTGATGGAGTGATGAGTCGCCGCTCGCCCAGCAGTTCCTGCTTGAAGTCCCCTCCCAGCTCGCTCACCACCTCCTTGAGATGATGGGAACCAAACAACGCATCAATATCCGGGATCTCCTCAGCCAACTGTCTTGCGTAGCGCTCGGAAAGACATCCCATCACCACTACCTTCTTGAGCTTCCCGTTGTTCTTGCGCTCCACCGCCTCTATGATTGCATCGATCGACTCCTGTTTCGCCGCCTCGATGAACCCGCACGTGTTGATGACCGCGATCTCCGCTTCGTCCACGTCCTCGACGAGGTGCGCACCGTTCGAAGCCAATTGCCCGAGCAGACCCTCGCTGTCGACGATGTTCTTCGAGCAGCCAAGCGTAATAACGCTGATTTTCGGACCGTGCTTTGTTCTCATTCCCGCCGCAGGTTTTCTCACGACAACACAACAAAATCGATGTAAAGATACACAAAGGGTGCAACAAAAACCAGGCTGTCAAACCGATCGAAAACGCCACCGTGGCCGGGAATGATTGAGGAAGAGTCCTTGACACCCGCATCGCGCTTGAATCGCGACTCCACGAGATCACCAAGCTGACCGAAGATGCCGACGATCCCGCCGAGAACGAGAGCGTTCCCCAGCGTGAGGTAGTCGAGTACGAGCGCTCTCGCCGCAATCATGGTAAGCTCGGCAAAAACGAAACCGGCAATCGCGCCCTCCCACGACTTCTTCGGACTGACACGCTCGAAGAGCTTGTGCTTGCCAATCGACACCCCTACAAAATAGGCTGCCGTATCGCAGATCCAGATTGTAGCAAACACGGAGGCCACCGTGTATCCGCCCCATCGGGTAATCGTCTGCAATTGACCCTCGTCAGCGAAGCCCGCCGGGAAGAACTTGTGCACAGGAAAACCGTACGGAAAGAGTTCACGTGTTGAAATAAGCGTCCCGAAGAACAGCGAAATGACAAACACACCCAGCACGGTTGTCGCGAGATTCAGCGTCGGCGATCCCTTGCGACGGAACAGCTCAATGAGCAACACCACGATCAAGAATACGAGCTGAGCAACGAGAAGGAATTGCAGCTGAGAAAACATTGACAGGTGAATGCCTCGTGCCTCGAAGAAACGGAAAACATCCACTTGCAGGCGCTCGTAGATGAAAGCTCCATTGACCACAAAACCGGCAAGAATGCCGACCGTCTTGAGCGGGAGCGCGCCCTTGCGCTCAGCGAGCGCGTAAAACTCGTAGAGTGACAATCCCGAAATCAGCGCGACAAGCGCGAAGAAGAGATACCCACCTTCCATCGTGAGCCAGAGAATGATGGGAATGGCGATTGCCGCGACCAGAACCCGCGTTGGAAGGTTGCCGAATGATGAGTTCGCCACGCGTTATCCCATGCTGGTAAATTGATCACCGTTCATTCCGTCGAGGAGGTGCAGCTTCCTTCGTGGGAAGGAACAGTGTCTGCAATATGCTTCGATCATTCTTCGGTCCCTGTCTGCACGCCGCTCGTCACACGCAGGTAAGAGGAGAAGGATACGACAAACAACGCAATGAAGAGAAACAGCTGAGCGATGATGGCAGGCGTATTGATGTCGGGGCCTTTCGATGCTCCAATAACCATCTGATCGTCCATCTGAAAGTAGGCCACAACAACGGCGATGACATTGTTCAAAAAATGGACGGTCATAGCCAACACGATGCTTTTCGAGCGCATCCGTAGGTAGCCGAAGTACCACCCGAGTCCCATGAGCGGGACAATTGCGAATGGATTGAAATGAAACGCACCAAAAATGATTCCTGTGATGAGGGCCGCACGTGCGGGCCGCAGAACTCGCTCAAAACTCGTCTGAACCAGACCGCGGAACAAGAGCTCTTCAATAATCGCCGGGGTTATGGCGACGACGAGGATGACAAACAGGAGTTCCGGCAGGCTCTGCGCCGAGACGAGCGTGCGAAACATCTCCTCGATCATTTGTCTGATCGGGTCAATCACCTTCCTGAGATCTTCGGGGAGGGGAATGCGATCTTGAAAAAAAAGATAGATTTGAAAAGACTCCTGCAGAAAGAGCAATCCCAGCGATGCGAAGATCGTCTCACTGACCTTTGGCATTCGCCATGGAAAAACGGCCGAGAACTTCCTGTCGAGCAACCGGGCGAACAGCAAAGTCGGAAGGAGGAGAAAGAGAGTCTGTCCAACCAGCGTGAGAGTCCGGTGCTGCATGACGTTTTCGAGCGTCACCTTCGTCCCCACAAGGAAGAATGTCAACGTTCCACCGACGAGCTGGTAGAGGATGAAAATGACAACGAGGCAAGTCAAAGCAAACGCGATGGGCGAGAGATTGTTCCGTTCGACGAACGAGGGTTCCCGTAGAGGTACTTGCGTTTCGGTGGGAGTGAGATTGGTACGATCGTTCATAACCTGTCAGACTCTGTCCAGTCTCGACTTGATCATGGCTGCCAGCAGAGGCACCATGAGCTCGTGATGTCCGGTAAAGGAATATCCTTTTCCGTCACGCTGTGTCGGCCGCTCGACGACGTTCATCTGCGGTCGGTAGTGGCGAATCATGTCGAAATTCGCCGTGGTGAATCCTTTCACCGCATAGCCGAGATTTCGCGCTACGGTAAGAGCCTTGAGAAAGACCTCGGGCAGGATGACGGCAGAGCCGATATTCAGCACAACCCCTCCGTTTCTTAGATCCTTGACGGAGTTCGCAAAGATCTTGAAATCGCGAAACGTCATTTCACCCGTCGCGGCGCCATCCATCGACGGCTGCTGATGCACGATGTCGGTCCCGATGGCGGCGTGGACGGTCACCGGCACATTCGAGCCATAGCACGCCGCGAGAACACTCACCGACCGGTTCCGGGCCTTCAGGGCGACGATCTTCTTGGCCAGAGCCTCACCGTAGCCATCATTCGTCTCCGCAAATGATTTGACCAACGCTCGGTTGATGAAATCCCCGGTTTCCTTCGACATGCCGAATTTCCCATCGAGGATGTTTTTTGCGACATCTTCAGACGTTTTCCCCCACATCGCCGTCTCGACGTCGTGGATCGCCGCCGCGCTGTTCATTGCCACGTGCGTAAGAATGTGTCGTTTAACCAGATCGACAATAATCGGTGACACGCCAACTTTGATGACGTGAGCCCCCATCATCAGGATCACGGGCTTGTTTCTCTTGCGCGCGCGAACAACAGCTTCGACGAAATCCCGAAGATCTTCCGCGACCAGAATACGCGGAAGTGAATCAAGAAACTCGCTCAATCTCGCTTTCCGAGGCTCGACGACGCGCGCAAAATCTTTTGGCGAAACTTTGCTGATGCGATTCTTGATCGAGAGCGTCTTGATGCCGGCAAGGGGGAGTTGTTTGAATTTCGACATTGCTCAGCCTATTTGACTTTTGCTTTGATGGGACCGATAACTCCGGAGTACTCACGGAGCTCTGCATCGATAGATCCGATGATGACCTTCGTGGAGACCTTGATGGGGATCTTCCTTTCGTCGTCAGTGAGCCAGACGACGACCCGACCCTCGCTCTTGAACAATCCTCCTTCTTTGATCAGCGGTTCAAGGATGATGCAATCGTATGTTCCGGCGTCGACCTCAATACGCTGGCGCCCGAGGAACTTCACTGCGAGGGAATACGCCGAATCCTTGTAGAAATTCTCCAACATGCTCTTTTGGCCGATCCGCGACGCCGAATAATCCAAAGTCCTCATGTAGTAGAACGCTGAAACGATGTCGTGCACGTACGGAGGGATTGGATAGTGCTTGTCTTCAGCATACGCAATGTTGTTCACCTGGTCAAACACAGCGCTGAAATCACGCTTGTACTTCCCTTCACGCACCGTCTGGACAAACTTCCACGGAAAAAGTCCCGTGACATCAAGCAACGTCTCGTACCGATCTTCAACTTTATAAATCCACGAGAACGTCGGCGTGGAATTCACAGTAATGAGAACTTGATAACACGGCCGACCGAACATCGTGTCCGTCTTCGGGATTGTCATGACAGCTTCACCAGCGGTAAAAAAGCCGTATCCCACATCAAACACCAGCCGCTCCCCCACTCCAAATGCAGACTGTGGGGCAAACCGAAGCGAGGCTTGACCACGATCCAGCGCGTCTCGAGGCTGCAGCGCTTTGACCGCCATTGAATCTTGAGCCTCCAGCAACGCAATCGCGAGCACGGCCCATGCCACGAAAAGAAAACAAAATTTCCTCATAAGTGTGCGCGCAGCTCTCTGCCTCTTGCGAATGAATTCACCAGCGTGTGTGCGGCACTCCGCACCTGCTCAACGGTGATCTGATCCATGCACTCATTTCCCTGACACGGGCCCCCGTTG
>CAZTKU010000186.1:0-5501 GCA_964614245.1 uncultured Ignavibacteriaceae bacterium
ACCCTCTCCGGCATTGCTCTGCGCGAATGCCGGAAGCGCCGAGATCAGACACAGGAGCACGGCGCAAAGATATTTTTCATAGGTTCTCACAAGGAACTCCTTTCAGAGTCGAACAATTAATCAACGTCTCAGCTTTTCCTCCACATCGTTCCGTCCTTCTTGTCCTCGAGCACGATGCCGAGCTTCTTCAGGCCGTCGCGTACCCTATCGGACAAGGCCCAGAGCTTCTGAGCGCGTATCTCTGTCCGAAGATCGATGAGCAACTGAATGAGATCGGCCTCGAGCTTCACATCGGCGGCAAGAGCCGTCGCAGAGACCTCCGGCACGATCCCGAGTATGCACCCGCCGAGATCTTTAAACATCTGGTCGATTGCTTGAAGCGAGGCGCTCGAGAACTTCGTATCGAGGCTCAGCACGGCATTGACCTCTCGAGAGAGATCGAACAACACGGCAATCGCCTGCGGCGCGTTGAAATCGTCGTCCATCGCGGCGACGAACCTCGATCGGTACGACTCCAGGTCGATGGCCGCGGGCTCCGTCCGCGTTTCTGTCGCTGCCTTGGCGATCTCTACCCGCAAATTGTGTACGGTGTTCAGGAGCTTCTCCAGGCCGGCCTTCGCTCCCTGCAATGCCTCATCACTGAAATCGAGCGTGCTGCGATAGTGGCTCTGCAGGACGAAGAACCTCACAACCAGTGGATCAAATTTCTTGAACGCATCCTTCAGCGTGATCTGGTTGCCAAGCGACTTGCCCATCTTCTGACCGTCGACGGTCACCATATTGTTGTGCAGCCAATAGCGCACGAACGGCTTGCCCGTCGCAGCTTCACTCTGGGCGATCTCACACTCGTGGTGCGGGAATTGATTTTCGAGGCCGCCGCCGTGTATGTCGAAGCTCTCCCCCAGATACTTCATCGACATCGCGGAGCATTCGATGTGCCATCCGGGAAACCCTTCACTCCAAGGACTCGGCCAACGCATGATATGCCCGGGTTCAGCCTTTTTCCACAACGCAAAATCCGACGGGTGGCGTTTTTCCGGATTCACCTCAACCCTCGCCCCTGCCTCCATCTCATCCACCGTACGCCCGGAGAGCTTTCCATAGCGCGAGAATTTCAGTACGTCAAAATAAACCGATCCATTCACTTCGTATGCAAACGCTTTCTCGATAAGCTGCTTCACCATCCCGATTTGCTCAATGATATGCCCGGAGGCTCGTGGCGAGATGTCCGCGCGAAGGAGACCCAACGCATCCATGTCGTCGTAGTAGCTCTGCGTATACATCTCGGCGATTTGCATGGGATGCACGCGATCGACTCGCGATTGCTTCTCGATCTTGTCCTCCCCTTCGTCCGCGTCGTCAGTCAGATGCCCGACATCGGTGACGTTTTGCACATAGAGGACTTTGTAGCCGAGATAGCGCAGGTAGCGGACGATCACATCGAAGGAGACGTAGCTCTTGGCGTGCCCGACGTGCGAGTGGCTATAGACCGTCGGACCGCACACGTAGACTCCCACCCTGCCTTCGTGAATGGGCTTGAATTCTTCCTTCTGACGCGTCAGCGTGTTGTAGATTTGGAGCGGCATGATCAGTGCTGATATTGTTCGATGGCTGTTCTCCCTAGTCTTCCCATCAACTTTCAGCTTTCTACTTATTACTTCGTTTGACTCTGTACTTCATACTCCATTACTTTATACTCCCTTACTTCATACTCCATCACTTTCTACTTCTCACGTCCCACATCTGACGTCTCACGTCTTACTTTTCACTTTTTTCTCAGCCCCATCAACTCCCTCGCCCCTTCAAGGCCGGCTTCTGTTACGACTGTCCCGCTCATCAGTTTTGCCACTTCCTCCACGCGCTCTTCGAGCTCGAGCTTGCGCATGCGAGTTCTGGTGCGCTTGTCGCGCTCCGTTTTCTCAACAACAAAGTGCGTATCAGCAAGCCCTGCGATTTGCGGAAGATGTGTGATCGCAACGACCTGATGGAATTGTGATAGAACCTTCAGGCTCTTTCCCACGGCAACGGCAATCCGGCCACTTACCCCCACATCGATCTCATCAAAAATGAGCAGCGGCAGCCGCTCGGACTTGGCAAGAATGGTCTTGAGAGCGAGCATGACCCTCGAGATTTCGCCCCCTGAAGCAACTTTAGAGAGCGGCTTCAGATCCTCACCGAGGTTTGTGGAGATGTGGAATTCCACGAAATCCATCCCCTTTGGAGTCGTATCGAAAAACTCCCGACCGAGTTTCACGTAGGCTTTGAGATTCCGGTCGACGCCGTCGGTCTTGCCAAGCGCACGGTTTTCCACCTTCACGTCAAACCGGGCGTTGGCAATTCCCAGCTTCGCGAGCTCAGCTACGACGGAATTGTCGACCTTCGACACGTGGTCGCGCCGCTTTCCTGAGAGCCTCTGCGCCGCCGCAGAACAGGCGGCACGTTCCTTTTCGATCTTCTCCCTCAGCTTCCGAATTTCTCCCTCAAAGTTTTCGGCAAGGGCAAACTCTTTCCCGATTTTCGACCTGTGCTCAAGAACCGCATCCACCGAGCCGCCATATTTCTTCTTCAGAAGAGCGAGCTTTCCGAGGCGCTCGCGAATCTGCTCGAGGCGCTCAGGGTTGAATTCAATCTTGGAGTTGTAGGTTTGAATGTATTTCGCGACCTCACCGATAATGGCAACCGCCGACGCACACTCGTTCTTCGTCTCCTCGAATGACCTGTCGATGCGCGAGAGATCCTCCATCTGATTGCGGGCGAGAACCAGTTGATCGTACACCGCCTGCTCCCCCTCGTAGAGCGTCTGATGCAGCTGCGACGTGGCCTCGAACAGCTTCTCGGAATTCTCAAGGATTCTGAGCTCCGACTCCAGTGCTTCCTCCTCGCCGCGCTGCGGAGCCAGGGCGTCGATTTCCTGGATCTGGAATTCATAGAGATCACGACGCTCCTTGAGCTGTCGTTCCTTCGCCTGCAGCTCCTCCAACTCCCCGAACAAACGCGTCAGCGTGTCGTACGATTCCCTGAATTCCTGTCTCAACCCATCCAGGCCGCCGAAGTCGTCAAGCAGGTCAATGTGCGTGTCCGTCCTGAGGAGCGATTGGTGGTCGTGCTGGCCGTGCAGATCGACGAGCAGATCGCCGATTTCCTGTAAAACTCCCAATGTCGCCGGCGTGTCATTGACGAAACAGCGGCTCTGGCCTTTTGCGGAAATCTCCCTGCGCAGGATGAGATCTTCCTGCGGCTCGAATTCATGTGCCTCAAGTGCAGCCCTTACTCGCTTGTTGCCTGACACGCTGAAGATCGCCTCGACGATGGCCTTGTCTGCTCCTTTACGGACCACATCAGAATTCGCCCGCTCGCCCAGGACGAGGCTCAAGGCATCGATGAGGATCGATTTCCCCGCCCCGGTCTCTCCCGTGATGATGTTCAGGCCGCTCTCGAATTCCACTTCGATCCCTTCGATAACTGCGTAGTTCTTTATCAACAGCGTCTTAAGCATCGTTTCCGATCAATTGATCGATCAAATGTAGCGAAAAAAATGGGAAATTCAATGAAGCGGCACGAGCCTGTGGCGCACAAATGGTTCCACGGGATTGGCTTCATCGACGGGGTGTTCTCAAGGGGAATCGATCTCGAAGAAATTGATGTCCGGCATGTCAGGGAGGACGCCGTGGTAGTAGGCATATCGGATGAATTCGGAGAGACCCTGCTCTTCGTCCTGGTCGAATCCGAAGGAGAATGAGGAGTAATAGCGCGAGGCGTCGTCGGTAGGGAGGCCTCGCTGCTGTGCCAGACCCCGGGCAAGGTCTTGGAGGTGTGCGACGCCGTTCTGCTTGGCTCGTGTCAGTTCTGGCGTGAACTGCAAAGTCCCAGAGTCTTCACGGCCGACCCAGAATCCGTGCACGTACGGAAGTCCAGTGAGATCATTCCATTCTTCAACGAGATCGAGCACAAACGGCCCTCCAGGAGAAACCCGCTGCGGGTGAAGGTTAACGACGAGCGCGGCGTCGGCTTTCTTCAGCATTTCACGGAGATTCGGAGCCATCGGCACGAACTGGATTGGCCGTTCGGCAGAAGACAGGTTGGGAAATTTCTCGATCAGGATAATCTTGGCAAGAATAATCTCCGACGTCACCCGCACATCGACGGCCAGGGATTGAATGTTGCGCACCTCAGGATTAATG
This sequence comes from uncultured Ignavibacteriaceae bacterium, assembly GCA_964614245.1. Taxonomy (GTDB): domain Bacteria; phylum Bacteroidota; class Ignavibacteria; order UBA10030; family UBA10030; genus VGWB01. Next base: position 4,182 of record CAZTKU010000186.1, read on the forward strand.
AAGAGCTGGATCGTCTCCGTTCGAACGGATGAGGAAACGCTGATGTTGGGGACGATGAGGTAGTCTGCGCCGTGCCGGGCATAATCGATGGGGGACAAAAAAGCGCATCGAAGGTTCTCGATGCGCTCTCGAAGCTTGATCGCTGTCTCGGCGGGTATATCGACGAGCAGCCGAAAGGGAGATTCGGGCGTCTCCAGGCCGTACAGTAGCGGCCGAAGATACGACGCCTCGGAAACACCGAGCAGCTCTTTCATCCCATCAGATGCTGGTTTTTTGCGTGACCTGTTTTGCAGCAAGCTTCCGGAGATAGTACAGCTTCGCGCGGCGCACTCTTCCTTCCTTCACCCGTTCGATCTTCGCGATGCGCGGCGAATGCAGCGGAAAGATCCTTTCCACTCCAACCCCGTCTGAGACCTTGCGGACCGTGAAGGTCGTGTTGATACCCGAGCCGCGCTTGCTGATGACGACGCCCTGAAACTGCTGGATGCGTTCTTTATCGCCTTCCACGACCCGGACGTGAACGTTGATCGTATCACCGGGGTTGAAGTCCGGCCTGTCCGTTTTGAGCTGCATTGCCTCAATAAGTTTGAGCTTGTCCATGACGTTCTCTCCAACAAGATGAATCGATGGTGATATGCTACGCTCTGCGTTATCTGTTCAACAAATCCTTTCGGCGTTTGCGCGTCCGTTCAAGCCTCTGCTCCTGGCGCCATTTCTCAATCTCGGCGTGATTGCCGGAGAGAAGCACCTCCGGCACCTTTATGCCGCGATACTCCGGGGGTCGCGTATAGTGTGGCGAGCCGAGGAGCCCGTCCTGAAAAGAATCGCTCAGTGCTGATTCGCTATCGTTCAGGACGCCGGGAACCAGTCTCACTATTGCATCAGTCACGGCTGCAGCAGCAAGCTCTCCTCCGGTCAAGACGTAGTCGCCAATCGAGATCTCCCTTGTGATCAGCGCTTCCCGCACACGCTCATCAACACCCTTATAGTGACCGCACACCAGCAACAGGTTTTCCTTCAGGGAGAGCTCATTGGCAAGGCCCTGGTTGAACTGCTCGCCGTCCGGTGTTAAGAGAATAATCTCATCATACTGACGGTCCGCCTTCAGGCTCTCGATGCATTCGAAGATAGGCTCGGGCTTCAGAATCATTCCCGAACCACCCCCGTACGGAGTGTCATCGATCGTCTGGTGTTTATCGTGTGCGAACCGGCGCAGGTCGGTGACGACGATCTCGACTTTCCCTTTATCCTGAGCCCGCCGGAGAATGCTTTCCTGCAGGGGGCTCTCGAGCAGCTTTGGTAATCCCGTGACAATATCGA
>CAZTKU010000187.1:0-5491 GCA_964614245.1 uncultured Ignavibacteriaceae bacterium
TCTTTTTTTGACTGCCGACACGCTGCACCGCGCTTTCACAAAGGCCTCCGTTCCGATGATGATCGTGGACAGGGCGGGTCACTGCGTTGAGGCGAATGAATCGCTCAGCAAAATGCTGGGTTTGCGCAGGTCGGCTCTCGTTCGCAGGTCGCTCGACTCGCTCTTCAAAGTGGAGAATTCCTCCGGCGCGACTGCGCTGGTGCCCGAGATGTTGAAGAAGAATTCGATTCAAAGGACGGTCCGATTCAACGGAAAGGGGAAATTGAGCGTTTCACTCGTGATGAAAGGGTTCAAGCTGACCGATGCATACTTCCTTATTTCACTCGGCCCGAAAGAAGCGACGGAAGTCTCGGACCTGAAGCTCTGGCGGCTCGACAGAAGCACGATGATTGTGCCGGAGTTTTTTCCATTGCCAAGTGAGGACGAGGGGAAGGAATATCAGGCGCTCTTTCAGCAGTCTCCATACGGGATTTCTATCATTCAGAGCGACAAGATTGTCCTTGCCAATCCCATGTTCTGCAAGCTCCTCGGCTATCGATCGAGTGAGGACGTCCTGGGGAAGGAAATACGGCAATTTCTTGACGAGGGCTCTCGGATGTTTTTCTCGCTGCTCGAGCACCGCGTGTTCCGCGGCGAAACAATCCCCTCGCGCTTCGAGATTCGCATGATGCGAGAGAACGGCTCTGCCATAGACGTCGAGACCTCCTTTGCCCTCACCTGGCACAAAGGAGCGCCCGCCATCAATCTTTCAGTCAATGATATCACTGACCGCAAGGAACTGGAAAAGCGGCTGATGGATTCCGAGGGACTGCTGCGGAATGTGATCAACTCGATGGTCGATGCTCTGGTCATCACCGATCTTCAAGGGAAGGTGCTGGATGTCAACGACGAATTCCAGCGGTTCACGGGGTTCACCCGGCGGGAAGCGTTCGGATCGGAAATCCCCTACCCATGGGTGCCGGAAGAAGATTTGCGATCCTATATTAGCTGGCTGGAAAAGCTGCGAGTCAACAACGTGCTTCGCGACTTTGACATGACGTGGTTGCGAAAGACCGATGAGCGCGTCGCCGTCAGCTTGAACACAACTCTCCTTCGTAACTCTTCCGGTGAGCCGGTGTTGATGGTCAACATCGCCCGCGACATCAGCGAGCGGGAAGCTTCGAGAGCAGAACTGAGCCGGCAGCTTCAGCGTTTACAGGTACTCTACGACCTAAGCAGCGCGCTTACCGAGACGTTCGATACGCAAGAAATCGCCCGGATCACCTACCATCAGATTGGCAAGGTCATACCGGTCGACGCATTCTTCATCGATCTCTACGATGAGCCTCAGAAGCTGCTTCGACCGATCTTCAATGTCGACGTTGTCGACGGCACGCCTGTGGAAATGCCGGTGAGCCCGACGCCGTTTCCACTCGACAGCACAATGGCAAGCTACAAGGTCATCAATGGGCGCAAGCCCTTGCTCGAACTGAGGAAAACACCTCACGATAAGCCCGGTTATCTGCCGTTTGGGAACGTGGAGCGGGCCAGCGCATCGCTGATGTTTGTTCCAATGTTTTCCAAAGACCGAACGATAGGGATCATGTCGGTGCAGTCGTATACACCGAACATGTATTCGGCGGACCAGCTTGCGTTGCTGCAGAGCATTGCCAACCTCGTCGGGATCGCCATCGAGAAGGCAAACCTGTATCAAGAAACGATCAAAAAATCGGAGGAGATTGAGTCGCGCAATAAAGAGCTCGACGATTTCACGTATGTCGTTTCCCACGACCTGAAGGAGCCGCTGATCAGTGTCGAAGGCTACGCAAAGATGATCAGGCACGAATATCTGCATCTCTTCGATGACGTGGGAAAGGACTATCTCGAGTCTGTTATAGATTCCTGTTCGTACATGAAGAAACTCATCGACGACTTGCTTCTGCTTTCTCGCATCAGCAAGGTCGCCGAGAAGAAGGTGCAGGTGAATCTCTCGAATCTGATCGCTGAAGTGCTGGAAGAACTTCAGTTTTCAGTTCGCGAGCGGAAGGCAGAGATCATTCTCCAGAATGACTGGCCGAACATCGTCGGTGTCGATGCGCATTTGCGGATTGTGTTTCGCAATCTCATCTCGAACGCTTTAAAATTCTGCGACAAGACCGCTCCCCGAATCGAGATCGGTGCGACCGCGACGCCAGAGTCGACGACGGTCTTTGTTCGTGACAACGGAATCGGCATCGAAGAGGCGTACTTCGACAAGATTTTCTTGATCTTTCAACGCCTTCACAGAAAGGATGAGTATGAAGGGGCTGGAGCTGGGCTGGCGATCGTGAAGAAAATCATCGAACTCCAGGGGGGGCGCATTTGGGTTGAATCACAGTCAGGGAAAGGCTCAACGTTCTTTTTCACCATACCAATTGTTTAAGGGGGAGTGAACATTGGCTTTGAATGAGTCTCCGTTGCGCATCGTCCTTATCGACGATAACCCGGATCACGCGAGGATTCTACAGTGGGCATTTCGAGAATCAGGACGGAGGGATGAGTTTACATACTTCGAGGATGGACACTCGGCCTTGGAATATTTGAGCGATTCCGACGCTCGCAACACCGCTGCTCCAGACGTGATTCTTCTGGATTTCAATCTACCGCGTGTCGACGGGCGGGAGGTCCTCCGTCGGCTGAAAGAAGGCGAGCAGACAAAGAGTATCCCGGTGATCGTGTTGAGTAGCTCGGAACGAGATGAGGACATTCGCCGTGCTTACGAATTGGGGGCGAGCAGTTATTTCTCGAAATCCGTCATTCTTGATGATTTGAACTCAGTTCTGCAAGCGATTCAGCCGTATTGGTCACGTCCAGCGAAGACGCCACCGAGGAAATGAGCCATGACAAACGCTAAGCCTGTTCTTGTTCTTCTCGTTGAAGACAACGTCGACTTTGCAAAACTTGTGCGGATTTACCTCAGTCGGTTTGACGAAGCTCAGTTTGAAGTGATCTGGAAGGAAAATGGGAGTGAGGGAATCGAAGAGGCAGTGCGAAACAAGGACATCGACGTCATCCTGATGGACTACTTTCTTCCCGGCCTGAACGGGCTTGAGATCACAAAAGCTCTGAAGGAAAAGAACATCGATCCTCCCGTCATCTTTTTGACCGTGAACAAAGACATGAACCTTGCGGTCGAGGTGATGAAGCTCGGCGTACAGGACTATCTGGTGAAGGAAGAGATCAGCACGCCGATTCTGCCAAAAACTATTCTCAGCGTGGTCGAAAAAAAGAAATTTCAACGCGAGATTGCCGAGCTCGAGATCCGTCAAAAGCGTCTCGAGGCGATGCAGGAAATGGTCGTGGGCATCACCAACGAGATCAGCGGACCGTTGAAGACCATGAAGGATCTGATCGAGACCCTCATCGGGAGAAGCTTGCCAGAGAAAACCGCAAAGTACCTTGCGATCATGCGTGATAATGTTCAGCGTATCGAGTCAAAGATGGAGAAGCTGATCAATCTCAAAGAAGACAAGACAGTCCAGTATATCAAAGACATCAAAATGATCGACATTTCGTGAGGTGACGCGTGGGGAACCTCGTCAAAACGCTGTTGACACAACACGACCTCAAAGAAATTGCTGACGCAATCGTCAAGGCTGAACACCTCACCTCGGGTGAAATCCGGGTTGAAATACGCCAACGGCGGTCACGCAGAGAGCGGTCGATGAGCATCGAGGAGCTCGCACGGCGTCAGTTCCATCATCTCGGCATGACGCAAACCAAGGAGAGGAACGGAGTGCTGCTGTTCCTGCTTCTCGAAGACCGCGAACTCCACATCCTGGGAGACGAAGGCATCCACAGCAAAGCTGGGGCTCAGACTTGGCAGCATATCGCCGAGGGGATGATCTCATGGTTTTCCAAACGAAAATTCCGGGAAGGCTTGATCGAAGCCGTCCATGCAGTAGGTGCCCTTCTCGCGCAGCATTTTCCTCGCCGACCAGACGACACGAACGAGCTTCCGAACGAGGTTCGAATTCGTTAGAGGCGGCGCAGATCTCGTAGGGTTTGTTCTCCCCCCAACTGTAGGTACCATGAAATGAGATTCAAGGCAGCTCTTGCACAGATCGATTCGAAGGTCGGCAATCTCCGTGCGAACGTCGATCATCATCTCGGGCAGATCGAAGCGGCGATCAAGTCAGGGTGCGACCTCATTTTGTTCCCTGAGCTCAGCCTGACAGGGTACACACTCCGCGACCTTGTATGGGACGTCGCTCTCAACCCGTCCACAGATCGCGCTCTCCAACCGCTCCGGGAGCGCAGCAAGGCTATTACCATTGTCGCCGGATTCGTCGAAAGCGGAGAGAACCATGGGATCTACAATTCCGCCTTTGCCTTGGAAGACGGTGCGGTGAAACATATTCACCGAAAGATCTATCCGCCGACATACGGGATGTTTGAAGAAGGGAGGTATTTCAGTCCCGGCCAAGCCGTGCGGTCATTTGACTCCAAATTGGGCCGCCTTGGCATTCTTGTCTGTGAGGACCTCTGGCATCCGTCGTTGCCCTATCTCCTCGCGCAGGACGGCGCGGAAGCCATTCTCGTCCTGACCGCAAGTCCGTCGCGGCTTGCAGGCAGTTCAGCCGACCTGGAAAACGCGAAGATCAACCACGAACAGCATAGGGTCTATGCGAGGCTGCTCAGCACGTACCTGCTGTTCTGCAACAGAGTCGGTTTCGAAGATGGCGTGAATTTCTGGGGCGGATCGGCAATCACCAACCCCAGCGGTGAGATGCTCGCCGTCGGGAAGTACTTCGCCGAGGACCTGATCGTGGGCCAGATCGATTCGTTGGAAGTACAACGCGCAAGGCGATTCTCGCGACATTTCCTGGACGAGAACCTTGATTTGGTGAAGCGTACGCTCGATCGCATCACTGAAGCGCGTGAGGCGAGAGACACTGACGAATCCCGCCGACGAGGCAAGCCTTCTCACCCGTGACCCGACGCTCTAGCGGGCAGCTCCCATGCTCTTTCAATGCGTTGAGCTCACCTCGTTTCGCCTCGATATTATTGAATCTGCCGCATTTTTTCGTTACATTCCTACTCAAAATTTCACAAGCTCGCGAGGAATCAATGTGCATTGACCATGGGAGGTGTAGGGTATGAATACGGTGAAGACTGTGGGACTTATGGTTCTGCTGATGGGACTCATGATGTTTGTCGGTCAGTGGCTGGGACAGGAGCAAGGACTTGTGATGGCGTTTGTCCTTTCTCTGCTGATGAACCTGGGGATGTACTGGTTCTCTGACAAGATTGTCTTGATGAGCTATGGCGCGCGCCAAATCTCGGAGGAGGAAACCCCAAGGCTCTATGCGATTGTCCGGAAGCTGGCACAGCAGGCAGAACTCCCCATGCCCAAAGTGTACATCATTCCCGGTCAGACGCCAAATGCTTTTGCCACGGGTCGACATCCTGCGCATGCAGCTGTGGCGGCAACCGAGGGGCTCCTCCGTGCGCTCAGTGAAGATGCGCTGGA
>CAZTKU010000188.1:0-5445 GCA_964614245.1 uncultured Ignavibacteriaceae bacterium
AGAAAAAAACAGATGGCTGGCCATAAATTCCGTCGCCAATACGGTGTCGGGAGATATTCTATCGACCTCTATTGTCCCGGGCTTAAGCTAGCAATCGAAGTTGATGGTGATAGCCATTTTGCTCATGGTGCAGCCAAGAAGGACAAGGAACGCGAGAATTTTATCATTCAATTCGGAATCCGCTTTCTCCGTTTCTCGAACACTGACATCCGAGAGAATCTCGATGGCGTGTTGCTTCAGATTGAAGAGGTCATGAAAGAAAGGGAGAAGGATAAAGCGTAGAGTTTCAACCCCCTGCGTTCCAAAGAGCGGAACGCGTCCCCCTTGTGAAAGGGGACAGAGCATTCTCGTTGGGGGACAGACGAGCGCAGCCTGCTTACGCAGAAGCGTTCCCTTGCATCTTCGACACGACTCGATGCAGTGCATCGACCGCGTAAGAGATTTCCTCCTCGGTCGTCCACCTGCCAAGTGAGAAGCGAACCGTGGCACGCGCCGTCTTCACGTCACGTCCCATCGCAAGAAGGACGTGAGAAGGCTCGAGGCTTCCGGACGTACAAGCTGATCCGCTTGTGACGGCCACTCCCTGCAAATCCATCCCCATGATGAGGGCCTCGCCGTCTATCGGCGTCCGTGAAGAGTCAAACGAGACGCTGAAAATGTGAGGTAGCGACTCCGTCGGATGTCCGTTGAGCAGGATCCCCTCAAACTCCCCCTCCAGACGCTGGCGCAGCTTTGCGCGAAGCTTCCGAATTCGTTCAACCTCCATTTCCACAGACAGGTCGCACAGCTCCACCGCCTTGGCAAATCCAACAGCGAGAGGCACATTCTCAGTCCCCGCCCGGCGATTGCTCTCCTGAGAACCACCCTGTATGAGGGGATCAACGGAAGTTCCTCTGCGGATGTAGATGGCGCCAATGCCTTTGGGCCCATAGAACTTATGCGCCGATATTGCCAGAAGGTCGACGCCGAGCTCGTCGACATTCACTCTGATCTTGCCCACAGATTGAACTGTGTCCGAGTGGAGCGTGACCCCGCGTTCCTTTGCGATGGCACCGATATCTTTCAGCGCATTGAGCGTGCCTACCTCGTTATTGGCGTGCATGACCGAAACGAGGCACGTCGTGGGCCGTAGCGCCTTTTGGATATCATCCGGATCGACGGCACCGCGCTCATCCACCGGTACCGACGTGACCTCAAACCCGTCCTCATGCAAAGCTTCGGATGAGTGGAGCACAGCATGGTGCTCGACTGCCGAGATTACGATATGGTTCTTGCCTCTCCTGCGGGCCGCGTGGGCAACGCCTCTCACCGCATGGTTGTCCGCTTCCGTACCCCCGCTTGTGAAGAACACTTCATCCGACTTTGCTCCGACAAAGCGAGCGATCCGATCTCGGCTCTCTTCCAATACCGCCCTCGATTCCCTTCCGAACGCGTGCACGGAAGACGGGTTTCCGAAATGCCCGCTGAAGTGAGGCATCATCGCCTCCAGGACGCGGGGATCGAGCGGTGTCGTTGCGCTGTAATCGAGATAGATTCGCTTCATATGCTGAATATACGCCGCCGCGGTGGAAGAATCAATGAAAAAGCCGACTCGCGTTCGCGGGTCGGCTTGCGACAGATAAAAGTCCGGTCAATAAATCTTACCACAAAGAGACAAAGGAATGATGTGAATAACTTCTCTTCGTTTGCCCTTTCGGTATCTTTGTTGTCTTGGTGACTTTGTGGTTCAGTCTCGTTGCGTGTGGTTTTCGACTGATCTCTCAGCGCCTGAGTCTCTCCTCGCGGTTCCTCTGCTGCACGTCGTGCAGAAGGTCCCTGAGGTTTTGCTGGAACCGCCACTCGAACACCATGTACTCTGCAAGTTGTCGCTTCGTGAGAACCTCCGACAGCTCATCAAGGTATTTCGACTTCGCTTCCTCCACTTGCTCTTCGAGCGTGCGCAGCTCACGGATCACTTTGTCGTACTCCCCATCGCTCGCGTTGGATTTACGAAGGATTTGTAGCCGCTCCAGGACATCAGCCTGTTTCAGTCGAAGGTCCCGCAGGAACTCCTGGTGTTTGTTGTACCTGGCGAAGAACCGGATGGAGGTTGGCTCATCGAGCTTCAGGAGCTCCATCATCCGAATTTTCTTGAATTGCTCGAGCCGCTCAAGTGCAGGTCCTCGTTGGAACGGAGGTCCACCCTGCGCAGGAGCAATGGAGTGAAGTGCCGCCAAAAGGACAACGGCGAATATCAGCGAATGCCAACCATGCCTCATAAGATCGTCCTTTCTCCTAACCTCTGGAGAAGAGCATCGACTTCCGACTCAGTGAGCCCTTCAATGGCCTGTGTTGATGACGCGCTGAACAGCGGCTCGAGAGACCCTGCACTGTGAAAATCGATTTCCTCGACAAGAACTTGAGGGCGAAGAACCTGCGCGGCAATGAGAGAAGAGATCTCCGCCTCGCTGACATTGTTGGCCAGCGGTTGCTGATGGATATGATCCAGCACCGCCTGGGCAAGCTCTTCCGTGGAGGTCTCGCTGACGACCGATTGCAGGGAATTGACATCGCGGCCAGACTCTACCCCGGGGAATGGAACATGGAGAAGCAACACGATGGCGAGCACTGCACAAGCGAGCGGAGCAACAAGCCGCACGATCAACGGATGCGAAAGCAACGATCCTGTCCCATTTTGCTCCAACCGCTGACGCACTCTTGGCAGAATCGACGCATAGTACGAAGCTGAAGGGCGCTCCGGCACATGAGCTCCAAGATAGGCGAACACATCCCTCAGCGACTCCATTTCCTCTCTGCACTGACCGCATGCCCGGAGATGGGATTCGACACCCTCCAGCAGCTCGGCGCCCAGATGGCCGTTCACATAATCTGGAAGAAGATATTTAATGTGTTCCGTGGGCACGCTTGATGTACTCCTGAATCTTCCTTACCGCGTGAAAGTAGTTCGCTTTCAATCCCCCAACGGAAGTCTTGAGGATCTTCGCAATCTCTTCGTAGGGGAGCTCCTCATAGTACCGGAGCACAAAAACCGACCGCTGTTTCCTCGGAAGCTGCGCAATCGCCTGTTCGATCAGCGCCCGGTCCTCCTGTTGCTCGACGAGCTCATCGGGAGCCTGCACGCTCGTGTCGGCCACATCGAACAACGCATCAATCCGAAAGAACTCCTTCACCTTCTGCCTGCGTATCGTGTTGAGCGCGATGTTGACCGTAATCCGGTACAGCCAGGTGTAGATCGAAGCATCACCTCTGAATCCCATCAGCGACTGATACGCTTTGCAGAAAGCTTCCTGCGTAATGTCGTCAGCCGCGTCGTGATCATTGACAAAGCGACGAGCAATCCAATAGACCTTCTCCTGGTATCGCCGAACCACTTCATTAAATGCTGACTCGTCACCGCGCTGGAAACGCCGAACAAGCTCCTGGTCAGTCTGGTCGGTCATCGAGCTTCCGGTACTTCACGTAGTTTTGACAAGAATGGGAGAGAATGGTTTAAGCGGCGCGCACTCTGCCTTCTGCTGACCCAAGAACAGGCCCGACTCATCATTCCGATTCTTGGTAAACTACGCTACCCGCTTAAGCACCATCACGGTGAGGTCATCTGATTGTGGTTCTCCGTCCACGAACTTGTCCACATCAGAGACAATGGCTTCCTTCAATATGCTCGCAGGCTTGTCGCCCGTGCGTTCAATCGTCCGGAGCAGACGATCTTCACCGTATTCCTTAAACGACTTGTCCATTGCCTCGGTGACACCATCGGTGTACAAGACCATTGTGTCTTTCTGCTCGAGGGTGACAGTCTCTTGCTGGAATTCGGCGAAATCGAACATCCCGAGGGGCAGCCCCCCCGAGGTCAAAGGAATGACCAACTTCTGCAGCGGTTTGAAGATAATAGGAAAATTGTGTCCGGCATTGACATAGGAAAATGTGCCTTGAGGGACATCAAGCATACCAAGGAACACGGTAATGAAGCGTTCCGGCTCGGTGTTGTTGTATACGACGAGATTCAGTTTGCCGGCCAGTTCAGCGAGGTTGAGAGCCCCCTCAATGTAGGCATGCAATGACGCATGCAAGGTCGAGACGAGCAAAGCCGCCGGCACTCCTTTGCCGGAGACATCGGCTACGATGAAAGCGTACCGGTCACCCGGCAGCTTAATGACGTCGTAGTAATCCCCTCCAACCATCTTTGACGGTCGGGCCATCGCGTCGATCTCGTAGGAGGAAAGCGTCGGCAGCTCTTTTGGAAGAAGCCGCCGTTGAATCGCCCCCGCGATTTCGATCTCTTTCTCGATTCGCTCCTTTTCGACAATCGCCTGGTGGAGCATCGCGTTCTCGATCGCGAGGGCCGCGTGAACAGAGAAGGCTTCGAGGAAGTATTCATCGTCTTTGTCGAAGACCCCGACATTCTTGTTCAAGATCTGAAAGACGCCGATGATCTTCCCCCTTCGGTCGCGCATGGGCATACACAGCATGGTCCTCGTCTGGAAACCTGTCCGCAGATCGAACCCTGAAAAGAACCGCTTATCCTTCCACGCGTCCTTCAAGTTGATGGTCTTGCCCGTCTTCGCAACATGGCCCGAAATTCCGGTCCCAATCGGTAATCGGATTTCGACGAGCTCCTTTCCCTTCAACACCTTCGACCAGAGTTCCTGCTTCTCCGCGTCGATGAGGTAAATCGTTCCGCGTGCAGCTTTGAGGTTCTTGGTGGCAAGATTCAGGATAATGGTAAGCAGTTTGTCCAGATCAAGCGTGGAGTTGAGGATTTTCGAGGCGTTGATGAGGGCTTCGAGTCGCCGGATTTGTGTCGCGTTCTTCGTTGGCGCCTTCTTCGTTTGCGGCATGGCACGCACCTTGCTAAGCGAGGGGAGGATCAAATCTCAGTTCAGCAGTTCCGATATCCCTTCAATTATAGGGCGAATCTTGCTCATTGTCAAATGCGAGCGATGAGGGGTACTGTCCGATTTTCCCCGGCTGTCACGGTCCCCCGCCTAAAGATGCGGGGCAGGCCAGCCCGCCACGCGGTCTGGCGGGCACACCGTGACAGCATATGCGATTTCGTGGTTACGGTCACGAAATCCTGCCCGCACATTTCTAGATTCGCGTCCGGCACGCGGGGGTTCGTGACCGCTCCAGTGAAATCTAAATTAGGACACCACCGGATTAGGTTGAAGATCGGGACGCCGTCCCGACTACGTTGCACCAGTCACTCCTGCGGAAGCAGGGGTCCAGATCCAAGCTACTGCCGTTTCAAATTAATTTTCCTGTGTTTTGGAAGTAATCTCTGTCGGCTGTCGACCTGAAGCTTTTGTGGCTCGTTGACTCGCTGGTTTTTGAAATCAATGTGCCGCTTTCTTTTGGAAAGAAAGCGGCAGAAAGAAACTTCGTCGAAATCGTAACTCCCCGTGATGAACCTTCCAGCCCACGGGCCGTCATTTCACCCCCGTCAAG
>CAZTKU010000189.1:0-5402 GCA_964614245.1 uncultured Ignavibacteriaceae bacterium
TTATGAATTTGGTCAACACGACTTCCAGGCGATGCTCGACCACGCGGTGCATTTGCAGTTCAACTTTCTGTGTCGTCCGCAGTGGACGCTGACGAGCTTCATTTTTGAAAATCAGCGCCGTCGCCCGACATCGGAAATACAGAAAAAGCTGCAGTACTGTGTAGATTATTCGTACTACGGCGAGATCATCAAGCGCTACATCGAAGACCGCGGCCTGGCAGAGTTGACGTATGAAGAGTTCACTTCGCTGCTCGACAAAATCGATCACGAGATCGTTGTCAGGCACTCGAGTGTTGAACTTGCGCTCATGACACGGCCGATGCTCCGGTTCATCGAGGCAGCGTTACCGACTCCTGCGAGTCGCCTCGAAGATGCCCAGATTCCCATCAATGCCGCGGTCGTGTTCTTTGAAGACAAGAAGCTGAACGAGATCAAGGAGCGACTCGAGGGCGAGCGCGATCGGAACAATCTGAACGACATCTCACTCCTTGAACTCGCCAACCTGATTGAAAAGGTACGGACGGGGAGCGATGAGGCCGAGGTTGCTTTTGCGTCACTCCAACCTGAAAGCACTGAACACGCAACTGAACCGGAACAGAAAATCGAGCCCTCACCGGTCGGCGAGCAGCAGAATGATGTTCCGAGACCGTTGAAACCTCCTGTCAAGATCTTCTCGGACTTCGATGATTTGGAGGTTTCGGCGGCAGAAGAAGGGGCTTCTCCCGATAAGTTTGCCGGGGTAACGGCGGCGGGAGAGACCGGCACATCAGAGTTACCGGATATGCATTCCCTGTTCACTCTTGCGGAGCAGAAGCTGTTCACCAAGAAGATCTTCGACAAAGATGAGGTGAGTTTCCGCGAGGCCCTGGATGAGTTGAATCGAATCACTGACTGGGAGGAAGCATCGAAGTTCATCGAGAAGATCTTCGATGTGAACGAAGTCGATCCATTCTCGGAAGAAGCTATTCGCTTCACGGACAGAGTACAAAGTCGCTACCTGCCCATCGATGGTGGTGAACCACAGCAATAGTGTCACGCTCCACACCGCGTCCTAGCCACGACTCCAGCACTGCAGCATGCAATTCATCGATCAGGCCACTGTCTATGTGAAAGCGGGAAACGGCGGCAATGGCGCCATCAGCTTTCGGCGGGAGAAATTTGTGCCCAAAGGCGGACCGGATGGCGGCAACGGTGGGGACGGTGGAAGCGTTCGCATTCTTGCTGATCGGCAGCTCAGCACGCTTCTCGATTTCAAATATAGACGCCAGTACAGGGCCGTGAGCGGCGAGCACGGGAGAGGAAAGACGCAGACGGGGAAAACCGGAGCAGACGTGGTCCTCAAAGTGCCATGTGGAACGCTCGTTCGTGATTCCAGCACAGGCGAAATCATTGCGGATCTTGTAGGCAACGGAGAGGAGATCATCGTCGCGCAGGGAGGAAAGGGGGGAAAGGGAAACGCGGAGTTTGCCACGCCGACCAATCAAGCACCGCGCGTTGCAGAGCCGGGGACGCCCGGGGAAGAGAGCGAACTGCTGCTCGAGCTGAAGCTCCTGGCCGATGTCGGATTGGTGGGATTCCCCAACGCAGGTAAGTCGACGCTCATCTCCGTGGTCTCTGCAGCAAAGCCAAAGATCGCTGACTACCCCTTCACGACATTGGCACCCAATCTCGGGATTGTTCGCATTGACGAAGGGAAGAGCTTCACGCTCGCTGATATGCCGGGATTGATCAAAGGGGCGCACGAGGGAAAGGGGCTCGGCATCCAGTTTCTTCGACACATCGAAAGAACGAAGGTTCTCGTCTTCATGATCGAATCGATCAGCGAGAATCCCAAGCGTGATTACGAGATACTCCTCCATGAGCTTGACAGCTACAATTCTGAACTGGCCAACAAGCCGCGAATCGTCGCCCTGAGCAAGATCGATCTCTTTGAGGACAAAGCGCTCAAGAAGCTGAAAAAGGTCTCGTTCGGAAGGAAGATCCGGGTCTTTCGCGTCTCAGCGATCACACGGGTGGGGGTCGGCACTCTTGTGGACGAAATGTGGCGCGCCCTTCGATCGCATCACCAACCTGAGCAGAGCAAGAACCACCCGTGATGACGAGAGCTCCGCTGACACTTCCCAAGACGCTGGCCATCCTCAGCGCGTTGACACTGCTGGTTCTCGTTGCAGCTTTCTTCTCGCTTATGATCGGGACAACATCGATCTCATTCGGTGTTGCGTGGAAAGCGCTGTTCACTCCATCCGATCCATCCGCCGAGTCAGCCAGAATAATTCTGCTCGACATTCGTCTCCCGCGGATTCTGCTGGCGATGATCGTCGGAGCCGGCCTCTCGACTGCCGGCGCCGTGCTTCAGGCTCTTCTGAGAAATCCTCTCGCTGAACCGTACATACTGGGAATCTCAAGCGGCGGAACGGTTGGAGCGCTCGTGGCGCTTTCGATCGGAATCGGCATGACGCAGTTGACGACGCCGTTGTTCTCCTTCGTCGGTTCGGGGCTCGTAATGTTTCTTGTTTTTACTCTCGGCCACCGACGTGGCTTTCTTGACACGAACGCCCTCCTTCTCTCGGGCGTGATGGTGGGCGCCTTCTTCAGCGCACTCATCCTCCTCTTTACTGCCCTGGTCAACCAGGATATTCGCGCAACCTACCTCTGGCTGATCGGCAATCTGAGCGGAGCGGAGATGCGTTCGCTCCTTGTTGTCGCTCCGTTGATCCTTCTTGCATCTGCCGGACTCGTGGTTCAATCTCGTTTCTATAACGTGATCGCCACCGGTGATGAGACAGCTGCCCACCTTGGTGTTGAGGCCGAGCGAGTTAAGCGGATCTCGTATCTTCTGGCTTCTCTCATCACAGGCCTCGCGGTATCCGTCAGCGGCGTCATCGGATTTGTCGGTCTTGTGGTTCCCCACAGCTGTCGCTTGCTCTTCGGCCCCGATCACCGTTTGCTTATTCCTGCCTCATTCCTCGGCGGAGCGTTGTTCTTGCTGATCTGCGACCTCGCGTCGAGAATTCTCCTTTCCCCTTCAGAGATCCCCGTTGGTGTTGTGACGGCGACGCTCGGTGCTCCGGTCTTCATTTACCTTCTCAAGAAGAAGTGGTAACGGAAGGTCCCGCGCCTCGAAGGTGCGTGGCACCTCGCCTTGGTCACTCAAACCTCTCATACTCCTCCACTTCTCCGCTTGCTGAGAGAATTTCGATTGGACATTGCGGCAGTGATCGGATGAACATCTCGCCATAACGTTTTGAGATGATCCGCGAATCAAGCACCGTCACCATTCCCACATCGGACGTTGACCTGATCAATCGTCCCACACCCTGTCTGAATTTGAGCACGGCCTCGGGCAAGGTGTAGTCCATAAACGCGTTGCCGCCCTGACGGTCAATGAGCTCCATCCGCGATTGAATCAATGGATGGTCGGGAACCGAAAAGGGAAGTCGAGTGATGATGACGTGCTCCAGGGCCTCGCCCGGGACATCAACACCCATCCAGAAACTGTCCAAGCCGAACAACACCGAGCCCACATCCGTTTTGAACTCTTCGAGCAGCGAATGGCGGGACATCGTGCCGTCCTGGAGCAGCAAAGTGATCCGCTCCGATTCGAGCTCGTCGCGCACACGCTCGGCCATCCGCCGTAACAGAGATGCATTGGTGAACAGCACGAGCGCCCTTCCCTTCGATCGAAGAATGGAACGATGGATCCATTCAGGCAGCTCTTGCTCGTACTCCGGATCGTCTGGTGGAGGGATATCTTTTGCCAGGACGAGCCGCATCTGTTTTTGGAAGTCGAACGGCGTATCAAGAACAACCGTATTGGCAGGTGATGCGCCAACTCGACGCTGGAAATACTCCAGCGAGCCGCCCAGGGACAACGTTGCCCCAGTCATGATCACCGATGTTCCCTCCTTGAAGAGTCTTGGCCCGATACTGTCGGCGACGCTCGTCGGAGCGGTACGGAGAATGACATTCTGTGAGCGACCTGCTGAGATCTCCACCCAATACGTCAGGGATGGGTCGGGTTGCTCGAGGAATTCCTTCACGAGCACTTCCGCCTCCCACACCAGACGATGTGCCGCGCTCAGCTCCTCCTTGTTGACCTTTGATTCCTCATCCTCCTCCAGTTCTTTGACAGCAACCTGCAGCTCGTGCAAGCTTGGCGTCAGCATGTCTGCGACAAAGTGGGCCGAACGAATGCGGGTGGCACCGGACTTTGGATTCCAGGCTCGAACTGAACGTACGACGTCTTCAAAGAACGAGAGGGCGGCCAGTTCAGCATGACCGCACAGCTCCCGGAACCGCTTTGTCCGTATCCTTGCGAGCAAGCCCTTCCTGGTCGTCGGGTTGAACAGGCGATGGATTGCGTAGAGCGCCTGACCCCGCGAGACACTCTTGCCGACGGCTGCCCCGGCGACCTGTTCCAGGGTGTGTGCCTCATCGAAGATCACAAAATCGTTCTTGAAGAGGAAGAAGTCCTCCGCGCTCTGCAGAGCGAAAAGGGTGAAAAAGAGCGCGTGATTCATTACGACGAGGTCAGCGTCCCGGGCCTTCATCTTGGCCTTTTGGAAGAAACAATCCAACTCACAGATCGACGAGCTGCAGGCGCCTTGCTCTGAGCAAACCTGCTGCCAGACGTCGGTTCTCAGGGTGAAAGGGAGGCTTTCGACGTCGCCATCGGTGGTCGTTTCGCGCCATTCCTTAAGTTTCTCAAGCTCCCTGGCCTCTTCTTTCTCAAAGAGCTGTTTCTGTTGACGGAGTGCAGCGCGGAGTCTCGTCGTGCAGAGGTAGTTCTTTCGGCCCTTCAGGAGAACGGCCGTGAAATCCCTGTTCACGAGTGAGCGGACGATCTCGATGTCTTTGCGAAGAAGTTGTTCCTGGAGATTCTTCGTATGCGTGGAGACGATGGCTTTGCGCCTCTCGTTGACGGCATACAGGATAGCGGGCACGAGGTAGGCGAGGCTTTTGCCGATGCCGGTGGGCGCTTCAACGATGAGATGCGAGCGGGATTTCAGAGCCGATGCGATAGCTCTCGCCATTTCCAGTTGCTGAGGTCGATATTCAAACCACGACTGCTTTGAGAGCCTTCCTTTTTGTGAGAAGATGGGCTCGATATCGCTGAAGAGGCTTTTCACAGTCGTGATAATAACGAAAAAAGAGCTAAAGGTGGGACAAACATTTGGCGAAGCCATCCCTTTCGGGACTTGTTTGTCTGACGCGGATACCAGAGAGGTGCGGCAAGTAACGTTTCGATTTTACCAGATGGGTATGTCTCAGGTGCTGGAGTGCGCAGGGAATGGATGCGATCCGTCTTGACTTGAAGTGAAAATGGTTGTATATTGCAAGCGAATACATCGCGGGGTGGAGCAATTGGAAGCTCGTCGGGCTCATAACCCGAAGGTTGCAGG
>CAZTKU010000190.1:0-5390 GCA_964614245.1 uncultured Ignavibacteriaceae bacterium
CCCGATCAAAAGCGACTCGGAGCACTATCCGCCCGAAGGAAAGCTGCGCGTCTACCGCAGCCGCACGGGTGGAAACGATTGGGAGGCGCTCACAAAAGGTCTGCCGCAACGCGACTGCTACGTCAACGTGTTACGTGACGCGATGGCCGTCGATTCGCTCGATCCGTGCGGCGTGTACTTCGGCACCACCGGCGGGCAGGTGTACGCGTCGGCCGATGCCGGAGACGGTTGGGCTCCCATTGTTCGAGATCTTCCGGCGGTGTTGTCCGTGGAGGTCCAGACGCTGCCATGATCCGAGTCGTACTCCCGCCACATCTGCGAACGCTGGCGAAGGTCAGCGCCGAGGTGAAGCTCGAACTCGATGGTCTGGCCACGCAGCGCTCAGTCCTCGACGCGCTCGAGGCCCGCTATCCGATGCTGCGCGGGACGATCCGCGACCACATGACGCAACAGCGTCGACCGTTCTTGCGGTTCTTCGCCTGCGAGGAGGATCTGTCCCATGAGCCACCGGACACCTCGCTGCCCGACGCGGTCGCCTCGGGGGCTGAGCCCTTTCTCATCGTAGGGGCCATCGCTGGCGGCTAGCCCAGTTTCACTGCGGCCAGAGTCCTAGGAATAGTGAAGTTAAGGAACCAGCTCGACTCCAGGGGGCTGCCTGGCCGGTCGCTCCCCACCCGTCCCGCCACAAAAAAGGCGGGACACAAAAAGCGTGAAAACGGCGGGGGCTCCGGTCCGTCAGGCGGCAGCGTCCGTCAAAACGGAAAAGGAATCATCAAGGACTACAAAGGTGAAATCAAGAAAGGATATCAAGAGGGAATACAAGGAACGCAAGAAACCAGCCGGCGTCTTCCAGGTGAAGAATACCGCAAACGGCAAAGTGTTGCTTGGAAGCAGCCTGGACCTTGAAGGACCGTTGAACCGTCACAAGTTCATGCTGACAACCCATATTCATCAGAACGAAACGCTTCAGAAGGAATGGATTGAACAGGGTCCGGAGAAGTTCGTCTTCGAAGTTCTGGAAGTTGTGAAAGTCAAAGACGATCCGAACTTCAACCTGAGCGATGAGCTGACGCTGCTCGAGCAGATCTGGCTGGAGAAACTTCAACCCTTCGGCGAGCGGGGTTACAACACCGATTCAAATATTCGTCAGGTATAACGCGGGAAACAACCTCAGCGCAAGCGGCTAACGAGTTGCTCTCCGCCGGTCACAAAGTGACGCCTTTGGCGAAAGCAGCGGGGGCTCCGTTCCGCAAGGCGGCAATGGAGAGACAGAGCCTCGAAGGAGTTGACCACTTGATTACGTACGGGTCCTTCATCACCTGCACAACACAGACCCGATGTTCATTTGCAAAGGAGATCACATGCGCTCAATCAACATTCTGCCAAAGCTCCTGATACTCACGTTGCTTTCGACGGCCGCACAGGCACAAGATCGCCCATTCCTGTTCACGCTGACTTCTCCAGATAGCAGGGAGCGACCGGCCTTCGTCCATTACGACGCAGCCTACGGGCGGGAGACATTTGAGCCCTTCGGCGGAGATAACATCGAACAGAACCTTGGCCTGCAGGCGAATCTTGGGGAGTCGCTTACGTTCATTGCTCACGTCGGCCTGGCACTGGACAACGCATCGACGAGGACGTCTCAACATGGCGAACTGCTCGCGCATCTCATGAAGGCCGAAGAACATATCATCGACTTCTCTGCCGGGGCGGGAGTGCGCCATGAGTACAGCGGCACCAATGTCCTCCTTAGCCGGGTGGTGTTGGGTCGTCGGTTTACGTCGTGGCAAGTGTATGGCAATCTTCTCCTCGAAAAGCCCCTGTCTTCCGATCGCGATGCGATCGATCTCATCACGACCATCGGATTTTCGTATCACATTTCGGGTACGATTCGACTCGGAATCGAGGCGGTCGGGCAGGACCTCGAGGGTTTCTGGGACGAGAACGAAGCTGAGGGAGGTGCAAGGCTCTTTGTGGGTCCTACTGTGGCTGTGGCTTTTCCGGGAACACCCTGGACCCTTACTCTTGGGGGAGGCGCAATCTTCCGAGGGAGCCAGAGCGCACGCACGAGCGAGGCTGTGCGCGACCTGCCTGTCGGACGGGAGAACGGATTCGTCATCCGGGGCATGGTGAGTTTCGGGCTGTAGTCGGGACCGGATCCGCAGAACGATTTGATCCCCATTTCTTCATTGATTTGGGATACTGATGCCTGTTTCTAGAGGGAGGCCATTATGAAACTGCAGCATATGTTCACAATCAACCTTTTCCTCGCATTATTCTTCGGTCTAACTTGCTCCCTGTTTCCCAGCTGGGTCCTTCAGATGTACGGCCTTGCTCCCAATGACGCGGCCATATGGACAACCCGGTTGGTCGGGGGTTCCATCATGGGCTTTGCTACGCTCATGTGGTTCGGAAGGAAAGCTGCATCCATCGACGCCCGCAGGGCAATCGCCGTGGCCCTCCTAGTCCAGGACACGGTCGGCGCTGTTGCCTCCATGGAAATCCAGCTCAGCGGAAGCGTGAACGTTTTCGGCTGGTCCAGCCCTGTCCTGTATGGCATCCTGGCACTCGCATATGCCTACTTCTTGTTCGTCCGCCCTGCAGACAGTTAGCGGACGATGCCCACCCTATTGCATTGACTGCATGCGAGGTCAATTGACAATATCACCGCCCATTCCGCGGGACCGCTGAGGTGTACCCGATGCCGCATAACCGGTCACTCCCCGAAAGACAACTCCGGGGTAAGCAGGCAAGTCCCAAAGGGATCCCTTTCCCGAAGGGACTCCTTCGGTGCTCACACAATCAGAGCTGCTCCAACCGCTACTGCAAGTCGAAACTAATCCTGCCGGAAGTACGTTTGTAAGAGTTAGTGTGACGCGGTTCCATTGCCCGTCACACGTTTGCTGAAGGCATCGCTTCGGGACTGGCGGACCTAGCCCGCAAGACGGCAACAACAGGAGGATCAATGTCGATACGACCGATCAAGCGAATCATTCAGGCTCAACCCACAATCGAAGGCGCGGGAGTGCGATTGCGTCGCGCATTCGGCTTTGGAAATACGAACGACTTCGATCCGTTCCTCTTGCTCGACGACTTCCGGAACGAAAATCCTGACGACTATCTGGCGGGGTTTCCATGGCACCCGCATCGGGGCATCGAAACGATCACCTACGTCCTCGCAGGCACGGTCAATCACGGTGACAGCCTGGGGAACCGCGGCACGCTGGGGTCCGGCGATGTGCAGTGGATGACTGCCGGCAGCGGTATTCTTCATCAAGAAATGCCAAAGGGTGACCAGAAGGGTCGGATGCACGGATTCCAGCTATGGGCAAATCTTCCCTCTTCGCTCAAGATGACCGCTCCTCGCTACCAGGACATCCCTTCCGGCGAGATACCCGAAGTGACCGACGATGACGGGACGAGCGTTCGTGTCGTTTGTGGAGATTTCTGGGGAAAAACCGGCCCGGTGAATGGGATCGCGGCGGACCCGCGGTATCTCGACATCCGGGTGCCGACGGGTCGACGCAAGACGCTGCGGGTCGAAACCTCCCGGCACGCGTTCGCTTACATATTCGACGGAGATGGTACGTTTCGCGATGCATCGCCCCCTGGTCCGGTACAGACGGAACCGGTCGGACTCCTCGGGGACATGTCGCAAGACAAGACAGGGAACCGCTCACTTGTGCTTTTTGACAGCGGTGACGAGGTAACTGTACAAGCCGGAGACAACGGAATCAGATTCCTGCTCGTATCAGGTAAGCCGATTGAGGAACCCGTCGCCTGGTATGGCCCGATTGTGATGAATACGGAGGGAGAGCTGCGCCAGGCCTACGCTGAACTGCAGAATGGAACATTCATAAAGCACTAATGTGAAGTCAGCCAGGTCGCATTCGGAAAGAGGTTATTCATGAAGCCGAAAAGAGTGTACCTCGGTCTTTGCATCGTGGGCACGGTTCTTCTGTACACGCAGTTTATCCCCTTTCTCCGCGAACTCGGTTTGGACTTCCGGCTGTTTTTCGAGCAGCTTTTCTCCGATTGGATCGGCGGTTTCTTCGGTATGTGCGTTTTCATCTCGTCCGTCGTTCATTGGGTGCTTGTGTACATTACTGAAGGGAAAGAGAGGCCTGCTTGAAGGCAAAACGACGCTTCGCTGACAACATCCTCGCTGCCATCAGGGACGGCAAGATTCTGGGCATACGCGCCGGCACTCAACCACATCGGATCATCGGGATCTGGGCTGTGGTCGTTGAACGCCGTGTATTTGTCCGGTCGTGGAGCCTGAAGCCGCGAAGCTGGTACCGGACGTTCCTTGAGGATCCCAGAGGTATCATCCAGGTCGGCAGTCGCAAGATCTCAGTGCGAGCCGTGCGGACAAGAAGCGAGCGCTTGAAGCACTCTATTGACCACGCCTACTTGAAAAAATACAATACTCCCGGTTCCATCAAGTTCGCCAAAGACCTTGGACGAGCAAAGTCCAGGGCTACGACCACGGAGCTGGTGCCAATCTAATCGACATTGACGCGAAGAGCGACGAAGCCTGCCCATTGATCATATCGACTCATTCGGGAGGCACCTTGCAGTAACATCCCACCAGTTTTTTCCCTTATTTTTGTGGAATTTCAGCCATTTTTTTGGCATCTTTAAAGATATATCAATTTTTTTCTCTCCCCAGCGTCGAGTGGTAGATGGAAGACCCGAGTGAATAACGATATCGACCCATCTCTTCCGGCCCGCCTCCAACGTTTAGCCTACAATCTTTGGTGGACCTGGAATCCTCAGGCTCAAGAGATTTTCCGTGAGCTCTCCCCCCTTGTGTGGGAGCGCTCCTCTCACAACGCCATCGAGGTCCTGAGAGAGATTTCAATTCAGGAGCTCGCCGCCCGCCTTCGCGATCCCGACTTCAGACGAAAGGTTCTCTCCGTTATCGAGGAGTTCGAATCCTACTTGCACGAGGAGAACACGTGGGCGGCTGCGCTCTTCCCGCAGTTCAGAGATCCCGTTGCGTACTTCAGTGCAGAGTTCGGCCTCCACGAGTCGATACCGATCTATTCGGGCGGACTGGGCGTTCTCTCGGGCGATCACACGAAGTCCGCGAGCGATCTCGGCATTCCCTTCATCGGCATCAGCCTCTTCTACCGGCACGGATACTTCCAGCAGCGCATTGGACCGGATGGATGGCAGCAGGAGTCCTATCCGATCTGTCATCCCGAGCACTTGCCGCTCGAGCTTGTCAGAACCGAGGAAGGTAAACCACTGCTGAATTCCGTCGAGATCGGCCACAGCACGGTTTATATTCAAGCGTGGCGCGTTTGCGTCGGCCGGGCAACAATCTACCTTCTCGATACAAACCTGCCCGAGAACGATCAGCACTATCAGGGACTTACAGCACA
>CAZTKU010000191.1:0-5312 GCA_964614245.1 uncultured Ignavibacteriaceae bacterium
TTCCCTGTCGACGCCCGTGCCAGCCCCGATCAGAACATCGCCGGGACCCGACGGAGCGAGCTGTCGAATGATGTCGATCGCCCCGGGCACCGTCATCGTGATCTCGATGGATTTCACGCCACCTGCCCCAACTGCTTGAATCACCTTCAGAAGCCGCTGCGTGTCCTTCATCCGAATGACCGCGACAACTCCATTAGACATGATATGCGAGAGCACTTCTTTCCGATTCATAGTGTCATTTGAAGAAGAAACAGTAATATGGTTCGTTGAGAGCAATGCGCTTGATTAACAAGGCGAGCTCACGGGCATGATAATCCCCCCACATTGAGGACTCTCCCATCGGAATCTTCTTGCCCTGTGGAATGAAGTCCCAGCCATTCGGCCGGTGATAGACCGAATGTAGAATAAGCCCTTGGTGGCTTGGGATCGTCGAAAGATACGGGACCTCGAACACGCGTGATGCGACGGTCAAGCCGGCTCGAAGGTAGTTAGCCCCGCGATTGCCACTCTTTTCGTTCTCCAGATAATTACCGAGCCGAATAAGCCCCTGGGCGGCGATCACAGCGGCGGAGCTGTCGACAGGTTCGTAATCGTTGAAGGGATCGGCCGGGCGACCGAGGTAGTCCCCAAGCCTTGACAATCCTGGCGCGCCAGTATCCCAGTAGGGAATACCATCTGTTGGAGTGTTTGAGAGATAGAAATCCGCCACCGCTTCAGCAACATTTCGGAACGCCTCACCAATCCTCTGCTTTCCACCGAAAGAAGCAAGTTCGCCTTCGGGCAGGTGAGCAAGGAACTCCAGCTCCTCGGCAAAGCCGAGGAGAATCCACGCCAGGCCGCGCGTCCAGGTAGAGAATGCTGAGTATCCTTGCTGCGTGTTCGGGCAGCGGTACGACCCGTCATTGAAGTTGAAGATCGATTCGTGCGCTACCCGACCTCGAACGTCGTACGCATCCCTTCCCTCACCAAAATAGACGTTGTATCGGGCAGTCGTCTCTGCATGCTGGAGAAGTCGCTGGAGCAAGCTGATCTTCCGATCCTTCTCCCCCATCAAGACATGTCCAAGCTGATGCGCGACAGCAAGGGACCGCAGCGACCGGACCGTATCAGCGAACAGCGATTGGGGGCCGTTGAACGAATAGATGTAGCCTTGATCGTTTCCCAAATCTGTCCAGCGGGAAGCTTGTATAGCACCGCTCACCTTCAGCGCGAGCTCATAGAAGTTCTTTTCCCACACGTCATCAGGAATTCTGCCCTCCCTCATCAAGCGGAGCAGATTTCCGTAGGTGCTGACGTTATTAAACCCGTGGTCGTGCACGCCAACATTGCTTACATGCGTTGCCATATGAGCAAGCGTGCCTTGCCTGCCAATCTCGCGGAACTGCTTTTCCCCAGTCGCATCAAACTGCAGAATCGCCGATCCAAACTGAAATCCCTGCGTCCATTCGGTCCAGCCGCGGGATGTGTAGACCCCGTTGGCCGTAAAAACCGGTGTCCCCTTCTGAGGATCCCACACCTTCTGCAAGATCACGATTTTCTGTGCGGAAAGATCGAGAAGCTGCTCGATTTTAGGAAGAAGGCTTTTGGGTTCCAGTTGATGATTAACCTGAAGCATAGGAAATCAGAGTCGTGGAATGTGGAGTCCGCCGTCTATGTGGATGACCTCTCCGGTCGAGAACGGGAGCCCTCCAGAGAGGATCGCCGCGACTGTCCGTCCGACGTCATACGGAGTGCCCCACCGTTTCATCGGAGCCAGTCCTTGGGCCAGCTCCTTTTCGTAGCGGTCCTTCACGGCGCTGGTCATGTCTGTGGCCATGATGCCCGGTCGCAAGTCGAACACCTGTATTCCCTCATCCGCCAGGCGAGCCGCCCAGAGCTTGCTGACCATGGCAAGTCCCGCCTTGGAGATACAATATTCCCCCCTGTTGAGAGAGACCGTCTCGGCTGATATGGATGAGACGAAAATGATCTTAAAGCCTCCATTCAAGAGGGGTTCGGGCTTCTTATCGAGCCAGTAGTTTGCCACAGACTGAGTGAGAAAGAAGGCGCCCCGGAGATTCACCTGCAAGACCTCGTCGAAGGAATCTTCGGTCATTTGTGTGATGTCCCTTCGCTTGCGAGGAGCGACACCGGCGTTGTTAATCAGGCTGTCAATCCGGCCAAATTCCTTCAGGGTTTCTCGAAGGAGCCTTTGGCGGTCTTTGGACAAGGCGACGTTCGCCTTAATGGGCACGAAGCGCTGATCGTCATTGACCCGATGCTTGAGGCATGCTGTGATCGTTTCTTTCGCGGCGTCTTTGTTGATGGCGTAGTTGACAACGACAGAGCAACCGAGCCTCGCGGCATGAACAGCGATACCACGCCCAAGTCCTCGGCTCGCGCCGGTAATCAGCACGACGGGGAGTTCGTTTGCCATGGGCAGGAAATGAGAGAGGTAGAAATGGAGGAACTCGTAGGTCGTTTCACCGTTTCATTCGAGAAACAACTGTCACCGAACGAAAATATGAAAGTTCCCGGCAAAAGACAAGGATGAAGAGAATGGGATGTCCGATGCTACTTCTCCTTCCCGGCGATGACAACGGAAAATGGCAAATTCCGATCCCACGGCGTCGGGCTTGGAGTTGGGTGCTGGAGGGATTTTGTATCCCTCCGAACGTTTAAGCTTACGTAATCGACGAGCTCGCCGAGCCGCACGATCTCGTCATCATCCGAATCAGCATCTCCCTGCAGACCTTTGAGGATATGATACGTATAGACCCCGTGGCCACCGCCCCATTGCTGGGACTCCTGCGAGTATTCCTTCGATTCACTTGCGCTGAAGGTCAGCACACTTGTCCCGGCCTTTGCGATCTCCTCAAGGAATTGGTTAATAAGCTCGGAATTCGCAGTGCCGCGCATCGCCACGCTCGTGCTCACGCCGGCGCTGTGGCAAGCATCGGCAAAAACGATGATTTTCTTCGCCTTGATGTAGTCCCGAATTGCATCCTGGATTTCCTGCATTTTGACGGCCGTGGCGCCGGGTCGGCCAAGGTCTGAATCATAGGCAAGCAGGTAAGGGACATTCGGACGGTAGGGATCAGGCGCTCCATGGCCGGCGAAATAAATGATGGCAACATCTTCCTCGAGCGCATTCTTCATGAAGTCGAAGATCGCCTCTTGAATATTGGTTTTTGTCGCATCCTTGTTCAGCAACTTCCGTATGTTGGTTTTTGGGACTCCTCTGCCTCCTTCTTCCAGCGGTGTAATCAGAAACTTGTAGAACGACTCCGCATCACGGTCTGCATACCGCAAATCGGTGACGTCAGGGCTCAGGTAATCTGAGATCCCTATGACAGCCGCCCAGACCTGGTATCCCTTGAATATCCTCTCTTCGGGAAGCTTTGACTCCTCACGAACAATGGCAACCTCTCTCTGTACCTTGATCGTCTCTTTCCCCACGTTCTGGTGAACGTCGATTGCAGTGATCTCGACGGAATTCATTCCAAACGTCAGCAAGACGTCGGCACTGAATTCGAGTCCACCTTCAACAGGTTTCACTGGCGCCTCGCGATCGTTGATCTTCACGATGGCCACACCGCTGGAATCTCGCGCGATCCCTCTGATTTTGACTGACCCGGTCTTGACGGTCAGATCGACATCCGGGATGATTTTGATCCCACGCTGAGCGACCTCCTTCGGCTCCAGGATTTGAATCGTGGGAGGGGATGCATCCTTGGGCCTCTCGAACGGCTTTTCGGGCGCTTTCTCCGGCTGGTTGGCAATATGAATCAGCCTGCCGGGCTTGCTTTTTTCCGTCGATGTCTGTGCAAGGAGGCCCGCAGAAGCAACCAGAAAGCTGACGCAGAACATAAGCACAATCTTTTTCATGGCACTACCTCCGTCTTCCCAGTTTTTGATGCCGTGGACCTAGTTTCCCGTTGGTCGTCCGGCTGGTTTTGGAAATCCCGCTTCCGGAGTCGCTGGAGTACTCTTGGGCGGAAAGATCGTATCTTTGAAGAGAAAGACCGCCCCTCCGACGACAGCCGCCCCACCTCCAATCCAGTAGAGCAGAGTGCTCCCGGGCTTGATCATCTCAACGTCAACGACGAAGTAGAAGTCGTCGCCGTCAAGGCCTTGTGGGAACTCCTTGAGGATGTCCCATGAAACCTGCTTGCTTTTTCCTACAAAACGACCTTCGCCGACGTCGCCAGTGATCGTTTTGGGGATGTGAAGGAACGACTGGTTCGCTTCTCTTCGTAGGAAAACCTTCACAACGTAGTCACGATCAGCAGGGCCTTCGAGATCGTAACCTACGACTACCCTTGTGCCTGCCACCTCGAACCGCACGTTCTGGACTCGTATCTTCTCCTGAGCCGACACGACATATACGGAAAACAGCAGCAAGAGCGCCAACCATGCTCCTGCGCTCAGGAAGGGCATTTTGCTTCTGGGAGGGTCACACATCGTCAATCATCCTTATCTGATCAAGGTCATTTTTGTGACAAAGCTTCTGCCAGATGGAGCACATAAGCGGCAATAGTAAGCGCCGCTTGGAGTCGCTTCACCGGCATCATTCCTTCCGTCCCAACTAAACCAGTGTCGACCGGCCTCGAGCAGGCCCACGAACAGCGTCCGGACACGGTGTCCGAGTGTGCTATAGATGTCGATTCGGACATCCGAAGCCATGGGTACAGTCACAGACAGCGTGGTTGTCGGATTGAAGGGATTTGGAAAATTGTGGCTCAAGGAAAGATTCGTCGGAACAACCTCACCAGCCTTCTTCTTCACGAGATCGCTGTTCCCTACAAGAACAGAGAACCTTGAAGGATTCGTGAATGGCCTGAAACGATAGACCGAATCGCTTCTGAGGTCTACGTGCTTTCCTCGCGCGGGATCAACCAGATAGACCACATAGTTGTACGGCACATCCTTCACCCCGCGGAATACCAGAGTCGATGACTCGGATAACTCGTTGATCGTACTGAAGTCCCACCACTGAATGCCCCTGATTTCCGGTCGAATATCTGTCGCGAACGCTGAATAGTCAGCATCCCATTCCGACCGGTCAAAGTATGCAGCCGTCATCGTTGACAAACCTCGAGGTTTGCGGAAATCAAGAACATCGAGGCCGTTCCTCGCGTCTCTCGAAACACCGAATACCGTCTCGCCTTCCGTGATCTGCCCTGAGGTGAGAAGAATAGTCACCCTCCAATCACCCGGTGAGAGCTCCTCGACCTCCGCGGACTTCGAAAAGATGCTGGCGTACGGGAGCTTAAGCGTCGCCAATGTCGTATTTGGAGAGCCGTTGAAGAAATAGTACCCGACGTACGGCT
>CAZTKU010000192.1:0-5299 GCA_964614245.1 uncultured Ignavibacteriaceae bacterium
AAGACCAACTCGTCGTGGACCTGGAGGATCATCCGGGTCTTGAGGCGTGCTTTGGCGAATGCCCGATCGATATTGATCATCGCCAGCTTGATCATATCGGCAGCGGTCCCCTGAATGGGCATGTTGATGGCCTGCCGTTCGGCATTCTGCCGGAGATTGTTGTTGTGGCTGTTGAGGTCGGGGAGGTATCGCCGGCGCCCGAGGAGGGTCTCGACATACCCTCTTTCTCGTGCAGTGCCGATCGTATCGTTGATGTACTGCTTCACTTTCGGAAATCGCTCGAAGTAACGCGCAATGATCTCTTTGGCTTCAGACTGCGTAATCTCGAGTCGCGTGGAGAGGCCGAAGGGTCCAATCCCATACATAATTCCAAAGTTGACCTCCTTTGCCTTTCGCCGCATCTCCCTCGAGACTTCCTCGTGAGCGACTCCGAACACCTTCGCGGCAGTCGTCGTGTGGATATCTTCCTTATTCCGAAAAGCCTCGCTGAGTCCTTCGTCACCCGAAATATGAGCCATCACCCTCAGCTCGATCTGCGAGTAGTCTGCTGACATCATCAGACTGTCACTTTCACCCGGAACGAACGCCTCGCGGATCGAACGACCGATTTCAGTGCGGATCGGAATGTTCTGCAGATTGGGATCACTGCTGGAGAGCCGGCCCGTTGCCGCGATGGTCTGGTTGAATGATGTGTGAACCCGGCCCGTCCGAGGATTAATCAGAGCGGGCAACGCATCGACGTACGTCGACTTGAGTTTCGAGAGCTGTCGATACTCCAGTAGGTGCTCAATAATGGGATGTTCATTTCTCAGGGTCTCCAAGACACCAACGTCCGTGGAGAACCCCGTCTTTGTCTTCCTCACCGTTGGGAGCTTGAGCTTATTGAAGAGCACATCACCGAGCTGCTGCGTGGAGTTGATGTTGAATGGCTCGCCAGCGAGCTTATGAATCTCGCGGGTCAGAGTGTCCAGCTGCCGTTCCAGCTCTTTTGACATGTTCCGTAAATGGTCAATGTCAACCGCCACACCCGCTTTCTCCATCTTGGCGAGCACGGATAACAGAGGGAATTCTAGTTTCTCGCAGAGTCCCAGCATTCCCTGCTGTTCAAGTTTGCCGGAGAGAGCCCGATAGAGACGAAGCGTGATGTCGGAATCCTCGCAGGAATAATCGGAGAGATCCTCGAGGGGTACCTCACGAATATGTTTCTGCTCCTTGCCGGAACCGACGAGCTCGGTAAAGGAAACTGTCTTGTATTGCAGGTGCTCCCGTGCCAGCGCGTCGAGATTATGTCGACCATCGGCGCGCAGAATGTAGCTGGCGATCATCGAATCGAAGGCGAGACCTTGAGGCCAGATGTCATGCTGCGAGAGCACGAGCATATCGTACTTGATGTTGTGACCGATCTTCCGAGGATCCCGGTTCTCAAGAAGAGGTTTCAGATTCCGTACAACCTCGTCAACATCAATCCCCTTGCTTTGCGATGCCGCGGCTTTCTTCTGCGTGAAAAGCTCAGCCTGATCGGCCTCGGTTCTCGGTCGCACGGACACGAAGAACGCCTCGCGTGGCTTCAGACAGAAAGAAATTCCCACCAGCTCTGCACTCAACGCGTCAGTTGATGTTGTCTCAGTGTCAAAGACAAACTCCTTCGATTTCCTGAGTCGCGAGCAGAGATCTTTGAATTCCTTTGTGTCGGTGATGAGCTTGTATGAGTGCTTGTCCCTGTGCATGTCAACAAGCTCGATCTCGGGCGGCGGGAATTCGACTTCTTCAGCCTTCCGCTTCGCCTTGATCCCTTCAGATTTCCTAAGAGATTGGGCAAGCGACTTGAATTCCAGGTCTTCGAAAAACTTCACCAGTGCGGGAACATCTTTCTCTGCCGCCTGAAGAGTATGGAAGTCGACGTTGAGGGGAACGTCGGTCTCAATCGTGACGAGCCCCTTTGACATGATCGCTTTGTCCTTGTTAGCCTCAAGTTTCTTCCGCACACCTTCTTGTTCGATCT
This sequence comes from uncultured Ignavibacteriaceae bacterium, assembly GCA_964614245.1. GTDB lineage: Bacteria > Bacteroidota > Ignavibacteria > UBA10030 > UBA10030 > VGWB01. The sequence goes on from CAZTKU010000192.1 coordinate 2,003, forward strand.
TCCGGATGTTCTTGTAGATGTTCTCTATGGTTCCATATTTCTGAACCAGCGGGATGGCAGTTTTTTCGCCGACGCCGGGGACGCCCGGAACGTTGTCGGAAGTATCGCCGACGAGCCCTAACACATCCACGACTTTTTCGGGTGTGACGCCAAACTTTTGCTTGACGCCGTCAATATCGACGATCTCGATTTCGTTCCCCTGTCGCCCCGGTTTGTACATCTTTGTCCGTTCCGACACGAGCTGCATGAAGTCCTTGTCAGACGACACGAGGAACGTGAGGACCTTCTCGCGCTCTGCGCGCTTGGCAAGTGTCCCGATGATATCATCGGCCTCATACCCGTCCATTTCCAGCGCGGGAATTCTGTACGCCTTCACGATATCCTTGATCGTGGTGAGCTGCGAGATCATGTCCTCAGGCATCCTCTGGCGTGTTGCCTTGTATTCCTTGTACGCTTTGTGACGGAATGTTGGTGCGCCGGTGTCGAAAACTACGGCAATGTAGTCCGGCGACTCCTGGGTGAGGATCCTGTTCAGAAAGGTGACGAAACCAAAGATAGCGCTCGTGTTTTCACCTTTTGAATTCATCAACGGGCGCTGAATGAACGCGTAATAGGCTCTATAAGCGATCGCGTTTCCGTCGATGAGGAAAAGTCGTTTGGGTGAGCTCATGCCGAGAAAATGCCTTCCGAGGATTGATCAGCATTTGCGACACAGGCGATGCAGCTGCCGCGTCGTGGACGGAGGGAGATGATTGAAACGAAACGTTAGTGTCTGGCTCAAATCTACGCTGGAATTCTCCTCAAGTCAATGCGATGCAAAACCGACCATCGTGTCCCTGTCCCGACGGATACCTTTGGATAAACTAGGTGTCCCCGAGGTCGTTGCACGAAGGATTTCAGCCACGTGAATACCTGAGAGGGACACGCTACACCGTGTCCTCGACCGCAGTCGGCTGTATCGTCTGCATCTGGTCTTCGGAGGGGATGGGCGATGTCCCGCTCTTGAGATCAATGAATGACTTGTCGAGGAAAAAGAGTGATACGGCCAGCAGAACACCCGTTATGAAGAAATTCTCGCGTAGACCCAGGGTTGCTGCAACATACCCCCCTGCGGTGGGTCCCACCATATTCGCCAGGACATAGAAGCTCGAAGCGATGCCCATTATACCCCCTCGGCGAGAGAGAAGGGAGTGTTTGCTGATGTATGAGTAGAGTGAAGGGAGGATTCCGCCGAGACAAAACCCCTGCAAAGCGCGGAGGAACAGGAGTTGGTATGCCTGCGTCACGAAACCCTGGGCCGCGCACGCCACCGCAGCGCCGCTGATGGCGATCGTCAAGTTCTTCTTGTAGCTCATCGTATCATTTCTTCGCCCCCACCAAGGAGAGGAAATGACCATGAAGACACCTGTTATCGAGAAGATCGCTCCCGTGAGCGTCGCAAGGTATGCCTTGTTCGGTTCGAGATACTCGATGTACAGGGCAAAGACAGGCTGGATCAACAGGACGGCGACCTGAGAGAGAAAGATGATTGCCAGCGCAACGCGGATTGGCCTCGACTCGAATGCATACCGAAAATTGCTCAGAAATGTGTGGCGCTGCTCCACGGCGAGATATTGTTTCGGCGGATCTTCAATAAACTTGACGACAAGAATTCCGGCGACTGTACACAACCCGGCGACAATGAAGAAAATTGGGCGATATCCAAAGGCGTCGGCGAGTGAACCCCCAACGAGTGGACCGATGACCCCTCCGCTCGCGGAAGCCGTCTGGAGCAATCCTAACGCATAGCCGGTGCGATCGTGCGGCGTGCTTGCTGACACGAGCGCAAGTGCAGCAGCGATGAAACCGCTGATTGCACCCTGGAGCATACGGAAGATCATCAGCATCTCAACGCTTTGCGAGAGGCCGATGAGCGCTTGAGAGACCGCGAGTCCGAAGATGGCGCGCACCACCATCAGCTTCCGGCCGTAGCGGTCGCCAAGGTAGCCCCACACAGGGGTGAGGAAGAACGAGATGAAGAACGGTCCAGCAAACACATAACCGCTCCATCGCGCCACATCGTCAGTCGAGGATACACCAAGTGTGCGGATGTAGAAAGGAAGGAAGGGAACGACCAAGCTCATTCCCATCATAGCGATGAACTGAGATGCCCAGATGATGTAGAGTGTTTTTCGCCAAGGCTCCAGCGCTTTCAGGTTCATTCAGCAGTCTCGTCGTTCGACAGGAGTTCCGATCCCATTGATCTCTCTGGAAAATATAACCAATCGTCGCGTCAAAACAAACGAGCGGTTGGAACTCTCCTCTCATCATTGTATATTGAGCCCTGACTCAGGCGTGAAGAGATTCAATATCTATATCATTCTTGCCATCCAGCAGCTGATCTCCGGTGGCACGCACATCGTCGCCAAGGCTGTCGTAAAGGATGTTGATGCCGCTGTCCTGACATTTCTGCGGACGATCATTGCATCGGCCGGTCTCTTGGCTATCACCACTTTGCGCTCAGGCCGTTTTAAGATCGATCGCGGCGATTGGGCACAATTTGCCGTGCTTGGATTTCTCGGCGTTGCGCTCAATCAATTTCTCTACCTCTACGGCCTGCGCTTCACCACTGCAGCGAACGGGGCCCTGCTCTATGCCGCAACCCCGGTATTTGTGCTTCTGCTGTCCCATTTTCTTCTGAAAGAGAGAATCACCGCAAAGAAGACGATCGGCATCATTGTAGCCTTCGTCGGGATCACGATCGTCATCTTCGAGCGCGGAATAGATCTCTCATCGACCTACGCGCTGGGAAATCTCATTATTCTGATAGCCGTTGTCGCATGGACGCTTTCAATGATTCTCGGCAAGCAGATGATCATCAAATATGGTGCTCTGCAAATGACTACGGCCATGATGACGATCGGAGCAATAATCTTCTCACCCCTTGGAATTTACTCAACGACTTCCTCTTCATTTGCTCATCTCTCGCTTTTTCACTGGGCAGGAATCCTCTATCTGGCTTTTGGGACATCAATTCTCGGCTATTTGCTGTGGTACCACGCCCTTGGGAGGATTGAGGCGAGTAAAGTTGCGGTGTTTGCCAATGCCCAGCCGGTGGTGGCGGCTCTTCTCTCGCTCGTCTTCCTTGACTATTCGCTCACTGTCGGTTTTGTGACAGGGAGCATAATTACCATCGGTGGGATCGTCGTCACACAGCGCGGTTGAACAGTACGCTAGTTTTTCACTGACACTATCCTGAGGGATGTCTGGACACGAGGGGTAGTGACGACGGGATGCAGCTCGATATATTTGAATCTA
>CAZTKU010000193.1:0-5262 GCA_964614245.1 uncultured Ignavibacteriaceae bacterium
TACGGGATCCCGCCTTTTATGTAGTAATCATTGTGGCGGGAAAGGCGGAACCGCCATTCTCTGGCGGGATAGATTGAAGATTGTACGCGGGCATTGCCTAGTGAGATTCCCAAATCCGCAATCCGGCGTGCGGGGTCTGCTCTCTCCATACTCCATACTCCCTACCGCCCACTGCGTACTGAGCGCTGCCTCTTTCCTCCACAGCACGGCTCAGATGCGGACTCTCAATCCCGCGGCGATTGAGAACATCTGAAAGTCTTTCGGCGAGAAGACCAGCCCGAAGTTCTCTGTCGCGAGATCGAAACTCAGGTAGTAGAAATCGAGCCCGAAGCCTGCTGCCCAGCGCACGCCATCCCCTCCGCCGAGCGAGAGCCCTGTTCGAAGTGGCAGGAACGGGACGAGCCTATATTCCATTCCGATGGAAACCCGCGGCCTCGTCGTGTTCCCCATCGACGAGTTCAACCCTTGATTGTAATCCAGCGCCAGAAGCATCCTGCCGGGAAGAAACCGAAGGTATGCGAAATCATCGGACTCAACCGCCACACCGAGGCGAAGAGCAGTAGGAAGGGAAGTTGAAAAAGATTCGCCCGCATGGTTTGTGCCGCGAAGCGCGCGTTCGAGACTGTCCACATTCTCCTCTTCGAAAGGATCATCCAGAACCATCGTGTAGTGGCCGTCGGTTTGCACCACGTTCCGCTCCCAGCGAATTGAGCCGATGTCCGTGACGCTTGCCGCGACAAAAAGCCCCGGCATGACTTGCGCGGACACGCCGATATCAAACCCCGTACCTTTGCCTGCAGGTTCGGGGAAAGGAGTGAAATCCGCTTCCTTGTCCTGATCAAGAAAGTCGACGCCGGAGCGGCGTGCAAGGTAATCGAATCCGACTTCGAGTTGGTATTGGTTTGCCCCCACGCGGCGGTTCGCCAGAGAAGCCGCATATCTCTGCGTCTCCATCATTCCATAACCGCGCAGGAACTTCACACCGAGCCCGACGTACACGGACTGAGGGATCCGCAACTCGATCGGGATTCGAAAGCCGTAGGAAACATTGTATTCCCGCCACCACCAGGCTGAGACGCCCGTGCCGTCGAACACATATTGCGAGCCGGTCGAATCCAGCCCATAAAGAAAGAACCGAACGTAGTCTCTCGGCAGCTCGACCAACGCACCCGCCCGGTCGACCACTGAGAGGCCGAAACCGCCAAGCTTCTCCGTGGTAAGCGACACGCCGAGAGCCATCGCCTCGAAATCAAAACGGGTGCTCCCAACGCCTTCGGGCAGGGAGCCCAGGATCCGGTCTTTGTCCTCATTGGTCAGATATCTCGGTTCGCGTGTTCCGTCGGGCGACGTTTCGGCGACTCCCGTGAAATATTCCTGGTAGATGTCGTAGCTGAACAGCTCGGTGCTGATGCGGAATCCGAATGGCGCCAGGCTCAACGAGAACGGGCTGCGTCCATGGAGGGCAAGATTCGCCGGGTTGATGCCGAGCGCCTCGGTGCCTCGTGAACAGGCGATGAGAGTCCGCGCCATCCCCATCCCGCGCACGTTCGACCGATCCCCACCGTGCAGGATCGCCGTCGGCACGAGAAGAACAATTGCAATGGCGAAGCGCAGACTTTTCATCGGATCCGCTCAGGGTTTGTTGATCGTGTACACCATGTTCGCCGATGCGCGGATGTGCACGAAATCCGAGCTACGAACCTTCACCGGCACTTTTCCGCCTCCAGTCGTTTCCACCTGAAGCCTGAACCACATTGCGTCCGCGTCGTTGAATTTGTCGATGTCGGGGCCAGTCAGGCGCACAGAGAATGAACTCACCTTTGGTCCAACCGTGGATCCTCCCTGATCGACCTCTGCTGCAGTGATGACTCTTATGCCGTCGGTCGGTATGCGGAGCAACGTGTCGCGCCGTCCCGCAGCGTTCTTGCCAAGCAGTGCCGACTGAAGTGTCAGTTGAACGGGAAGACCGTTTGAGACCTCGAAGTACATCGTTCCGCTCTTCACGGATTTCACGAACTCCCGCGGGAATTTTTCGCCGCTTCCGATATCCACCGTGTCTGTCACCTCCCCTCCTTCGATGGACATCTTCAGAGGGAACGAGAGGTTCACGGACGCATAGAGCTTGGTGGTGTCGTAGATGCTCTGAATCCCCTGAGAGGTCGGGAAAACGTCGGGCGGGTTCATCAGCGCAGTCCCGCGAACGATGAAAGTGTCGGGAAAATAGGGGAAGAACTTCGAGAAGAAGCGGTTGAGACCGGTTGAATTGTCGAGAACGATCTGCGTCGACTTGTTCGGGCCGGGGTAGATCCGCCGGATCGTGCTTCCCTGAGGCGGCGGCACAACCAACGAATCGATCTTTGCAGGCGACACCCGCCGGTTCATGGCGATGAACCGGAAATCGTAGTCCGATGGGAACCCACCTGTGAGGCCGACATTGAGCGTCACGCGCACAGAGTCGAAGGCGAGATTCCCCTTGAACTTGTCGGACGTCTCCCCAAGATCAGCACCGCCAGCCCCTGAATTCACCGTAACGGAGGTCGGCTTGATGCGTCCCGTGATCGATTCCACAACAAATGAAGAGGTTGGCTGGATATCCGCCCGGAAGAAATCCGTGTTGTTCACCTGCTGCAGATTCTGCGACTCGATGGTCCGAATCCCGGCAGAGAAAGTGACCCGCGTCCCAAGCGCTGTTGAAGCCGATTCGACCTTGAGGTCGCGCACGTTCACCGGAATCCTCAATGTCCCTTTCCCGTTGAACGTGTGATTGATCGTGAACTCTGCGCCGGTGGCTCTGTTCTTCAGCTCCTTGAAACTGATGAACATGCTCATCGTGACATCGACGTTGTTCTGGAGGATAATGTCAAAGCCGCCACGCCGAAAGGTCGCGCTCTGGATTGTGACCGAATCGTCGACGGTGAAAACCGAGTCGCGTACGCTGACGACGGTCTGCGAAGGGATTCTGGCCCGTGCGGACTGTGCGATGAGGCTCGAAAAACTCATCGAATACTCAAGTCCCGATTGCGGTGTGACCGTGACGGGAGTCCCTGAACCCAGACTTCGCATCCGGAAGGAGGGAACGCGCAGGACATTCCGGACCGTCACATTGGCAAGGCTGGCTGTCTGCGAGCGCTCTTCCCCCGGCTGGAACACCTGGGCACCGAAGGAGAAACGAGCGACTTCGCTCGTGTCAATCGGACTCGAGGTCTTGTTGTTCTTCAGAATGATGGGATCGGGAAAACTGATCGGAACGGGAAATCTGTTGCGCATCCTGAGCGTGAGAGTTCCGGATTCAAACGTCACATTCTCGAACGATGAAGCCGGTCCCTGAAAGATGGAAGGAAGAGAAAACGTTTGAGGCGGGAGTGTCACAGGAACAGGAGGCGGATCGCTCCCCGTGATTTCCCTGTATGACAGTGTGTCGCCCGTTGGGGGCGGCGTCTCGATCGCGAAGGTGCCGAGCCTGACTACTTGGAAGCTCGGCTCCGGATCCGCTCTGATCGTATCGATTCCGATCGGCTGAACGGACGTGCTTGCCTCGTAGATGAATCCGCCGTCACTTGTCCGTTTGAGAAGCGAATCCTTGGACGCGAACTCTTGAATGTATTTGATACGGTTGATGAGCGGAATGCTCAACTGGAGATCGTACGTGGGGGCAACCGGCTCAAGCGGCTTATCCATGCACTGAATGGCAAGAAGAGAGAGGAGTACCCAAGGGAGCATTGTCTCTTGCGCCATCCGGCGCAGACGGTTCACGACAATCGGTCCACGGTTCACGACTCGCCCAATACGCTCCCTTCTATTTACTCACTCTCCATTCATCATTCCTCATTCTGCCTTAACCTCCCCTTCCTACCCCATGGTACTCAAACCCCATTTCTCTCATTTCCTTTGGGTCATAAATGTTACGGCCATCCAGAATAATCGGGTGTTTCATGAGCCTCTTCATTCTGGCGAAGTCCGGGCGGCGGAATTCGTTCCACTCCGTCACGACAAGCAGCGCGTCCACCCCCTTGAGGGCATCATAGCTCGATTCGAAAAATCGAACCCTCTTCCCGAACCGTGCTTTCACTGCCGAGTTCGCGATCGGATCGTGAGCCCTCACCGTGACCCCCGATCGCAGCAAGCTTTCGATCATCACCAGCGACGGTGCTTCGCGAACGTCATCCGTTTGCGGCTTGAATGACAGCCCCCAGATGGCAACAACCTTGCCCCTCAGCCGGTTCCTGAAGCGGCTGGCAAGCTTGCTGACCAAGACCCTTTTCTGGTTTTCGTTCACCTCATCGACTGCGCGGAGGAGCCGAGGGTCGCGATCGTTTGCTTCCGATGTCTTGATGAGCGCCTTGACATCCTTCGGCAAGCACGAACCGCCATAGCCGACGCCCGGGAACAAAAAAAGTTTGCCGATGCGAGGGTCAGCTGCGATGCCGCGCCGCACCCAGTCGATGTCGGCGCCAACCTGCTCGCAGAGGTTTGCCAGCTCATTCACAAATGAGATCTTCATTGCAAGGAACGCGTTCGCCGCATACTTTGTCATCTCGGCGCTCCGCTCGTCCATCACGAGGATGGGATTCCCGGTTCGTACGAACGGTTCGTACAGCTCCTTGAGAATCTCAATCGCCTTCTTGCTTCTCGAGCCGATCACAATCCGATCCGGCTTGAGCGAATCCTGGAGGGCAGTACCTTCTTTCAGGAATTCGGGATTCGATGCGACTTCGACCGGATATTTCGACTTCTTCCGCACAATCTGCCGGATCTTGTCAGCCGTCCCGACCGGCACAGTACTTTTGCTGACGACCAGCTTCTCTCCATTCGCATCCTTGCCGATCTCTTCGGCAACTTCGAGCACGTGAGTCAGGTCCGCGGATCCATCTTCAGATTGAGGGGTGGGGAGACAAAGGAAGATGACGTCGCTGTTCTGGACTGCGATTTTCAGGGAAGTGGTAAACTCCAGACGCCCTTCCTGAGCGTTTTTCTGCACCATTTCCTCAAGGCCGGGCTCGTAGATCGGGATGATTCCTTTTTTCAGCGCCTTGATCTTTCTCTCGTCGATGTCCATGCAGATGACGCGGTTTCCCGTATCAGCAAAACACGCTCCCTGGACAAGTCCGACGTAGCCGGTTCCGATGATCGAGATTCTCATGATGAAGTCTTATCTGGTGAAAAGTGAGGTACCGGGTCGAAGCGATATTGTGAATAGAAGCCATCTGAAAAATACCTTGTCATGCCCGCGGATTTTAAGCGGGCATCCAGACATGGCTTTGT
>CAZTKU010000194.1:0-5250 GCA_964614245.1 uncultured Ignavibacteriaceae bacterium
TGATGTAGGTTCTCCTCTTACATAGATATGACAGCCGGATCGATCGTGGGCCGCTCTACCTCCCGCAGACGATCAGTGAGTCATCGTCAGGTTGGATCGGTAGACCGAATCGTATTGTCTGCCTGTAACGATCTGGACCTCTCCGGACTTCAGACCATAAACAGAAGACCACATGGTGTTGCTCTGCGAGACGTTGCGAAGAATGTCTCGGGCGTCAGACATCAGGATTTTCCCGGCTTTGTCCTGAAGCACGTCATAAGCAAGATCGTACCGCCAGCATTTGCCCAGTAAGCTCGGGAAATAGTCGTGGAGGACGAAGTTGGTCGAGACCTGGTAAGGGAGATGATTGTACATCACCTTGATTTCGTAATTGACGAATTCGATGACGGCGGACGTGCCCGATCTGTCGGCAACAAGAAAATGGAGCGGTACTTCATCCATTCTGACATTGTAGTTTCGGATCAACGAAATCGCGTGGTCCGTGTCTTCCGCGTAATCGAGGACGAGCCTCACGATCCCCAGGTCGCTTAGCGATCTCTTCCCCGGGTCAAATGGAGCCTGAACGTACGGCACCGCCATAATGCCTATGGCCACACCCTTCTCGTTCATCCCGTCGAATGGCGTAAAGGGAGCGTTGAGAAGTCCCCTCCGTTGTTCAAGCGAGGTCAGGTCAGGGTCCGACGTGTAACCACAGTAGTAGATATCGACCATCGAGACAGATGCGTATCCGTCAGGCGGATCGGTAAAGAGCAGGAGACAAGCCCGGTGTCGCCAATCGAAATTCCTGCCGAACACCGGGGCGATCGAATCGCCATAGGCAGCAAAACAGGTGCACAGCCATTCCCCTTCCTCCACCGGTCGGAGCTTCTCCTCGCTCGGTGCAGGATCGCCACCATCCGCCGTCAACAGCGTTCGGAATCCGTAGTCACCAAAATACGTCATGACATAGAGGGGATAATCATTGACCGTTTGGAGACTCTGCAGAGTTCTGACCGATTCCGGCGAAAGGGCTTCGGCCGCCGGGGATGATTCGTCCTTACAGGAGACGATCGTGAGGACGAGAATTGGAACGATCAAACGCGTGCACATCGTCATCCGGAGGCTGTGCATTTCACACTTCCCTGTCATGTCCGTCACTGCCGAGGAGTATTTTGCGCAATAATCCTGAGATTTGCAAAATCACCACCGGACCCGTTCCCTACCCACAGACCCACACCGCCAGATTTCCGGTCGCTCAATGACCGGACCACGAGGGAAGGCTCCTTTGAATCGACTACGTAGACCGTCACTGTAGAATCGGAAACGACGACGCGGGCACGAAACCAATCATTCGGATCCGGCACGGGTCGCACAGATTTCTCGTACCGGCCCGGGTTTTCACTGCGCAGCTTCTGCCAGGTATAGGTTGGATGAGAAATGTACTGAGCGGAATGACTCGATCGGACCGAATCTGGGCTCTTGAAGTTGAATGGCCGGAAATAGATTGCTTCATAGGTCTCGTCGTCCGCGCCGTGGAATGCTATACCGACAAAGCTTTGCTGAAATACGTCTTTTCCCCGCACGTCAAATTCGAGAATGCCCTCTGCAAATTGCACCGCTTCCAGCCAAGCTATCCCCTGGCCCGGTCTCTCGTCAAACCGGAATCCTCTTTTGTTCCCCTCGGAGAGTCGCGTCACGTCGCGATTGACAATCCTCCACCCCTTACCCTCAACAACGCGCGACAGATCAAGCACACCGGGCTGTTCCTGCCCCACGCCAAGAGAAAGGAGGAATATATGGGCAACGAGCCAGCGGCTCACGCCCCCGTCGATTCTTATGTTCATCGGCACCTCCTTGAAGTAGATTCTTTCTGTAGCTACCGGAGAAAATTTGATGTGGGCTCGACGCTCCTTCACTCCTGCAGCTCCGCCGGAATCGGCCTCTCCCGCGTTGGAATCTCATTCGTCACGGCAGCAATCCACCAACGACCGTTTTTCTTGATCAGCTCCCAGCTGTCGACACCCTGTTGCGGCGGCCTCGGTGTTCCAGGGATGTGAGCTTCGTACAGCACAAGAACATGGGCGATATCTCCGAAGACCATCGACTTCATCCGGACGATCCTCTCCCAGAATCCCCCTTGCTTCGCAGGCGACCGCTCGATGAACTTGACGAAGTCATCGATGAAGCCCTGCACAGAAAAAACCGCCGTGCTGTCACGTGTCACACGTAGCACAATCACCGCGTTGCCGATGAACATCGAACGCACCTTCTCCCAGTCCGGCCTCGGTTCGGTGGAGTCGAAGGAAACAGTCTGGTAGATCTCACTTACCAAGCCTTCGGCCGTTTGAAATGCGCGTTGCTGAGAAGAGCTCTGCGGCCGAGCTGGGAGGCGTATGCAACAGAAACAGAGGAACAGTGTTGCAGGGATGAACGACGTCATTCGCGAGAAATTCATGGTGATCACTCCTTTCTGACAGAAGGATAGAACAAGGCCTCTCGGCGCTGGTTGGGTTCTTTGACTTTTCTCATTTCACTTCCTTCGGATTCAGTGTTACGCGGGCCTCACGTACCACGCGGAACACCAGAAATGCCGTAAGCGCCAAGGCAAAGACAGACACCAGGTACGTGAGCAAGGCCATCGAATCACGCCTATTTCGCCGGCGGTGCGGCAGTCAGCCGGAGTTCATTCTTCATTTCTCTTTTGATCGGTATCGTGATATTCTGTGGTCCGGATCCTTCCGCAACCGCCTCCATTGTGGCGGTCGTGACGACGCTTACGACAAGCCCCTCCTTGTAGGCAAAGTGGATCACATCGCTCCCCTTCATCGTGCCGTTCGTAACAATGTTCATCGGTCCCCGGGCCTCTTCGGAGTACAGTGGACCTTTGAAGTTCGAGAGAATCTTTGCACACGCGCGCCCATTGAATGTCTCAATTGCTGCAAGGGTGTTCTCTGATTCCAGGACGATACTCACGGTCCCGGCACCTGAGGACTGTCTGATCGTATCTTTTGAAGTCCATGTATCGCCGATCTTCACCGGCTTGCCGGACAGGTCCGGGAACAGAACCTGGAACACGTTTGTAGCATTCTGCTTCTGCCCCGGGGCAAGCTCGTATTCGATCGATTCGGCTCCCTTCGTCTCCAATTCCTTTCCCATTGTTGACAGCCTCAGCGTGAAATTCTTCCCGATCACATTCTTCATGTCGGGCGAGAGCTCCCCTTGCGGGCTTTTGACACTCAGAAACATAGAGTCGATTGTCACCTTCGTCTCGTTTACCCCCTCTTTCAACCCATTTGAATTCATGGAAAACAGCAATGCAGACCTTATGTCAATTTCCATCTGCTGTCCCATCACCTCCATCTTCTGAAGCGTTGAACTGTGAAAATCGTATTCCACCGTTTGCTGTTCAGGAAGTCGATACTGGAGCAAGAACCCATCTTCGGATTCACTGCTTTTCATCGAGGCGCAACCGGCGAGGAACAAAACAGAAAGGCACAGGATCGCTATGCGTGCAGAGCAGTTGACGTACATGGTGAACCTCCTCTCAGAATTTGTATGATGAAACAGGCATCTACCCCCGTATTGCCCAACGCAGGATGTTTGACAATTTCGGCGGCGTGCCCTGCATAAGGATGGCCACACGAAAGATGCGTCCTCCCACCCAGACAAAGAAGATGGTGAAGAGAAAGACCCCAAGCAGTCCTGCCCATGGTTGCCATGCCGGGACACCACCTGGCGTGCTGAGCCGAAGCACCATGAGCAGAGGAGTAAAGGGAGGAATCAGAGACATCGAGGTGGCAAAACTTCCCATCGGCTCCTTTGCAACCGGGAAATAGATGAACATGGGAAAGAACGCAGGGAGCATCGAAGGAAAGGTCAGTGACTGCGCATCTTTCGCCTCGCTGCACGTCGATCCGAGTGCCGCAGACCAGGCGCCAAACATGACGATGGCGAGAAGCATGTAGGCAAAGAACCAGGGGAGCATATGAAACGGCACGTATTCCTCATATCCCATATACTGGACTACCAGAATCCCGCCGATGATGTAGACTGCTGAGCTCGTCAGCGCAACAGCGATGCCTCCCAGGACCTTGGCCATCATGAACTCGAAGGGCTTGATCGATCCGAGGAGCACCTCAGCGATGCGCTGCGTCTTTTCCTCCATCACGGAATGAAGCATTCCGGGAACACTCATCATGATCATCAGGAACATCAGCAACATGATCACGATTGGAATGAGGAGTGCTTCGACGGGATTCGCCGATCTCCCTTCCTCGATTGCGCCTGTTGCCTTGTCCACAGAGACAAGGCCCAGCCCTTCCACGCCAACCCAGTAGAAGAGGTCTTTGACATCCGACTCTTTGATCCCGGCGTCGGCGAGCCGGAGCTCACGCAGGCGGATGTTGATCGGCCCGCTCAACCAACCGCGGAGATCATCCATGGCGGCATTCTTCGCATAAAACAGAATCCGGGACGCTTCCCTCTCCTTCCCCGGATGAACGACCTGAGGTCCAATTTCGACGAACGCATACAGCGTTCCGTTCCTGATGCGCTCCGAAAGTTCGAGACGCTGCAGCTTTTGGTCGCTCCCGTTTGGAGCCACCACCTCAAAGAGATACGCCGGTTTGATTTTCTTACCGGTCTCTGCGTGATAGATTTCTTTTGCATTCCGGGCTTCAGCAGCCGAAACGAGCGCCTGCGCTACCCTTCCGGTGCGATCGACAATCGCCATCCGCTTATCCGCCGTGTCGACCCGGTCTTTCAACAGCACAAACGCAATCATCCCGCCTCCCATCACAATGGGCGCCAGCACGAGGCCGATGATAAATCCTTTGGTCTTGACAGCTGCCTTGTATTCGCGGCGGGCAAACAACAGAATTCTACGCATGGCTCACCTCCTTTGCCTCAGGACCGGCAATCCTGATGAAAATATCGTGCAAGGAAGGTCTTGTGATATCGAAACTCCTGACGGTCGTTCGTCTCAGGATCTCCTGCAAGATCTTCTGAGGATTCCCATCCGGCGCAAGACGCAGCTCCTGGAGCTGTCCGAAATCATTGATCTTGTCAATCCCTTCAATATTCTGAAGGGCGCCGGCACCATCCCCAACACGCACCCGAAGTGTGTCGGTGCCGTACTTATCCTGAATCGAGCTGAGCGTTCCGTCGAGCACTTTCTTCCCTTTGAAGATCATGAAGATGAAGTCGCACATCTTTTCGGCCATGCTCATGTCGTGTGTGCTGAAAATGACGGTCGTTCCATGCGCCTGGAGT
>CAZTKU010000195.1:0-5216 GCA_964614245.1 uncultured Ignavibacteriaceae bacterium
CTTCGCAAGCTCTGCCTTCGCACCTCCCATGTCTTTGGCAACCTTGAAATCTATGATGGCACCGCGCTGCAGAAGAGATGCTCGCTGGAGGTGCGCACCCTTGAGGGGTTGGCTATTCGAACCGTAGACCAGCACGTCCCAGGAATTCTCGCCATTGTCATCCTTCATCTCACCCGACGAGAACCGCAAAAGCATGACCCTGGCTTTCTGGTCGGAGAGCTTGAATGCGCCCTTCCAGAGCTTGTCCGATTTTTTCATCGGAATTTCTTGCAGGCTGGGCATCTCTCCGTCCCGCATCACGAGGACTTCAGCCGTGATTTCCTTGACATTCCTTAGGTTCGCGGCCTTCGACGCCGTGTTGTACGTGATGATGATCTCGTCCCCGACCTTTGGCTTCTGCGGGCTGATCGTCGCCACCTGCTCCTGACTCACGGCCATCGAGACGGTCATGGCCGCGAGGAACAGTACTCCCCCGATGTTCTTCCTCATAGGTGGTCCCTCCTTTGATTGGTTGAGCTGCTGCCGGACTATTCTCTCACAAACTCTTTCTCTGCCATTCTCACCACAAGCACCGGGCATGGGGCGTGGCGAACGACCTTCTCGGCTGTGCTGCCGAACAGCACATGCTCGACTCCGGAGTGGCCGTGGGTTGCGATGATGATCAGGTCGATAGCCTCTTCACGCGCGTATTCATCAATCTCATAGAACGCTTTGCCCGTCCGGATGACTTTCCTCGCCGGAACCCGATTGCCGATTTCCTTGCGGATCAAGGCATCAAGTTCCTCCGTGCCACGCTGCCGCAACTCATCCTCGACATTGGGAAAGCCGACCTGACCAAAGCTGAAGTCGGCGGGATAGATGGTGGGCTCTACTACGTACAACAAGTCTACAGAAGCTTTGAATTGCTCTGCAAAGGGGATAGCGTACCGTAGCGCTTTCTTCGAGTGCTTCGAGAAATCGATCGGAACCAGGATGCGACGCAGCTCGATCTTCGTGCGCTGACGCACCTTGGCACGGCTGGCGATCTTTGCCGATTTACGCCGATGAGCTTGCTCTCTCGTGGCCATTGTTTTCCTCCCCTGAAGGCCTTGCAGACTTCTCTCTCATTGAGAGAAGATCGTCGAGCTGGCTCTTCAGCTTCGAGAGCTCTTTGTCCGTCTTTCGGAGCCGCTCTGCGACAATTTCCGCAAGCTTCAGTACGATTTTTATTCCTAAGTCGGTTTTCCTCTCCATGAGTTCAAGCAGGTCGGGACGGAAGAAGCCGATAAGAGCGCAATCCACTTTGCACACGGCGCTCGCCGAGCGCGGTGATTCATCGAGCAGGGCTAATTCGCCGAAGAAATCTCCCTCCGAGAGCACCGCCAGTTCCTTCTGTGCCCCCCCCTTGTCTGCAATCACAATCGAGACTTCCCCTTCCTGAATAATGTACATCCCCAGCCCCGGATCACCCTGGTAGAACACCGGCTCACCGGTTTTGTACTCGCGCCGATGCACGATTGCAGCGACCGTTTTGAGCTCACGGAATGATAACCCCGCGAAGGCAGGTACTTTGTTCAGCAGCGCCTCCGTCGTCCCTTCCTGAAAGTTGCGCCCGGAGAAGAAGTTCTTCCAAACGGGACTGTCATTTGTTGATTTGGCCACGTCCGTTCTCCATCAGTCATAGACAAAATTCAACCAGCTGTACTTGTCGTTGGCATTTTGCACGATATCGAAAAACGTCCGCTGCAATTGCCGTGTCACCGGCCCGGGTTTTCCTTCACCGACCGGAATCTTGTCGACGGACCGCACCGGAGTGATCTCGGCCGCCGTTCCTGTGAAGAACACTTCATCAGCAATACAGAGCATTTCTCGCGGGATCGCACCTTCAACGACTTCATAGCCGAGGTCCTGAGCAATCTGCATCACAGACACTCGCGTGATCCCAGGCAGGATGGCAGCGATGATTGGCGGTGTGTACAGTTTCTTGTCCCTCACGAGGAAGATGTTCTCTCCGCTCCCCTCGCTCACGTTTCCATAGGAATCGAGAGCGACGCCTTCGGCATACCCGGCCAGGACAGCTTCCATTTTGATCAACTGGGAATTCAGGTAATTGCCGCTGGCTTTCGCCATGGATGGGAACGTGTTGGGAGCCGCCCGGTGCCACGATGAGACGCAAACATCGATCCCATTTTCGAGCGCCCCTCCGCCTAGATAGGACCCCCATTCCCAAACTGCAATCATCACGTCAACCGGGCACGAGAGCGGATTGACCCCCACATCGCCGTAGCCGCGGTACACGACGGGCCTGATGTAGCACGCTTTCATCTTGTTCGCTCGAATCGTTTCCTTGATGGCCGCTTCGAACTGCGCCACGGTATAGGGAATCGGCGCACGATACATTTTGGCAGAATCATAGAGTCGACGCAGGTGGGCATCGAGTCGAAAGATTGCGGGACCTCGTTTTGTTTCGTAGCATCGAATCCCCTCGAACCAACTCGAGCCGTAATGGATCACGTGCGACAGGATATGTATCTTTGCATCATCCCAAGCCACAAGCTTGCCATTCATCCAGATGGAGTCAACTTTCTTGATTGGCATCGTTCAATCCTTTTTCTGTAACGTGCTTGTGAAGAAGAACGAAGTAGCGATGGAGATACGTCGGAGCTAAGAGACTGGCATTTCGTAGATACGATAGCGCTTGTTGATCTTTCCGTTCAACGCCTCAGCAGCTTTGACCATCCGGTGATTGTCCGCCAGCACCCATCCCGCCTCACCATACTGATAGCCAAGCTTTCTTGCGCGGGTAGCAGTCTCGTAGAAGAGCACGCCGGCAGCGCCCGAGTTGAGATGTTCCGGGAGCACGCCCAACACAATTATTCGCACAAGATTAATCTCTTTCTTGTGCAAAAACAACCGTATGAGGCCAGGAATCAAACGGCCTTTCTTGTTGTATTTCAACGCGATGTTGATATCCGGAAGTGAGAGAGCAAAACCGATCGGTTTGCCCTTGGCTTCCGCAAAGAGGACAAGCTCGGGAACCACAATTGGCTTGAGCTCTTTCGCCATGACATCAATCTCCGCTTCGGTCATCGGCACGGCGCCCCAGTTTTTTGCCCATGCGGCATTGTAAATCTCTTTGACGATCGCAAGATCGCGATCAAGATTCTTCATATCGAGCGTGCGAATGCTGAGATGGTTCCTCCTCTTGACGATATCGTTCGCGCGTTCCAGTCGGTCGGAATATACCGTGTCCTGGCTCAAGAGATATGTGTACAGGTCCGTCGCTTTCGTGAAGCCATGGCTCTCAATGAGCTTCACGTAGTATGGTGGATTGTACGGCATGAGCAGAACCGGACTGAGCTCAAATCCGTCGACGAGCAGGCCGTATTCATCGTTCACTGAGGGATTGGCCGGCCCTCTCATCGCGGTGACGCCCTTGCTCTTCAGATAGCCCTTGGCAGCATCAAAAAGGTCGTCGGCAACGCTCTGGTCATCGATGGATTCGAAAAAGCCAAAAAAGCCGATGTTCTCACCATGTTCCTTGTTGTGGTTGTGATTGACTATGGCCGCGATGCGGCCGACGAGCTCTCCATCTCTCTCGGCGAGAAAGAATTCCGCGTCGGAATGCCGGTAAAACGGATTCTTTACTTTGTCCATCAATTTCCGGCGATCCGCCAAGAGCGGCGGGACCCAAAAGGGATTTCCCCCGTAGATCTTCCAGAGGAATTTGATGAACCGCTCGCGGTCACTTCGAGTGCGGACGGGCCGAATGTGTAAGACGCTCATAGAACGATGACGAACGGAATGATGGAGGCGATAGCGCCACGGGTACCGAACAGAAAAGCCGCAGCACCTTCGGTACGGCGGCTTTCAGTTTCTCATTGTGCGAAATGATTGAGCATGCGTTCGATCAGCTGATGACCCCGAGCTTCTTGCCAATGTCGCAAAAGACATTGAGAATCTTGTCGAGATGCTCGTCTTCATGGGTCGCCATGTAACTCGTTCGCAGCATCTCCATGCCCGGAGGCACACCGGGGCGAACAAACGCATTGACAAATACACCCGCTTCGAACAGAGCTTTCCACATCACAAGCACGTTGTCCGTATCACCGATGATCACCGGAACGACGGCAGAATCGTGCTCGCCAACCCGATACCCCATTGCTTTGAGACCCTGCCGCATTTTGCGCGCGTTGCGCATCAGCTTGTCGATCCGCCACGGCTCGCTCTCCAAGACATCCAGTGCGGCCAACGCTGAAGCAACGGACGCAGGGGTGGGACTCGCGCTGAAGATCAATGCCGGCGCGTGATGCTTGAGGAAATTGACAACCGCACGGTCACCCACCACAAACCCTCCCAGAGAAGCAAAGGTTTTGCTGAACGTCCCCATCGTCAATTCCACCTCTTTTTCGAGGTTGAAATGACTCGCCGTTCCCCGTCCCCCCTTCCCGATCACGCCGATGGCGTGCGCATCATCCAGGAGGATCTTGGCATTGTATTTCTTCGCGACCGTAACCATATTGGGCAGGTCAACAATCTCTCCCGACGTGCTGAAGACGCCATCTGAAACAATCAACTTCGGCGCTTCGAGCGGGAGCCCGGAGATCACGGTCTCCAGATGCTTCATATCGTTGTGCTTGTAGCGAACGACGGTCTGCACACCATCTGCAAGAGCGCCGATCCCCCCCGCAATGAGGTTTCCAGCAACGATGCAAGCATGGTTGTCTTTGTCGGACACCACGTATTCACCCGGCTGAACGAGCGTGGGAATGATCCCCTGCGCTGTCTGGAATCCGGTGCTGTAGAGCAGGCAATCCTCCTTCCCCATGAAGATGGCAAGTCGCCTCTCCAGTTCGACGTGCAGGTCGAGCGTGCCGGTGAGGTACCGGGAACCCGAACACCCCGTGCCGTACTTCTGCACCGCCTTGATCGCGGCTTCTTTGACTCTTGGATGAGCGGTAAGACCCAGGTAGTTGTTTGAGCCTGCCATGACCATCTTCCGCCCTTCGATTTGCACGACCGGTCCCTCGCTCTCCTCGATGGGGTGGAAGTAGGGATAATACCCGCTCGCCTTAACTTCGTCCGCGCGTGTAAAGCTTCGACATTTATCAAAGAGATCCAATGGAGCTCCAGTGTGATGAAAAGAAAGAAAAGGTCAGAATAGCTCTGTTTTGCTTGTCAAAACTTTTTTCAATATACTCCATTAACAAAAGAAAGTCAACGAATCCAGCGTTTTC
>CAZTKU010000196.1:0-5209 GCA_964614245.1 uncultured Ignavibacteriaceae bacterium
AGTCCGTGGACAATTTCCTCTCCGGCAAAGTAGAAGAGGATACTTCAGCTGCAGCCAAAACGGCAAAAAAGGAGCAAAAACCAAAGGATGCTCTTGAGCAGCTCCTTGCCGGCAGCAAGCCTGCGGAAACCGATACCTCGCGAGAGGCGATATTCACCCGCCAACACCCATTTTTCTCGTATGTGATTCCCGACCAGCGGAATTCGGGGGAAGGGTTTGTTGAAGAAAAGAACCGCGATCGTGTCATCCGCCTTCTCGAGCGCCCGGAAGTGCAACGCCTCTACCCGGTCGACTTTGCGTTTATGTGGTCCGCAAAAACACAGCCGATGGGAGCAGAAGGCAAGCGGTACTACCAACTCTATGCAGTCAAGCGCACGGCCGAATTGACCGGCGGTGTCATCGTCGATGCACGGGCCAGCGTCAGCCCCGAAGACAACCGGCCCATTGTGAATATGGAAATGAATAGCGAGGGTTCCCGCGAGTGGGCCCGCATCACTGGAGCAAATGTCGGAAAACGGATTGCCATCTCCTTGGACAATGCGATCTTCTCAGCGCCCACTGTGATCAACAAAATTGTCGGAGGCCGGTCACAAATTACGGGCCTCGAGGCCCCCGGCGAAGCTCGACTGCTGGAGATTGTTCTACGAGCCGGCGCACTCCCCGCACCCGTCACAATTGTTGAGCAGAGGACAGTTGGACCTTCATTGGGTGAAGATTCCGTCCAGGCCGGCGTTTCAGCAACTCTGTATGCGTTTGTCTTGACCGTGCTGTTCATGGTACTTTACTACCGCACAGCCGGATTCACTGCTGATATCGCCCTCACCTTCAACATCCTTTTCATCCTCGGTGTTCTGGCCGGTTTCCAGGCGACGCTCACCCTGCCGGGTATCGCGGGGATTATCCTGACCATTGGTACAGCCGTCGACGCAAACGTTTTGATCAATGAGCGTGTCCGGGAAGAACTCCAGGGCGGCAAGACCCTGCGTGCATCGATCGATGCCGGGTACACAAAAGCCTTCAGCGCAATTGTTGATTCCAACGTCACCACATTCCTCACAGGCCTTATTCTCTACCAGTTTGGCACCGGTCCCGTTCAGGGATTTGCGCTGACACTGATGATCGGAATTGCGGCAAGCATGTTTAGCGCGATTTTGATAACTCGAGTCATCTTCAATTTCATGACCGATAAGAATTTCGCTCCAAGCTTCGGATAACCTTTTGCGAAACCCGGCAAGCTTCAGAAACCTGCCAGGTGTTCATACTCAGACAAAGGAGATTTCAACTCAATGCGGTTCTTCAAGAAAACCAACATCGACTTTTTGAAGCTTCGAAAAGTGATGTACCTGTCCTCGTCTGCGGTGATCTTCGCCGGACTTGTCTCACTCGCCATCAAAGGCATTGATCTCGGAGTTGATTTCCTCGGAGGGACCGAGCTCGTCCTGTCGTTTGCAGTCAAGCCGGAGGTCTCTCAAGTTCGTGCAGCGTTGGGGGCCGTGGGCCTCGGGCAGAGTGAAATCAAGTTCTTCGGGGGCGAGAGCGATCTCCTCATTCGAACGACAGAGCAAGGAGAGGGAACAGTTGTCGGCGACAAGATCAAGCAAGCCATCAACCAGGCCTTCCCGGACAAGAAGTTTGTCGTTCTTAAGGAGGACAAGATTGGTCCAAAGATCGGAGAAGAACTGCGCCGAGATGCTTTGTATGCCGTCAGCGCTTCATTCCTGGTCATCCTCCTCTATGTTGCCGTTCGTTTCAAGTTCATTTACGGAGTAGGAGCTGTCGTTGCCTTGGTCCACGATGTTCTTGTCGCCTTGGGCGTGCTCTCACTGCTCAACGGCGTGATTCCAGTTCTGAATTTGGAGATCACACAAGAGGTCATCGCAGCATTCTTGACCCTGGTCGGAATTTCCGTGAATGACACAGTGGTGGTCTTTGACCGTATCCGCGAGAATTTGAAGATCTACCGGAGCCTTTCGCTTGCCGAGGTTATCAACAAGAGCTTGAATGACACCCTCAGTCGAACAATCATCACACAGGGAACGGTTCTTCTTGCCCTGACGACCCTTCTGTTCGCCGGCGGAGAGGTTACGCGAGGCTTTGCTTTTACCCTGACGGTCGGAACAATTGCGGGAACCTATTCCTCCGTCTACATCGCCAGTGCGATCGTTCTAGACTGGACGATGCGGAAGAAGAAGCAGAGAGAGCAGCTAATGGCATAGAGAGCTGGTGTTGGATTTCGTGCAGAATCACCCTATATTTGTCCGTCACATCGCACAACCGGAATCAACAAGGAGCAGCGCATGAAACTGAAAATCAAGGACGTGAAGGGCGTCATTCTGATAGAGTTGAAAGGGAATGTGATGGGGGGACCCGACGCTTCATCGCTGAATGAAGAGCTGCATAAGCTCATCGATGCAGGCAAGAACAAAGTCGTTGTTGACCTGGGTGAAGTCAAGTTTATGAACAGCTCGGGTCTCGGCATGCTCATCGGTGCTCTCACCACCGTTCGAAATGCCGGCGGGAACATGAAGCTCACACGCGCGTCTGATAAGATCCAGAGCCTGCTGGTTGTGACAAAGCTCGTGACCGTATTCGAGCATTTTGACACCGTCGACGAAGCGCTGGCCTCGTTCAAGTAAGATCTGAGCATCATTTGGGAAGTGAGAAGAGCGAATCATTTTGGTTCGCTCTTTTTGTTTTCGATTCGACCCACACTGTTGATCACCTAGCTGCCGAAATCGTTGGCGGTGTGCGTCGGGAGCTTCATCCAGCGGGTTTTGATTTCGGCCAATTGTGGTTACGTTTGCCGCTTATCGCGATGGTCGGGGCCGAAATCGACGGCTTGCGCGAGGGAGTTCCATCAGGCGGGTTACGATTTCGGAAAGATTTCTTTGGTTACTTTCTTTCTCGGAAAGAAAGTAACAACATAACTCTAGGTTTTGTGCCTGAAACAAGCAATCTTAAATTCTCTGCAGAATTGCTCAGCCAGCCTGCCCTGGCGGGAGGCTACGGATGCCGACGCGTTAGTCGGATAGACAGGCTATGAAGCCACCCACCATCATATCGCTTTTGCTCCTTCCCCTCCTCTCGTGCTGTCAACAGAAGGCCGATCAGAGTTCCTCAATAACGTTTTCGGTGAAAGACGACTTCGGGCACATCGTTCAGCTCAAACAAACGCCTTGCCGCATCGTCTCCCTCGCGCCCAGCATCACGGAAACATTATTCGCGCTGAGCCTGGATTCGTCCATTGTCGGCGTTACGGATTACTGTGACGTCCCCGAGGCAGCCAAGCTCAAACCGAAGGTCGGCGGCATGTTGAATCCCAACATCGAGCGCATCGTCGAGCTCGAACCGGACCTCGTCCTGATGTCCGCCTCGGGCAATCTGCAAACTGATTATCAGAAGCTGACAAGCCTTGGCATCCCGGTGTTCGTTTCCAATCCCCGCACAATCGACGGAGTGCTGAAGTCCATTCGTGACATCGGGGAGCTTACGCAGCAGAAGGCTACGGCCGAGACTCTCGCGGCCAAGCTGGGAAACCGTCGTTCTAAGATCATCGAAGAGCTCCGCGCCAAGCCATCCCAGAAGGTGTTGCTGCTGTTGTCCCTGAATCCTCTCATCGCTGCGGGCAAGGGGACATTTCTTGATGAGCTGATCACCGCGGCACGCGGCGAAAACATCGCGCGAGGGGCTGGAACTTCCTACCCTGTACTCAGCCGCGAGGAGATCTTTCGCCGCAAACCGGATGTCATCATTGCCACAAGTGATATTGTGAAAACCCGAGACGCGATCGCGGCAGCCTATCCCGAGTGGCGCGAGCTCCCCGCCATTCAAAACAAGCGAATCGCTATCGTGGATGCGAGTCTCGTGAGCCGACCCGGTCCGCGGGTTATAGAGGGTCTTGAAGTGGTGGCGAGAATGATTCACGGAGAGCGGTGAATTTGGTCGTCCTTGATTTTGACGCGGGATTAGAATACATTCTCGCTGACAGCGGGTGAAATCGTGGCTTCCAACGCACAAGCTGTCATTCTTTCCTCACTCCCCATAGCGGACCTCTTGGCATGCAAATCCAATCGAAACCTCTTTTCATCGCCGTCGCGGGGAACATTGGTTCAGGCAAATCATCGCTCACGCGACTCCTCGCTCAGCATTTCGGGTGGAAACCTTACTTCGAGTCGGTCGATGACAATCCCTACCTCCCCGACTTTTACGCAGACATGAAGCGCTGGTCGTTTCACCTGCAGATCTACTTTCTTGCCAACCGGTTCAAGCATCACAAAAGGATGACCGAAACAGGCGAGTCAGTCATCCAGGACCGCTCTATCTATGAGGACGCCGAGATCTTTGCCCGGAATCTGTACGACATTGGCAAGATGGATCAGCGAGACTACGACAACTACGCGTCGCTCTTCGAAGTGATGACCGACTACTTGAAGACACCCGACCTGATGATCTATCTCCGGGCGTCAGTCGACACGCTTGTACAGCAGATTTCTCGACGCGGCAGGTCATTCGAGCAGGGAATCCAGCGCGAATACCTCGAACAACTCAATAAACACTACGAGAGCTGGGTCGGCCGGTACAAGCGAGGCCCGCTGCTCATTGTCCAGAGCGATCATCTCGACTTCGTGAACCGGGAGCAAGATTTGCAGCGTGTGATTGAGCTGGTTCAAGAGAAACTCGGTCTGGTCTAGTCCTCGCCTCCCGATCGCCCACAAACAAAAAAGGCACTTTCACACATCGGTGAAAGTGCCTTTCTCGTTTCTCCAGAGCGCTCGGCCCTCCCGGGCCAAGACCTCGAGTCTTGGGATCACTCGCCTTTTGACTTCCCCGCCAGCAGTCGGCCATACGCCGGCTTGTTCTTCAACAAGGCAACGGCCACGTCGAGCTGGGGGTCGTCCTTGAGCGAAGCCTCGATGGCGGCCTTCTCCCCCATGATCCGGGCGATGATCTCCAGCTTCAGGGCAGCCCGCACTTCTCTATCGTATCGCTCAAACGCCCTTGCCTTCTCCGACTCAATCGTCTTCGTAATCCTGTCGAGGCATTCGTGAACCGCTTTCCCGAACCGCCCCTTCTCTGCAGCTTCCCGCAACTCCTTGAGCTTCAGTTCGGCTTGCTCCTCGTAGCTGAACTCCCTTTCCTTCAGGCACGCTTCGAAGTCTTTCAGAATCTTCTCCGTGACTTCGACCCGATCAGGAAGAGTCTTGTTCTG
>CAZTKU010000197.1:0-5199 GCA_964614245.1 uncultured Ignavibacteriaceae bacterium
ATTCCCTTTTCGACCGGGAACGGTGGCCGCTGCCGCGGCTCACCCATCTTTCCCTCGACAGAGTGGATGAGAGCAGTTTCCTCACCGCATACGAAGGCGCCCGCCCCTCTGACGATTCCGACGTTGAAGGAGAATCCCGTTCCGAGAATCTGATCGCCGAGAAGGCCCAGCTCCTTTGCCTGACGGAGGGCAATGGTCAGGTGTTTGATGGCCAGCGGATACTCGTTGCGGACGTAGATAACACCCTCAGTCGCACCCGTCGCGAATGCACCGATCAGCATACCCTCGATGATGCTGTGAGGATTTCCTTCCAGCACGCTTCTATCCATGTATGCGCCCGGATCGCCTTCGTCTGCGTTGCAGACCAGGAATTTGCCTCGAGAGCTCTTCGCTTTGGCCAGCAATTCCCATTTCAGGCCTGTTGGAAATCCTGCACCGCCGCGGCCGCGCAGTCCTGACGTCTTGACTTCTTCGATAACCAACGCAGGATTCCCTTTCTCGATGACACGAACGATCGCCCCGTAACCGCCATTTTCGATGTAGTTGTAAATGCGGATGGGATCTACCATCTCGCTGCGTGAAAGGATACTGCGGACCTGTCGCTTGAAGAACGGAACATCATCTTGTTTTTCGATCCGCTTCCCTGATGCCGGATCGACAAACAACAAATCCTCCACAACCTCTCCGCGGGAGACTGCCTCCACGATGCGGGGCATGTCTTCCATCTTGAGCTTCGGGTAGAACGTCCCCGAAGGCTGGATGAGCACCGAAGGCTCCATCTCACAGTAGCCATGACACCCTGTCACACGGAGGCGGATTTTTTGCGACAAGTTCTTTGCGAGGATTTCTCGCTTGGACATGCGAATGAGATCATTCGCCCCGCTCGCTTGTCCGCATGTCCCGGCTGGAATGACGATGGTGGGAAAGGTGGGATCCCGATCGGAGATGATCAGCTTCTGGAAAACCTTGAAGGCACTGATGGATCTCAATCTCTCCGCGAGCATTGGTGCTATTCCTCGTTTATATTCGTCCCGCTCGATTCGATCAAAGTTCGCTACAGATTGACTCCCTCGACATCAAGCATATGGCTCTTGCAGCCACGGCGTGAGCAAATCTGAACGATAGCGCCTCCTCGAACAATCATCGGCACCATCGGCGCATCACACACTGGGCAATTCCACGCGCCGAGCAGCTCCGCGTGGCAATGGGGGCAGAAGAAGTTGACAAGCTGGCCTATGGGGATTTCGTTGCCGGATTCGATGGCATAGCTGCCATACAGACATGACATTCTCAGCCAGCCGTGCTCTTGCCCGAACGAAAAGGTGACTCGAATGGAAGGAAGGCCATCGACCAGATGCTTCTGGTCCATGAGACTGTGATTACAGCGCGGGCAGCTCACTTCGAGCGGGAATATTCTCTGGTCCGAAGTCACTTCGACCCGGTCGAGCCCCACACGGGTCTTGCCAATGATACGTCTTACATCGAGAGTGCCGACATTGGAGAAGTAATGACCGTCTACGACGACGATCGGGCCGAGCGCACACGCCCCAAGACATCGGACTGTTTCCAGAGTGAATTCCTTATCCGGCGTCGTTTCCCCATCACTCTTGATCTTGAGTTCAGCTTCGAATTCCTCTGCAATAACAGGGCCCCCCCGGACGTGGCAAGCGGTCCCTAAACAAACAGACGCGAGATGTTTTCCCCGAGGTCTGAGCCGAAACGACTTGTAGAACGTTGCGACACCATAGATGTCGACAAGAGCGCGTCCGGTCCTGTCTGCAACAACCCTCAGAACATCCTCGGGGAGGTATCCGTATTTGGCTTGTATCTCTTCGAGAATCGATATCAACCCTCCCCGGACTTCCTTGTATTTCTCAACAATGGTGTTGATGCCTTCAGGATTCATGGCAGATCTAAAGTCCGCTCATTTAAGCGTGGATAGTTGAGACAAGCAAAGCGATGCCAGCAAGTCGATCGAATCAGAGGAAACCCGCATCCCGTCGATTCCGATTGGTACCTTGTTGGCAATGGAGAGACTGCTGACATCATTCACTCACACTCCCGATGCATGCAAGCCAGGGGAGGACGGCGTTGAGCACTTTCTCGGAACTTGCTCAACTCGCTGCAATTTCTATTCCATAGGGAGGTAGAGGACTCGGCGTGGAAAAAGCTGGCAAGCGGGCATTTTTGAGGGACTTACGAACCGCCCGCTTACCAGGATTGGGAAGCAACCAGGGAGTGTTAGAATTGGGAACTGATTAAAGAGGCTTACGGGAAGACGCCTAGCTCCGTGTACGACTGTGCGATCTTGTCGATCGCGCTGATGAACGCCGCGGTTCGGAGGTCTGGACACTTCGACCTCTTCTTGATCTCTCGTATCTGATTGTAGGCGACGATCATCGTGTCTTCGAGACCTGAATTCACCAGGTCAACCTCGTCCGGGCCGCGGGAAATTTTCCTTTTCTCCTCGGCCGAGAGCGACTTGCCAAACGCCTTCTCGATGCTGGCGACAAGCTGCGAAAGGGACGATTCAGTGAATCGTTTTCCCATTCTTCCCATCCGGACGTGCTGCAGATTTTTGAGCCATTCGAAGTACGAGACGGTGACCCCGCCGGCGTTCAAATACATATCCGGAATGACCATGATCCCTTTCTGCAACAAGATCTCCTCAGCATCGGCGCTGATTGGACCGTTGGCGCCTTCACCGATGATCTTTGCCTTGATGCGCGGGGCGTTTGCGCGCGTAATCTGGTACTCCAGGGCAGCCGGAACGAGAATATCGCACTCGAGCTCGAGCGCTTCGAGTGTTTTTGGAATATTCGTCGCCCCGGGGAAATTGAAAATCGATCGCGTGTTCTTCCGGTGTTTCATAACCTCCTCCACATCCAACCCCTTCGGATGAAAGATCGCCCCTTCGTATTCCGCCAGTCCGACGATGAGGCATCCACCCTCCTGGAGGAACTTCGCCGCATGGTATCCTACGTTGCCGAGACCCTGAACGACAACCCGCTTCCCTTCCAAACCTGGCGTGAGTCCGAGCGCTTTCATGTCTTCAGCGATGTTGCACCCCTCTCTGATGCCAAAATACACGCCTCGACCAGTTGCTTCCCTTCTTCCCCGAATTCCTCCCTGACTGATAGGTTTGCCCGTCACGCACGCTACGCCGTCAATTGCGCCTGGATTGAGCGCCATGTACGTGTCAGCGATCCATGCCATCTCTCGCTCGCCGGTTCCATAGTCCGGCGCCGGCACATCAATACCTGGACCAATGAAGTGCTTCTTCACCAGTTCTGCCGTGTAACGTCTCGTGATTCGCTGGAGCTGTGCCTCGGTGTAGTTCTTGGGGTTGATCTTGATTCCCCCCTTTCCTCCGCCAAATGGAACGTCAACCACGGCGCACTTGTATGTCATGAGCGCGGCAAGCGCTTTCACCTCATCCTCATTGACATCCTCACTGTAGCGGATTCCGCCCTTCGTGGGGAGTTTGTGCTGGCTGTGTTCGACTCGCCACGCCTGGATAACTTCATACACGTCACCCACTTGCACGGGGAATTGAAAATGATAAACACTATTGCATACTTTGATCTGGTCGAGCAGACCTTTCGGATGCTGTGTGTAGCCTGCCGCTTTGTCGAAATTCATTGTGACACTTTCAAAAAAGCTTGGGCTAGAATGTTCACTACTCATATTCGACTCCTATAGATAATGACACTGAGGATGGAAAATGACGCAGTAAGAAATTCGACGAATTTGTACAAAGAAGCAAGACGGAAAGAGCGGTGACGTGCCAGAAGCAAGAAAAAAAGGGACGACCTCGATAGAGATCGTCCCAGCAGGAAGAGAATATAGAATGGGGCGACCATTCGCGTGGCCGCCTCTGACCGTGCGTTATTTCACCAGCACGACCTTCCGTGACGCGATGAATCTCTTGCTTGACTCCACTGATTCCGAAAACACCCGCACGAGGTAAACACCGCTCGGCAGGTTCTCGGCTCTAAACTCCACTTCATAGAGGCCCTTGGATCGTTCACCGCTCACCAACTCTGCCACGACGTTGCCGAGCATGTTATACACTTCCAACTTCACTCGGCTCTGCTCGGGCAATCCGTAGCGGATCCTCGTCGAAGGGTTGAAAGGATTCGGATACGCCTCCTGCAGTTCGTACTCTTCCGGGATCGCAGAGAGCGTGTTTTCCATGCCGGTTGCGGGTGATGTGTCCACAGTGAACCCACCCGTCAGTGTTGCCGTACCGCCTCCCGGCGTGGCATTTGTCACGGAAACGTTCCGGGCCCCGATCGCTGCGGACAGTGCGATGCTGATATTCACCGTGATCTGCGTCGCGCTGTTGATCGTCGTCGCATTCACCGTAACATCCGGGCCAAAGCTCGCGCTGCTGACCCCTTCCAGGAAATTTGTCCCCGTCAACACAACGTTTATGCTGCTCCCCCTTCCCGCCTGTGATGGCGAGACGCTTGACAGGGTCGGTGAGGGATTGTTTACGGTGAAGGCACCGGAGAGAGTCGCGGTTCCTCCGCCCGGCGCTGCATTGGTGACGGTGATATCACGAGGACCGGGAGTTGCGCCATTGTCAATGGTCACGCTGGCAGTCACCAGGGTGGAGGTGAAGGAAGAAACGGAGTTAACGGTAATGCCGCTTCCATACGCAGGCGTAGTCACTCCGGGGATGAAATTCGTCCCCGTCACCGTCACATTCAGGGTCTGTCCCCGGTTTCCGCTCGCGGGTGAGATCGTTGCGAGGGTTGGCGCGGGATTCACCACCGCAAAAGCGCCGGTAAGCCTGACCGTTCCTCCGCCGGGATCAGGATTGGTCACCGAGACATCACTCGATCCGGTGGCCGCGTCAAGGGCGATCGTGATATTCGCCTTCATCTGGATCGAGCTGCTTACGGCGACGGAATTCACCGTTATGCCCGCACCAAAGGTGACACTGGTGACACCGACGAGAAAGCCTGTCCCGTTGAATGTAACAGCCATCGTTTGCCCGCGGGAA
This sequence comes from uncultured Ignavibacteriaceae bacterium, assembly GCA_964614245.1. Taxonomy (GTDB): domain Bacteria; phylum Bacteroidota; class Ignavibacteria; order UBA10030; family UBA10030; genus VGWB01. The sequence goes on from CAZTKU010000197.1 coordinate 5,012, forward strand.
CCGCTGCTCGGGCTCATATCGCTAATCGCCGGAGAAGGATTCCCGACCATGAATCCACTCGGCAGCGTCGCCGTTCCGCCACCCGGACTAGAATTCGTGATTGTCACATCACGCGGACCTGTTCCTGCACCCACTCCGATCGTGAAGTCCACTCTTATCTGTGTCGAGCTTTCTACGGTTGTCGATCT
>CAZTKU010000198.1:0-5183 GCA_964614245.1 uncultured Ignavibacteriaceae bacterium
GCGATGTCCCCGTCCATGGAAAACACTCCGTCGGTGATCACCATGCGGAATCGGCATCCCTGCGTCTCCTGGAGTTTCTCCTCCAGATGAGCCATGTTGAGATGCTTGTAGTTGTAAAGCTGGGCCTTGCAGAGTTTCATACCGTCAACGATCGAGGCGTGGACCAAGCGGTCAGCGATCATCGCATCGTCCTTGTCGAGAACAACGTCGAAGAGCCCGGCGTTTGCCTCCATGCAAGATGGGAAGAGCGCCGTGTCTTCGGTTTCAAGGAATTCGCTCAGTTTCTTCTCGAGCGTCTGGTGAATATCCTGCGTGCCGCAGATGAACCGCACGGAGGACATGCCGTAGCCGTGAGATTCAAGGCCTTTGTGCGCTGCTTCGACTACCTCCGGATGGCTGGAGAGCCCCAGGTAGTTGTTTGCACAGAAATTGAGGACTTCTTTGTTCGGGGCACCGATGGGAAATTCAACTTTTATTCGCGCACTCTGCGGGGTCTTGATGAAACGCTCTTCCTTGAAAAGGCCAGCTCCCCGAATGGATTTCAATTCATTCTCGTAATGACTCTTGGCGTTCTCGCTGTAGGCCATGGTCCTTCCTTTCAGAGAACTTTGAATTCTCTCAGCAACGCGATTATGTTGTTGATCGAATCGAAAGCGTCAGGCGTCGCTTTCTCATCGGGGATCTTGATCTGATATTTCTTCTCGAGAAAGAGTTTCAGGGACACCATGGAAAATGAATCCACAATTCCACTCGAGATGAGCTTTGTGTCTTCAGTAATTTCCTGGTCCGAGTCTTCATCGAGATACTCTTTTTTGACGTAGTCAATGAGGGTCTTCTTTACGTCTTCAGCCATACTGACCTCCCTGGGGAATGAAACAAGCCGCGTCGTGTTGCCGTCAGTCGTTCTCGAGCGTGGAAATGTCTCCAATTTCTTCGCCCCACTCCTTGGCCCGGAGCAATCTTCTCATGATCTTGCCGCTTCGCGTTTTGGGCAATGAATCGACATACTCGATCTCCTGCGGCATCGCCAGCGGTGAAAGCTTCTTGCGAATGAAATTCATGATGTTCATCGTCAAGTCATCGTTCTTCTCATACCCCGGTTTGAGGGCGATAAATGCCTTGACGACCTCCATATTGATAGGATCCGGCTTACCCACGGCAGCTGACTCGGCGACGGAAGGATGCTCCAAAAGAGCGGACTCGATCTCAAAAGGACCAACAAGATGTCCCGCCGTATTGATGACATCATCGTCCCGGCCGACGAACCAAAAATATCCCTCCGCATCAATGCTTGATCGATCCCCGCTAATGTACCAGCCGTTTTTGAATTTGCGGTCGTAGGTCTCCTGGTTACTCCAGTACGTCCTGAACATCGATGGCCATACAGGCTTGAGGGCAATGAGTCCGACCGTACCGACCGTTTTAATGGGCTCATAAGTTTTCGGGTTCAGCACGGCCGCCGTGATCCCGGGGAACGGCTTCCCCATCGAGCCGGGCTTGATTTTCATGCCGGGATAGTTTGAAATCACAATCGACCCGGTTTCGGTCTGCCAGTACGAATCGTGAAATGGCTTCCCAAACGCCTTCTCCGACCAGATCACCGCCTCGGCATTGAGCGGCTCGCCAACGCTGACAAGATGCCTGAGCGTCGAGAGGTTTGCTTTGCCCACCGGTTCAAGACCCTCCTTCATCAACAGGCGAATGGCTGTCGGTGCCGAATACCAGACCGAAACCTTATGCTTTTCGATGAACGCATACCATTTCTGAGCACTGAAGCCCGCGTCGAGCACGACCTGCGTGATGCCGATCGCCCATGGGCCGATGATACCGTACGAGGTACCGGTCACCCATCCGGGATCAGCTGTGCACCAGTAGACGTCGTCCGGAAGCAGATCGAGAACCCATTTGGTTGTGATGTACTGTGCGACAATCGAAGAATGGACGTGCAATGCCCCCTTCGGTTTCCCCGTCGTGCCGGAGGTGTAATGGAGAACGGAGGGTGTCTCCGCACCGACCTGTGCGATCTCCACCTTCTCTTCCTTCGGCGCACTCTCCATCAAGAACCCGAACTCTCCATGTTCCAATGACTTGACACCGGCGTCGACGACAATCACATGCTGGAGTTCGGGAAGCGTGGAACGAGTCCTTCGCACCTTGCCAAGGTGTTTCCTCGTCGTGAGGATTGCCTTTGTCTTCGCATCCCCCAGACGCATGGAGAGCGCTTCTTCTCCAAAAGCCGAGAAGAGCGGTTGAACGATGCCGCCCATTTTCAAGACGCCCAGAAAAGAAATGTACAACTCTGGAATGCGATCCATGAAGATGCAAATCCGATCGCCGGGTTGAAGGCCGATGGACCTCAGCATCGAGGCAAAGGCGTTGCTGTTGATCCGCAAGTCATCGTACGTGTATCGCTTGACCTCACCAGTGAAGCCCTCCCAAATGAGAGCGGTCTTCTTCCCCAGGCCTCGTTCACAGATACGATCACTGCAAAAATACCCGATGTTGTAGTTACCGTTTTTTCCGTACTCAATTTCTTCTTCGGAGTTCTTCCAGTCGTATTCTCTGAGCCTCGACTCATACGAACCAATGTTGCTCATGCGATCTCCTCGCTATCAGTTGTTTCTAACACGACAAAGGCAACGGCATCGTTCTCTGAATGCGCTTTTGAAATATGAACTCGTTGTATCGATTTCTCTTTGGCAAGTTGCTGGAGGGAGCCCGAAAGGTGGAGCTTCTCGTTCTTCGTGACCTCGATCTCACGCCATAGTGACATCCGCTGAAGCCCGCATCCCATCGCTTTCAACAGGGCCTCCTTGACAGCAAACAACATAGCAAAAAAAGAGTCTGGTGCTGGTCCTTCCGAGCCGGCGTGGATTTCGTTGGCAGTGAACACCTGTTCAAGAAACTCCCGTCTCTCCCGGAGTTTCCTGAATCTGACGATGTCGACGACGTCTGTGCCCACTCCTGCGATCATCTCTTCCCCATGTGATCAACGGATGACGAGGCGGTTCCCCCACACCCAGGAGAAGCGTCGGAGGGTGCGTTCGTCTCCTCGCGTTTGGGTGCCCTTACGGCTTGAAAAGAACCTTGTACGCGTCGCCAGCATGAATTGCAGCAAACCCCTTCTCGAACTCCTCAAGCGGAAGCTGGTGCGTGATGAAGCCGGTCTTCATGAATTCCTTCGCAAGGCCGGCCTTCAACAAGGCCTCCATCTGATCCCACGTCTGAAACACTCGTCTGCCTATGATGCCGTGCACCGTGATGCCGTTGAAGATGATGTTCTTCGCAAAATCCACTTGCATGGTACCCGAAGGGATGCCAAGCAGCGAAAACTCCCCGCCCATGCGCAGCACGCGCTCGGCGTCCTCGTACGCGCGGTAGCTTCCCGACATCTCGAGCGCGACATCAACTCCAGTCTGATTCGTTTCTCGCATCACCGTTTCGTAAAACCCTTTGCGTTCGTCCTCGCGAGCCACGTCGAAGCAATGGTCAGCCCCATACACTTGTGCCAGCGCAAACCGATTCGCGACCAGTTTGTCATGTGAGAACTCCTCATGGGAGGCATCAGTGACATAAATGCGTTTTGCACCCGCATGCTTGGCGACAGCAACGGCCATCAGTCCCTGGACGCCGCACCCGAGCACAGCCACGCTTCTTCCCTTGATCGGGGCAGACATCACCGTGTGGGTGGCGTTGCCGAGAGCATCCATGAAGCTGATGATCTCCGGCGGGACCTCTCGTTGATAGAAGAGCCGGACGTTCTCTGCGGGGACCTTGACGTAGGATGCCCACGCCCCGTCATCATGAACCCCTTTGATGATCGTGTTTCTGCAGACGTGATACTCTCCGAGCTGACATTGGTAACAGGTCCCACAGGTGACATGCATCTCGGCGGTGCTGAAAAACTTCTTTTCCAGAAAATTCAGAAAATTGCTTTCCGAGGAGAATGATCGGGCTGTTTTGCGGCGCAGCAGCTTCCTCAAGCCGGCATTATTCTTGGCCTTCTGAAAGATCAGTCGTGCGAGATGCAATCGAGCATGTTTCCCGGCGGCGACGATCCTGCCACTGAACTCGTGGCCGATCGTGATGGGATCGGTCTTTGCTCTCATCATTTGAACGCGGAGCGACTCTTTTGAATTGTATATGCCGACGTCGGTTCCGCAAATCGCCCCTGCATAAACCTTGATAATAACGTCGTTGGGGGCCTCGATTGTTGGCTCAGGTTTGTCAATGATCTGAAGACCTTTCGGCCAGTCTCGTCCGTCGATCGGTCTTGGTTTGACAATCGCTTTCATGATTCGGTTGTATGATGTAGATTGTAGGTTGTAGATTGTCGGTCAATGCGCCGGCGATGGATCGTGCCACTTCTCACGTCTTTCGTCTTACGTCTCCCATCTTCCTTGTCACGTCTCTCTTCCTACTGTTTCTTCCCCGCTTTCCACCCCGCAAAGTTCTTTCGGATGTCCGCCAGCACCTCCGTGTCTATTTGATCGTCGTCTCGAATCCGGACATCGTAGTTCTCCCACCCCATGAAATCCTGCAGAGCCTTCTTCGTTTTTGCATCAAAAATGCCGCTGAGAGGACCCGCATAGAAATCAAATCCTTTGTATGCCTTGGTGCTCAAGATGGTTTGCAGCTCTTTGCAGATCGCGGCGTCGATCTTGATCAGATTCTTTGGATCAGTCCGGAAGTAATACAATTGGTGAAGCTGGTAGATCCGTTCGAGTTCCTGCAGAGGCTTTGGATGATCGTAGATGCTGATATCAATGAGATCATCCGTTGTGCCATCGTAACCAGCGCCTTTCCGCTTCACCAGGAGAGCGGCTGATTCCTCCCCACGCCTATCGCCGCCAGCCTTCCCTGCAGCCACCAGGGCAGCGACGAGCCTGTCAGCAAGCGTGCCCTTCGTCTCCTGAAACGTCCTTGCAAGCGCCTCAACGGTTTCCTTCCCGACGAGAATGTTCCCTTGCGCTGCAAAGCCCTTGCCCACAATGATCTCCCCTTTCCCGCCGACGCTGCTCCCGGTAATGCCTCCAGCCCAGTCGAAACACTCTCTGCCTGTCCAGCTCGCCGAGCCCCCTTTCGCATCAACGATGCCGAGCTGGCGACTGTCACGCGCTGAGTCGTTGGCGATGAGTATCCTCAGCGTCTCCTCAGCAGTGGCACCGTTACGAAGCAAGGCT
>CAZTKU010000199.1:0-3941 GCA_964614245.1 uncultured Ignavibacteriaceae bacterium
CATCCAAATAGGTCGTGATTTCAAATTGTCCCTCTCCGAGAAAGCCTAGCTGAATTTCAAAATCTCGAGGTGTCCAGTCCGTCATCGAGCCGATGAACCAGTCGCCTCCTTTCTTGCGGGCAACGGTGAGATATTCTCCGACCCTGGCGTTCACTGCGTGTGTCTCATCCCAGACAGTCGGAACGGCAGAGAGAAACTCCATCACCTCCGGTTCTTTCATGTAGTTGGATGGGCAATCGCAGAGCATCTGCAGAGGGCTCTCGTAGACAACGTACATTGCCAGCTGATGACATCGCGTACCCTGACTCATCGGCTTGTTGAAAATAGGCCTGAAATTGTCCCTCGTGGCGTTGATCATGGCGCCGGGTGTGAAGTCCATTGCTCCCGCGAACATACGCGTGAAAGGCAACGTTACATCGTGCTTTGGCGTGATGTCGGCAGACCACTTGCTATTCTCCAGGCCTCGCACGCCTTCCCGGGTCAGAACGTTTGGATACGTCCTGCTCAGACCTGTGGGCTTGTACGACCCATGGAAATCCACGAGCAAGTGGCGCTTTGCCGCTTCTTGTGCGACCTTCTCGTAATAGTTTACCATGAGTTGATCGTCACGCTGCATGAAGTCCACCTTGATGCCCTTCGCTCCCCATCGCGCAAACTGATCCAGAGCTTCGGTCATCCGATCATCGAGTGCCTTCCAGACCACCCACAAGATAATGCCAACGTTCTTTTGCTTCGCGTGGGTGAAGAGTTCCTCAATGTTCATCTCAGGATTGACCTGGAAAAGATCGGAGGGCTTCGACCATCCTTCATCGAGAATGATGTACTCCAGACCGTATTGTGAGGCGAAATCAATGTAGTATTTGTACGTTTGAGTGTTGATGCCGGACCTGAAGTCAACGCCATAGACATTGTTCGCATTCCACCAGTCCCACGCCACTTTTCCTGGCTTGATCCATGACGTCTCCTTGAGCTTCAATGGGCTGCCGAGACGGTAGACAATATCATTCTCAATCAGGTCGCCATCCTTTTCAGCGATCGCGAACACACGCCAGGGAAATTCGCGCGTGCCTTTCGTTTTGGCAATGTACTCCGCTGCCTTTGTGACTCTGACCGTCCTGTCCCCTACCATTTGCTCCTCGAGAGGGTAAGGAGGGAATTTTGACAGCAGCGATGCCTGCGCTCTCCCGCTTCCACGGAGATAGAGTCCGGGATAGTCGAGCAAGTCCGCCTCGGTGATTGCGAGTTTGAGCCCATTGGGTTTGACCAGAAGTGCCGGAAGACAGCACATTTGCGTGTCGGCAATCTCTTGCACCGCCAGGAACTTGTAGAGTCGCTCCGAATGGGAAAGAAAGCTCGTTTCCTCAGGGAAGTAGATTGAATCGCCCGGAGAGGCGTTCACCGTGACCTCCTCGTGAGCAACGATGATGTCACCCGGAAGACCGGTGAAGAATCGATACGCTACGCCATCATCGTATGCGCGCAATTTCAACCCGTAGTCTCCTTTGAAGTGGATGGTCAGTTCATTGAAGACATCCGGAATCACCTTTCGCTTTTCGGGAACAGGGGGGACAATCGCCTCCGCCACCGATCGTGTGGCCGTTCGTCTGACAACCGGTTCTGCTCCCAATATGCGGTTCTGGTCAAGCACGAGCGACACCGGAGATGGTGCGATAACTTGCTGCCCGTCATGACTGACCGAGAAGAGGATTTTCTCTGCGAGATCAATCCTTGCTTCGATCTTCTTTCCCGGCGAAACGACCCGAAATGGACCCTTCTGAGCTAGACCGAAATGGTTGTTCGCAACAAGCCCAGCAAGAATGAGAATTGTCAATCGTGTCATAATCAAGGCCCCTCATGTATTGTCTGATAATCAATTGTGACGGTTGGTAAGTCCCACGCACCTTTGACGTGCGCGGGACTGCACTTGGATCACTCAATCACGATCTCATCGACAGCCAACCAGGCGCTTTGTCCCTTCTCCTCATGCCACTCGGGGCATTTTCCCACATTCCGTGCGACAATCTTTGCGTACCGCCCGATTTTCGGTTGAATGTCCTTCTTGAAGGTCTTGATGAACGCCGTCGGATTCTTTTCAATCGCATTCTCGAACGTTGAAACCCGTTGATAGTCTTTTCCGTTTTCGGAGAGCAAGAACTCAATCTTCGACGGGAGAAAGACTCTCACGCTTTGATGATGGAGAAAATTCACTGCGAGAGAATGTACCGGGATCACCGATCCTAAATCAATAACTGCCTCCAGATCGGCTCCATCAAATCCCTGCCATTCTGGATCCACATGATCCAATGTCGCGAGTTTTCCGTTCACCAAGCCAGCATCGCCGCCTCCGGGGTGCCTCGCACTGTAGGGGTGTGAATAGCCCACACGTCTGCCGAATCCTTTGTGAGTCAGAATCAGGTTGGGGAATTGTCTGCTTGTCGAACCATCATCAGTGAATATGAAGCGCGCCGTTGAAGGGAAGCTCGACCTTAGACCCTCTTTGCGCGTCTTTGCTGTCACCGTTGTATTCTGACGAATCAAGAACGGACCCGCATACAACGTGGCCGGTTCTGAGCCGTCAAGAGAGTAGTACGTAGTGCCGTTGGGATGAGATGATTCGATGGATATCTTCAGATTTCCACTTGGATCAAGTTCCTGTGCGTGGATGATCGTCGGTTTGACCGCAAACGGCTGGGACTCCTTCTTTGAATACTCCGAGACAAAATCATAGCTCCCGGACAAAACTTCATACACTACGGCATTTTCCTCGATCCGAAGAAATGTCACGCCCTCAGCACGCCCGGCATCCGAACCACTTTCTTTGATACTGCTCCTGTTTTTCGTCGGAACGTAGACATGGGCCAAAGCATTTGGAGGGATTTCAACGTGTAGAGATAGAATGCCGTCGTCGACCCTCCACTCGGTGACGATGTCTCCGCAAAGAGAATGATACTTACCCCTCGCCCAGGTCAAGCTGCCCCCGATCTGCGGATGAATGACGAATTCCTGGAAGCCGGGATGTTTTTCCTTTCGCTGAATCCCGAGTATGTGAGCGTACATCCATTCTCCGACTGATCCGATGGCATAGTGGTTGAACGAATTCATGCCGGGGTCCTGAAATCCCCGCCCCTTGACATATCCGTCCCACCGCTCCCATACGGTTGTGGCCCCCTGGTCGATCTGATAAAGCCATGATGGAAACCGGTGGCTCTCCAAGAGTTGGTACGCGATATCGGCATGTCCCCAGCGAACCAATTCGTGCATCATCCGGATCGTTGAAAGGAATCCGGTTGAGATTCGGAAGTCGTAGTCCGCGATGGAGCTCAGCATATGCTCAACGGCTTTCCTGCGAAGATCCTCCGGCAACAACTCGAATCCTAGTGCAAGGGCATAACCCGCTTGCGTATTGGTCTTCATGTATCCTTCCTTGCTGACAAACTCACTCAGGAAAGCGCTTCGAATCTCAGCCGCGAGTCTTGCATAGGATTGCGCGTCCTCATCGTAGCCAAGCACCTTCGCCATTTCGGCAAGGATTTGCGTCGAGAGCGCAAAATGCATTGTGTTGAAGGTACAATGAGGAACCTGTCCACCTGTCTTCGGGTAGCCTTCTGCCACGATCGTGTTGCCGTTGAGCCAGTCTCCATACATATTCCCGACGGATTCGGTCCAGATCAGATTTGGATTTTGAGAATGAACGTAATCAATAAAGCGCTTCGCGGAGGCGTAGTGCTTCCTGAGGAGACGCGTGTCACCGTAGTTCTGATACATTCGCCATGGCACTATCACGCCGGCGTCCGCCCAGGCAGGCGCATTGTAGAAAGGAAGATAACTGGGGATAGGAGCGACATCTGGATACCTTCCATCCGGATGCTGGGCATCACGAATGTCCTGCGTCCATTTCGAATAGAAAGCGGCCATATCACAGTTGTAGATGGCCGTCTGGG
>CAZTKU010000199.1:4041-5178 GCA_964614245.1 uncultured Ignavibacteriaceae bacterium
ACATAACGGAAGCCGTGATACGTGAAGCGAGGCTCGTAGGTCTGCTCACCTTTCCCATCCGCAACGAACTTGTCGGTCTGGGTTGCCTTCCGCAGGTTCTCAATGTAGAGTCGCCCATCCTCGGACAACATCTCACCGTGTCGAATCGTGATCTCCCTCCCTTCTGCTTCATCGATTTTCACGGCACACCATCCGACCATGTTCTGGCCCATATCAAAAATGTATGTCCCTTTGGTTGGCTCTGTCACTGCTAGGGGTTTCAGGTCTTCAACTGTGCGGACGGGCTCATTCATCTGCGCAACAAGCGCTGCTGACGGTGAAGGATAGACGGACGCCTGCTCCCATCGTGCATCATCGTAGCCCGGACGCTCCCAGCCCTTTGGTGCTTTCCTGCTGTCATAGGTTTCACCCAGATAGATGTCAGCCGAACGAACAGGTCCATCCGGATTGACTCGCCAGCTTTCGTCTGAGACGACGTGCATTGTCTGCCCGTCTGCAGTCTCGATCTCCAACTGAAGAATCAGCCTTCGGTCGAGTGAGCTGTAAATCTTTCCTCGATTTGCGACGAGATCCGAGAAGCATCCCACCGCGCCGACGTACCATCCGTCGGCCAGCATCGCAGACAGCACATTACCCCCCGCGGCTATCAAGCCGGTCACATCATACGATTGATACTGAATGCGGTCTTGATAGTCCGTCCATTCAGGCGCCAAAACGTGATCCCCGACTCTTCTGCCGTTCAGATGCACCTCATACAAACCAAGAGCGGTGACGAACATCGTTGCTCGCACGATCTGTTTGTCGCTGATGAAGGTTTTTCGCAGCATCGGAGAGGGAGCCATCAGTCTCGCGACGCTGTCCTTTTGCTGGTCGCCTGTCAGGGTAATTGGCTGCGCGCCGATCCATTTTGCCGTCCAGTCACTGCTCTGCAATAACCCCATTGACCAATGCGCCTGCTCGCTCCACGCGGAGACCGCGCCGTCTTTGTCCCAGATCCTGACTTTCCAGTAACACCTTCTCCTCGAGGTCAACAGCTTGCCGTTGTATTCGATCTGGTTTGACCGACTCGATGCAATCTGCCCGCTATCCCACAAATCTCCCTCGTCCGCACTGAGCTTTTTCTCGCTGCTCGCGACG
>CAZTKU010000200.1:0-5151 GCA_964614245.1 uncultured Ignavibacteriaceae bacterium
GTAGCAGAAGAACATCCAAACGGACTTTTACCCAACCGCGAACCATGAAATCTCTCTTCTCTTTGATGATCGTTCTGTTCCCCTCGTTGTGTGTGGGACAAGCCACCCGCGGGTATGAGCAGCTCCCCGATAGAGTGAATGTCGCTCTGCCGGAAGGGATGCTGAGCATTTGTCCCTTGACTGACAATGCCGTTCGGATCAAGTTCTTCAAAGATGTCGATGTTCGGGTGCCTGAACTTGTTTTCACTTCAGGTGTCCGGACTCCTGGGTTTATGGCCTCCGATTCACCTTCAACACTCGAGGTGCGAATCAGAAACATCGTTGTCGCGCTCGACAAGCAAAAAGGCAGACTAGCTTTTAAAGATGGTTCGGGAAGAATATTCCTGCGCGAAAAGGCGGGAACAAGGAAGTTGGTGCCTGACTCTGTCATGGGCGAACCGTGCCTCGTGGCAGGACTAAGTTTTGAATCTCCCGCCGACGAATACCTCTTTGGGTTGGGACAGTTTCAGGACGGACACTACAACATCAAAGGCATCAGCCGCCGCCTGACACAGGTGAACTCCCAGATCGCGATCCCGTTCGTATACTCGAGCAAAGGGTACGGATTGCTCTGGCATCAGTACGGGTTGACGGATTTCAACCCGGCCGACAATTCTATTCCGCTCGAGAAAAAAGTGCCATCAGCTGGTGAGGGCGAGAAAATGGCTGAGGTGACGACTACTTCCGGGACGGTGAACATATCGCAGAACCAGACATTGTACGTGGGGAAGTTTGTCGTTCACGAGGATGGCGTCTACTCCGTGTTTCTCGACCTCGGTGACATGGGCAACCGGCAGTATGTTACGATCGACGGCAAGCCGTGCATTGACGTGAGTAATTTTTGGCTTCCTCCTACTGCCAGCGCACTGGTCCATCTTGGGGCAGGTGAACATCGAGTCCAGGTGATTTGCAAAGCAAGTAACACGCCTACGTTGTCGTGGGCACGCGTGAACTACGCGACCACCTTTCGTTCACCCAATGCAAAATTGCTCGATTACGTCGTGTTCAATGGGCCGTCTGCCGACAGCGTTATCGCCACATACAGGAGCCTTTCTGGCCACGTTCCCATGCTGCCGCGTTGGGCGTATGGTTTTTGGCAATGCCGTGAACGCTATACTTCAGGCAAAAATCTCGTGGAGACGGTTGAGGCATTCCGCAAGAAAAATATCCCAGTGGATGTCATCGTACAGGATTGGCAATACTGGGGCAATAATGGCTGGGGTGTCCCGCAATTTGACACAATAAATTACTCCAATCCGGCAGGTTTTATCGACAAGCTTCATCGTTTGAATGCCCACTTCAACATTTCAATATGGTCGAATCCGGACAAGAATTCCGCAATTGGAAAAGAGTACGTTTCGAAAAATCTCTACGTATCGGATAGTAAATGGTTGGACTATTTCAATCCGGTCACAAGGCAAACGTACTGGAATACTTTGAACGAGAATCTGTTTTCTTATGGCGTCGATTCATGGTGGATGGATGCGACCGAACCGGAGAACGATGCCCTGCACGGGATGAAGACCTACCTCGGGCCTGGAGATATCTATCGTCTTGCATATCCGCTGTTTGTGAGTCAGGCGGTGTACGAGGGGCAGCGTAAGACAACATCCGAGAAACGAGTCTGCATCCTGACGCGCTCGGCGTTCCTCGGGCAACAGCGTTACGGTACGATCAACTGGTCGGGTGATGTCGGGGGAACTTGGGACGGCTTTAAACGACAGATTGTGGCGGGACTCAACTACACCATCACCGGGCTACCATACTGGACCACCGACATTGGGGGCTTCTTCCGACCAGGACCCTCGCAATACACGGACAAGAAATACCACGACCTGCTCACTCGCTGGTACCAGTGGGGCGTCTTCAATCCCATCTTTCGAATTCACGGTTACCAATCGGAAACCGAACCTTGGAAGTACGGACCGACAGTTGAAGAAAACATGCGGAAGATGCTCGGTCTTCGCTATCGCTTGCTGCCGTATGTCTATTCCGAAGCATGGAAGATCACAAATGGTGGATCGACCGTGATGCGGCCCCTGGTCATGGACTTCCGTGAAGATGCCTCTGCTTTGAATCATCCCTTTGAGTTCATGTTTGGCAAGGCGTTTTTAGTTGCTCCGGTTACCGAACCCGGCGTTACGGAGTGGGATGTGTATTTGCCGGCGCATGCTGTCTGGTTTGATTTCTGGACCGGCAAACGCTTCGATGGGGGACAGACGATACGAACTGCCGCTCCTCTGGACAAGATTCCACTCTTCGTCAGAGCAGGGTCAGTCGTTCCGATGGGGCCATTTATCCAATATTCCACAGAGAGCACTGATCCTATCGAAATCAGAATCTATCCGGGCGCAAATGGCGAGTTCACGCTCTATGAGGATGAGAACGACAACTACGGTTATGAGAAGGGAGTGTATTCGACTATCGAATTCAGGTGGAACGACAGCACGCACACGCTTACTATCGGCAAGCGACGGGGAGACTTCCCCGGGATGGCCAAAACCAGGACGTTTCGCATCGTTGTCGTGGCTCCGGATCATGGGACGGGGGTGGCTGCGACGACCAATGTTGACAAGGTGGAGAAATACGATGGCACTGAGATAGGCATGGTGTTGCGTTAGCATCTGAACCAACACATTGCCAAGGCAAGTCCATACCACGGACCGAAGCGGTATCGAGAGCGTCGCGCTCTCAACTTCCACTGCAAAACAACCTGAGGCTGAACATATGAAAATGTCAATCGTCAGCATCGTTCTTCTCTTCGTTCTGATTGCTACAGGGAGCGCGGGTCCGCAAAAGGTTTCAAGGTTTAATTTCACAGGACCAAGGGATCCGTCGCTCATTCGGGGTTTCAACTATACTCCTGCAAATGGAGATTCGCCGCGGGATCATATCGGCTGGTGGATCAATTATGATACGTCGACAATTGCGTTCGATCTAAACCTGGCAAAAAGTCTCAACCTGAATCAAGTGCGCGTTTTCGTTCCTTATGCTCTGTACAAAGAAGATAGGGAAGCTCTTCCAGCAAAACTCAGGCATTTCGTACGAGAATGCCACAAGCGAGGCATGGGAGTCATGCCGGTCATAGGAAGTGGACCCTGGTTAAAGGATACAACTCTGCGCTCGCAAGGAAGAGAATGGGTTCAATACCTTGTCCGTGCATTACGGGATGAACCGGGGCTTGCATTCTGGGACGTAATGAATGAACCTGACTGGCCTACAGCTCCCAAAGAAATGGTCTTGACGAAATTTGAAAATGCAAAATTCATGGCAAAGACTTTCCATGAGCGCGATCATAACACTCCTGTTACAATCGGGATGGCTTTTGTGGACGGTATGATTGAACTGGCAGACTATGTTGATGTACTCCAGTTTCACGACTATATGCCTACTCGGGAACTGATCAGAAAGAATATCAGTCGGGCGAAAGAATTTGCTGCAAAAGCACGCAAGCCTTTGATTAACGGTGAAATTGGATGTATTTGTCGCGCCAATCCGTACGACATAACCCTCCAGGAACACATGAAAGCAAAAGTAGGGTGGTATGTTTGGGAATTGATGATCGTCCGTGAAGGATGGGGTCCCGTTCACGGCGTATTCTATGAAGATGGGAGCGTTCGCGATCCTTCAATCGCCGCTGCAATCATGGGTTTCTTCCGCAAACGAACTGCAGATATATTGCCCGCGGTGCCGGATCGAGAGGGCTGGGTTACGAGGGTCGTCGATAGCAGCTATACCTGGCTTAAAGATTCTGCCAGAACCTGGAAGGATGGATTGGATATTGCTGAAACTGCTGCCCACCTTTTGGAAGCTGCAGAGCTCGCTCCCATGAGAATTCCACCCACATGGGAAGTTGAAAAATTGCGCAACGGAGATGTAAATCTGAAGGCTCTGAAAGAACTGATTGTCAAATTCAAAGATCAGCTCGAGCCTATCAGATTGCCACAACGGCAGGACAATTGATGTCATCAACAAGTGCGACAAGACCAGAGCTGAATCAAAGGATGATTCAAGAGTGATCGAATCCTGAACTGATGTTCACCGCTACATTCCAAATGAAACCGAAACCATCTGGTTTCATTCTTGGCACATATGCTCCGTGTAACTTGCTTCGTCAGTTTTGAAAAGGGTAGACAGTTATGAAATGTACAACTGCACTTATTCTTGCCCTGGTCACGACAGGATTGGCCGGCAGAATCTCAGCTCAATCTCAAAGGCCGGATTTTCTTCCCAGCTTTGCTTCGTTGGAGAAGGCCAATCCTGTTCCCGAGTGGTTCAAAGATGCCAAGTTCGGCATCTATTTCCACTGGGGCGTATACACCGTTCCGGCATTTGCAAATGAATGGTATCCCCGTAGCATGTACATCAAAGGGTCGCCGGAAAACAAACACCATACGGAGGTCTACGGCGATGCGTCGGAGTGGCCGTACAGCAACTTCTTCACAGGAGCGAAGGACAAACAAGGGCGTCTTGTGCAGTTTGCACCGAGGCTCAAATCAGAAGGGGGCAAATTCGACCCCGACGAATGGGCACAACTCTTTGCGGATGGAGGAGCCAAATTCGCCGGTCCGGTGGCTGAGCACCACGATGGCTTCTCGATGTGGGCAAGCAAGGTCAATCCCTGGAACGCAAAAGACATGGGACCAAAACTTGATCTGGTGGGACTGCTGACGGATGCAATCCGCAAAAAGAACATGAAGATAATCCTTTCTATGCATCATGCATACAATATCACCGGATACTATAACGTCGTTCCTCAAACGAACGATCCAAAGCTTCAAATGCTCTATGGACAGCAGGGAAAAGAACCAAACGAGGCGTTCTGGTTAAGCAAGCACAAGGAAATCATCGACAGCTACAAACCCGACATTCTTTGGCAGGATTTCAACTTGCAGGCTATTTCAGAGCCCGTTCGTCTAGGCTTCCTTGCCTACTACTACAACAAAGCAGCTGAATGGAACAAAGAAGTGGTAGCGACATTTAAAGATGGCCTGAATAAGAAATGTGCCGTGCTGGACTACGAGCGCGGAGGTCCCGTCGATATCACAGATAACTACTGGCTCACCGATGATGCCATCAGCTCTTCAAGCTGGTGTTACACTGAGGGAATCG
>CAZTKU010000201.1:0-5096 GCA_964614245.1 uncultured Ignavibacteriaceae bacterium
GGCGGAATTGGTAGACGCGCTGGACTCAAAATCCAGTACGGCTTAACCCCGTGTGGGGGTTCGAGTCCCCCCTTCGGCACAATCGACGTCTGGTAATGTACTTTGTCTACGTGCTTCGATCCCTCAAGGACGGAAAGCTGTATATCGGGATGACGGAAGATGTGCCTTCTCGCCTCGAACGTCATCTCGAAGGTAAGGTAAGTTCAACGAGACATCGCCGTCCGTTGGTAATCGTGTATTCTGAATCCTACAGTTCACGGGTAGAGGCAAGGCAGCGGGAGAAGTTCTTGAAAAGCGGACCCGGGCATGCTTTCCTGAGATCGATTGGCATCGCGTAGAAGGTGGACGCGCCCCGAAGAGGACTCGGGGCAAGCCCCGAAGAGGACTCGGGGCAAGCTGGACTCAAAATCCAGCTTGTCCCGTTTCACGGGATACGGCTTAACCCCGTGTGGGGGTTCGAGTCCCCCCTTCGGCACAACGGGAAGGGTTCTGCGCCTGAGGCGCACCAGTCCCGCTTTACGGGATCCCGAAAAGCGGGACCCGCTACGCGGTCTGGCGGGTCCGCCCTCATGCCCCGATGTTCTCTATCGGGGTGGCAGAGAGTCTCTCCTTCGGCACTCATCTAGCTAACGGGGAATGTGAATGCACTAAGGATACTATTTTTATCGGCTCGCTTTCGATCGTATCCAATAGGACATCCTTGCGTCCTCGTTCGCTAATAGCCTTTTCATGTCTTCTTCCTCTTTGTCTGTTTGCCCAACAAGCAGAAACCCCGCGACAAACTCCAAGCCGACACATTGCCATCCTCTACCTCTCGGCTTCTGACACGCTGTACAAGCTTCCGCACGAGTTCATCCTCCAAGGAAGCGAACACGTCCTCACAGATTCCATCGACGCCCTCCAGCGTGGTGTAGATTATGAGATCGGCTACAGAGACGGGACGATTGTCCTCAAGCCCACTCTCGTTTCTCGCCTGGTGTCGGATTCTCTCCACCATCGAATAGTGGTATCGTATTATCCTCTCCCTTTCTCCTTCAGGCGCGAATACGGGCTACGCGAGATTGTTACAAGACCAGATTCGATCGGTGTGCCCAGGCAGGTCGTTCGCTCTTCTCAGCGACCACTGTCGGTCGATGACGTCTTTGGTCCAGGGCTCCAGAAGAGCGGAACGATTTTTCGCGGCTTCAGTGTGGGCTCCAACCGGGATCTCAGCCTCAACTCCGGCTTTCGCATGCAGTTATCGGGACGCGTCGCTTCCGACGTGAACCTCGTCGCTGCCCTCACGGACGAAAACTCACCGATCCAGCCTGAAGGAACGACGCAGACACTGAGGGAAGTTGACAAGGTCTTTGTGGAGCTCAGCGGATCAAACTACACCGCAACGCTGGGTGATTTCAATTTTCAAAGGACGCAGAAGGAAGGAGGAGAGTTCGGCGGACTCTCGCGAAAGCTCCAAGGAGGCACCGGCTTGCTCAGGTCTGCGAACCTCTTAAACATGGGGGCTTCGGGTTCGTTTTCGTTGATAGGAGCGACCGCACGGGGCAAGTTCAACACAAATCAGTTCCAGGGCATCGAAGGGAACCAAGGACCCTACCGATTGATGAGCGATGACGGGAATAGCAGACCGATCATCATCGCGGGAACGGAGCGAGTCTATCTCAATGGCGAGCTCATGATGCGGGGGGAGACCCGAGATTACACGATTGACTATTCCAGCGGAGAGATCTTTTTTTCCCCCCGCAGGCTAATCACCAATGCCTCCCGTATCATTGTGGATTTTGAGTACAGCAACCGGAGCTTTACGAGGAACCTGGTTGGTGCGACGGCAGGTGCTTCCATCCTCAGCGACCGGATCCGGGTCAGCACGATGATTGCACAGGAAGCGGATGATCCGGATGCTGCAATAGATTTCAGTTTCGATGACGCAACTCGTGCGTTGCTTCGACAGAGTGGGTCAGATCAATTGAAGGCATCAATCCCCGGCGTTCGCGATGTCGGGAGGGATTCAGTGACCGGTGCTCAGAAGGGACAGTATCTCCGTCGCGATACGACACTTGCTGGCAGGAGGTTCTCAGTGTACTTCTACGCTCCGGGGGATCCTAAAGCTGTGTACTCGGTGACCTTTTCCTACGTCGACCAGGTGCCCGCGGATTCAGTCGGCTACACGCGTACCGGAGTGGGACGTTTTGAGATCGCGGGGGTGGGCAAAGGTAATTACCTTCCCGTGAAGCTCATTCCGATCCCCGAGCTGCACAGGGTGTTCAGCAGCACTCTGAATGCTTCCGTCTCATCGGATCTCAACCTTGGGGCGGAATACGCTCTGAGCACGTTCGACCGAAATCGTCTCTCCGATCTGGACAATAAGGATCGCCAGGGACATGCATTCAAGCTTTCCGCTCGCTATCACCCTGATGTGCTCGTCATAGGTCAGAGGAATTTCGGAGAGATTGACCTGCGTGTGTCGGAACGCTTGCTCCAGCGACAGTTTGTTCCGCTCGATCGAATCAATGAAATCGAGTTCAATAGGAAATGGGATCTCACTCAGCCTGCGTCAGGTGACGAAGAAACACGGGAAGCTTCGTTGAATTATCGACCGGCACGATCGCTCAGCATTGGTGGAAGTTATGGTTTGATGAAGAGAACAGGATCGTTCCGATCTGAGCGAACAATGGTTCAAACCTCGCTGTCGGATTCGGCCCTTCCGCGAGCGTCCTACGAGATTGAGCACATCAGCAGCGAGAACATCCAAAGCAATGATAAGTCGATCTGGATTCGGCAGCGAGGAGGCCTTAGCTATTCTTATTCCATTGCTCAGCCTGGAATCCGGATTGAGATGGAGAAGCGCGAGCAGCATTTCGCGGAATCGGATTCGCTTTTCCAGGGAAGCTTCAGGATCCTGGAAGTGGCCCCGCGTATTGGCATAAGTGAAATCGGTCCCATGGCTGCTTCCGCCGAGTTGCAGATCAGAACGGAGGACAGTTCAGCGGCTGGGAGGCTCAGTCAGGCATCGCGCTCCGTGACGCAGCTCTACTCGTGGCAGCTCTCGGGATGGAACTCTCTCTCAAGTTCTCTATCATTAAGCATCCGTAAGACGGAGTTCACTGAAGAATTCAAAGCCCGAGGGAACGTCGACGCTCGCACTGTGCTTGTCCGCTGGCAATCGCGATTCGCCCCCGCTCAGCGCGCTCTGGACATGGACCTCCTGTATGAATACGCCGGCGAGCGATTGGCCCGACTGGAACGAGTGTTCGTGCGGGTTCCCAGGGGGAGCGGCAATTATCGATACCTCGGGGATACCAACGGAAATGGCGTTGCCGACGAGAACGAGTTCGAACAGACCCGATTTGATGGGGACTACATCGTTCTCTTCTTACCCGGCGATGAGCTTGTGCCCGTGGCTGATCTCAAGACCGGGATGCGAGCTCGATTTCAACCTTCCAGAATGCTGGCGAAACCCTCTACGACTCTCGAGCGAATCCTGGCTAGTTTCTCGACCGAAACGGTGGCGCGCATTGAAGAGAAAAGTAACGAAACGGACACCCGACAAATCTACCTCTTGAATTTTGCGCGCTTTCAGAATCCTTCCACGACGATAGCAGGTGCCAGCGTCTTTACGCAAGATCTATTCCTGTTCGAAAACGATCCGGACCTCTCTCTTCGGTTCCGGTTCAACCAGCGACGAGGTCTTCTTCGCATGGTTTCTGCGACCGAGATAAGCTATGTCCGGGAGCGATCGGTGCGTGTCCGCTCGCAGCTCGTGAAAGAAATAGGCAATCAGACAGAATTCATCAATAAGCTCGATCAGGTCTGGTCTTCATCTGCCTCACCTCGGGAGAGAGACTTGCTTTCAAATCAGGTCAGAACTGAGTTCTCCTATCGGCCAGATCCAGTATGGGAAATTGCGTTTGGTGTGAATGCCTCTCGTGCATCCAATCGCTTCGGAGGAGGCGATATCACCGCCGATGCGAACGAACAGTTCTTGCGACTGACGTACGCGTTATTGGGCGCCGGGCAGCTGCGATCTGAAGTCAATCGGGAGGAAGTAGTCGTGTCGAGCGGCGGGACGAGCTCGACGCCTCAGTATCCCTACGAGTTCACGAATGGCCGGGTGGTCGGGAAGACGTTTCTGTGGCAACTCTCATTTGAGTATAGGATGACGCAATATGTGCAGGTGACCGTGGGTTACAACGGTCGGATTGAAGGCGGAAGAACTCCCGTTCACACGGCGCGTGCGGAAGCAAGGGCGTTCTTTTGATCACTCATCGTTGGGCAGCTTGTCTCCGACGCAAAAAGGAAATTCGGTTGTCGATGCATGCGTTATGGGTGTGCGATGTGGTCGATCGATCTCCGCTGCTACAGAGTCACGTTCCTGGCGGACGCGCTCTGAACTTTCGGATTGCCTGCACTTGAAAAATTCCTTACCATTCAATGACGCAGGATTGTTCATCTCGACTCGATTTGCTGCCTTCAGAAACTCCATGTCGTTTGTTCAAGAGCTCAACCCGGTCCAGCAAGAAGCTGTAAAGTTCACGAACGGCCCCTTGATGATCATTGCTGGGGCCGGAAGTGGCAAGACGCGCGTGCTCACCTATCGTATCGCGTACTTGATGAGCTGCGGCGTGCCGGCGTACCAGATCCTGGCGCTGACCTTCACAAACAAGGCAGCCAATGAGATGAAGGAGCGCATCGTCAAGCTGGTTGGTGAGAAAGCTGCTGAGCTGTGGATGGGCACTTTCCATTCGATTTTTGCACGTATCCTTCGAAAAGAAGCAAAGTTCGTCGGGTACAACCCGCAGTTTACCATTTACGATGCCGATGATTCCCTCAGCGCCGTGAAGAAATGCATGGAGAAACGTGGGACCTCATCTCAACAGATTGCGCCTCAAGCAGTCACTGCACGCATCAGTTCGGCAAAGAACCAGCTCATTTCGCCGAAGGCATACGCCGAGTTGGCGCGCGATTTCATGGATGAAAAAGTGGCCCAGATTTATGAGGAGTATGAGATCGCGCTGAAGCGAAGCAACGCCCTGGATTTTGACGACCTTCTTGTGAAACCCATTGAGCTTTTCCAGCGCCACCCCGACGTGCTGAAGAAG
>CAZTKU010000202.1:0-5079 GCA_964614245.1 uncultured Ignavibacteriaceae bacterium
CATGGCTACAGGAAAGACAATATTGATCGCCTTGGATCGCTTCATCGGAAGGCTGTTTCTGATACTCGCAGCTCTCTTCGTCGGAATGGCGGTCCTGGCACTTCCTCCGGAGGGATTCTTCTTTGCGCTCCCATTCTTGCTCTTCATGGTGGCCGTCGTTCTCGGAATCATTGGAAGCTTGTTCTACCTTGCAGTGAGGGGCTTGAAACAAGACGCCCAGTGGCAATGGATCGCACAGGTCGTACCAATTCTCATCATTCTTTGCATCGTTCTCTTGTCCCTTGCTCTCTAACAACCGATAACACTTGCGAAGGCCTATGTTGATGAGATGTTTGTTCCTCCAAAGCCTCATCGTTGCGTTGCTTTTGCTGGACCTCCTCCCTGCTGCCACTTTTTCGCGGCCACTCCCGCTTGTCCCTCAGCAGGACACGGCCACGATATCCCATGAAAAGGAAATCCAGGCCTGGCACGAGCGGCGGATTGCCAGCCTCAAGAGAGATCACGGCTGGCTATCGCTTATCGCACTCAACTGGTTAGAAGAGGGAAGGAATGAAGTCCCCTCCATCGGAACGCTCACGCTGCAAAGCGGAACAGTATCGTTTGAAGCAGCTTCAGGCGTTGGGGCTAAACTTTCCGGCAAGCCGTTTTCCTCGGGCGTACTCAGGACCGATGCAGACAAGGATGGACCAGGCAAGGTCGAGATTGGCTCACGCGCGTTCATTATCATCAAGCGCTCAGACCGGTATGCTCTGCGCATGTGGGACAGCAACGCTGAGGCACGCAAACGCTTCACGGGAATCGAGCGCTTTCCCGTGTCCGGAAAATGGCGCATCGAAGCGCGGTGGGAGCCGTACGATCCACCGAAGAAAGTCAAGGTTCCTTCGGTCATTCCGGACCAACCCCAGGACTATGTGATGCCGGGTGTGGCAAGTTTCACAATCGGTGGAAGAGAATATCGTCTCGAGCCTGTGCTCGAAGCGGGCGCAGAGGATTTGTTCTTCATATTTGGAGATAAGACGAACGGAAAAGACACATACGGGGGCGGCCGTTTCCTTTACAGCAAACCACCAAATGATGGGAAGTTGATACTTGACTTTAACAAGGCATACAATCCGCCGTGTGCTTTCACGCCGTACGCCACGTGTCCGCTGCCGCCCGAGTCCAATCGCCTTGATGTACGAATCGAAGCCGGCGAAAAGGTATTTGCAGATCATTGAGAATGTCGGAGAATTTGGTTTTATTTAGA
Organism: uncultured Ignavibacteriaceae bacterium; assembly: GCA_964614245.1. GTDB lineage: Bacteria > Bacteroidota > Ignavibacteria > UBA10030 > UBA10030 > VGWB01. Next base: position 1,247 of record CAZTKU010000202.1, read on the forward strand.
TTGAAGGAGTTGCTTTATGGCAGAACCCAGAAAACTATTTGATATTGCCTCACCCGAGGTGCCAGCCGAAGGTCTCGCCCGCACGCAAGAGGCGGGCGGGCGCGTCCCGCCCCAGGCGGTCGACGTCGAAATGGCAGTGCTCGGTGCGATGCTCATTGAAAAAGGAGCCATTGCCAAGGCGATTGAGATTCTCGATGACTCATCGTTTTACAAGCCAGCCCACCAGCGCGTTTTCGCCGCCATGATTGCGCTCTTCGAGCGCAGCGAGCCTGTCGACTTGATTACGCTCATCGAGGAACTGCGTCGCCGCGGCGAGCTGGAGAAGGTCGGCGGTGAGTACTACCTGACGGAACTCACCACGCGGGTAACGACTGCCGCCAACATGGAATATCACGCGCACATCGTTCTCGAGAAGGCGTTGATGCGCCAGCTGATCTCCGCGTCGTCCGAGATAGCCAGCCGCGCATATCATGAAACCGAAGATGCGCTTGATCTTCTTGACGAAGCTGAACAGAAGGTCTTCCAGATCTCCGAGCAGCGCATGAAGAAAAGCTTCGTCTCGATGAACACCGCTTTGCACAGCACGATGGAGATGCTCGAGAGTATCCACGGCAAGCACAGCGGCGTGACCGGCGTGCCCTCGGCTTTCACGGAGCTTGACAATATCACGGGCGGATTTCAGAAGTCAGATCTGATTGTCGTTGCTGGAAGACCCAGCCAGGGCAAGACGGCGCTCGTGCTTTCCATTGCACGGAACGCGTCCATCCTTCATGATATTCCGATCGGCTTCTTCAGTCTGGAAATGTCCAGCCAGCAACTCGTCTTGCGCTTGATCTGTGCAGAGGCACGGGTTGACGCGCACAGCGTCCGTACTGGCCGGCTGCCGGAGGACGAGTGGCGAAAGCTGAGCACGAGCATCGGAAAACTCTATAAGGCAAAGATTCTCATTGACGACACGCCAGCACTTTCAGCCCTGGAGATTCGCGCCAAAGCGCGCCGGCTCAAGGTCGAGCACAATGTCGGCATGATCATTGTTGACTATCTCCAGTTGATGCAGGGCCCGAAGAACGCACAGAGCCGTGAACAGGAAATCTCGTCGATCTCGCGCTCTCTTAAGGCTCTCGCCAAAGAATTGAACATCCCCGTCGTCGCCCTTTCTCAGTTGAACCGGGCTCTCGAGCTGCGCGGTGACAAGCGCCCGGTGCTTGCCGACCTGCGTGAATCCGGCGCCATCGAGCAGGATGCGGACGTTGTGATCTTCGTCCATCGCCCGGAGATGTTCGGGATCGACATTGATCCCGAGACAAAGGAGCCGACCGAAGGGATGGCCGAGCTTATCATCGGGAAGCAACGCAATGGCCCCACGGGCGCAGTACGCCTCGCCTTCATCAAACAATATGCTCGATTCGAAAACCTCACGCGGTTCCGTGAGGCTGCGTTCCTGCCGCCCGAGCCAACCGATGAAACCCCCTTCTAACATTCACGCCTGCGCGTCGCGGCTCAGCCCGCGGCGCGCACTCGTTTGGCTTACCGTCATCGCTCTCGCGTTCGGCACCCACCCTGGACACCTTAACGCGCAAGATCGAAGTTGGTCCATCAGCGGCTCTGTTGGATATGCCCTCCTCAGCCTCGATGACGTCGACGGTGATAACAGCGCGGATGCTGAGGGATGGAATCGCCAGGGTATACCGGTTGGAGCGTTTGCTTCCATGAAACGGTCACCCGTTTTTTCCGGACGGGTTCAGTACCGTTTGAATAGAGAATTCGCGTTTTCCCTCACGGCGCTCTACAACTCGAAAAGGGTCACGGCTTCGTACAACAGCCCGGAGGCCAGCTTGTCATTGATCCGCACTGTTGGCTCGAGCGATCTTTCTCTGGGGATCGCGCATTTTCCTTCAGCACAACCATATTTTCTTCAATGGTACCTTCAGGTGGATATGGCTTTGACATTTGCGCGAGCGACGGCTGAAGCGTACGGAACGCGAACGGTAAAAGTCAGCGGGGAGCCAACGTTAATTCCTCTCGCCGAGACCAGCGGAACATACAAGAAATCCAAAGTCACTGTTGGTATTTTCCTTGGTGCGGATGTTCCAATTGCCGGACCCATGTTCTTTCGGATTGAGGGGGGATACCGGGTTGCCCAGTTTGGTAAGCTCGGCGGAGATGTCACACGGTTCGGAGAACATACAACGGAAACCACGACCGTTGAGTTTAATTATTCGGGATTTCTTCTCACTGCTGGCGTGGGAATGGCCCTGTAAGAAAGGATCCAATGATGAACAGGCGCACTTTTCTGGGAATCATACCCTTTGCAGCCAGCGTTCCTCTGTTACCGGGAAGGTCACACTTCAACGCGCTTTTCTTTGTTGATGACGAAGACGCTCTGATCTGCGCCAGGAAATTCGACCTGGCAGTCTCGCTGAATCTGCACAAGAGGCTCATGAACGAGGTGATCGTCGAAATCGGCAAATCCTTTCTGGGCGCGGACTACGCTGCTCACTCGCTGGAAGCACCCGGTGAGGAACGGCTCGTCGTCAACTTGCGCGGACTCGATTGCGTGTTGTTGTGCGAAAACTCCCTCTCCCTTGCACGTTGTGTGAAGAAGAACACCATGACGTTCGAAGCGTACAAGGCGGAGCTTCAATTCATTCGCTACCGAGGGGGGGTGATTAACCGTTATCCGAGTCGGTTGCACTACTTTTCGGACTACATTTATGACAATGAGAAAAAGGGCGTGCTGAAAGACATCACCAGGTCGATCGGCAGCGTTCCGTACAAAAAGACTGTTGACTTCATGTCAACCCACGTTGATTCATACCCACAATTGAGGGAACATCCCGAATTCGTCAAGATGATCGCGCGGCAGGAAGCAGAGATCAATAAACGCGAGATGTACCATATTCCCAAGGCAGACGTTGAGAACTGCGCGTCGAAGATCAAGAGCGGCGATATCCTTGCCATCACTTGTACTATACCCGGCCTGGATATCGCGCATACGGGTATCGCGGTCTGGCAGGACAACAAGCTTCACTTAATGCACGCCCCGAACGTCGGTCAGAAGGTCGTCATTACAGAGAAGACGCTGGCCGAGTACCTGGCCGGCAATAAAAAGCAATCCGGGATCATGGTCGCGCGAGCCCTCGAACCAATTTGAATCCGCTGTTGCACAACATTCCTTTTTTTGTTATGATGGAACCCGGTTTGTTGTGCGAAGGCCCCACCTCCTTTTGAATATGAAGCGAAACACCTCTTCGATATTGATCACTCTCCTTGTCCTGGGCTCATCCCTCAGTTCGCCGCTACTGCTTTCCCAGCAACCGATCCCGGTGCCCCGAGACTCATCCGAGGTGATCATTAATGGAATGAGGATTTCCATCAACTATGGAAGGCCGTCCATGCGTGGGCGGAAGATTATGGGCGAGTTCGTCCCGTACCATAAGGTCTGGAGAACGGGTGCAAATGAGGCTACACGTTTTACCACCGAAGCCGATTTGGAACTCGGGGGGATGGAAATTCCAAGGGGTTCATATTCACTCTGGACTTTACCCTCGGAAGGACCGTGGAAGCTGATCATCAACAAGCAAGTGGGACAGTGGGGCACCGTGTACAATCCGCAACAGGATCTTGCACGGATCGATCTGGAAAAGAAACGGTTTTCCACCCCGGTTGAAAAACTGACCTTCGCCTTTGAGCGCGGAGCCAACTACTCTGGCGTCCTGCGGATCGAGTGGGAGAACACCTCCCTCTCGGTTCCTTTCAAGGTCAGCCCCGTTCCGATTATCGCGAGCCCTCGCGATTCGGTTGAGCTCGTGCTGAACGGCAAGAGAATCCTG
>CAZTKU010000203.1:0-5038 GCA_964614245.1 uncultured Ignavibacteriaceae bacterium
CAAGCCTTTCTCATCTCCGTATGTTTGGTGAGCTTGAATGAAGGATTCTTTGGATCCAAACCAGTCGAGGACTTCTTTTCTCCTCAAGAATGTAGGTTCAGCCGATAGAAACATTTGATATGATGAATAGAGGTACGATTCGAAGTGTTTGACAAACCCGTGCCGCTGAGGATTCAAATGAATGTAGAGAACAAGCCGCATGAAGTAACTTTCTGAAGCTACTTCGATTCGCCCAAAGGGTCGTTGAAACAACGCTCCTGTTCGGTGGTATGCGTTATTGACTGATTTTGCATAGGCGTTGAAAAGGTTCGAGAACTTTCGCGATGGATCGAAGCTCACTGTCGATAGCGTGGAATGGGCTGGCGTCTCTGATTCGTCCTTGATCCTTACCAAGATATGAAAATGATTTCTCATCAGTGAGTAAGCGTAAGTCTCGGCGACGGGAGGGATGTATTTCGCATAGAGCCGCAGGAAGTAGGCATAATTCCTGTCTTCAATGAATACGTTCTCACGGTTATTTCCGCGATTATATATATGGTAGAACTTCCCAAGTTCCAGTTTATGGAAGTCTTTCATTGTTTCCTTCCTACCGTTCTCCTGTCTTCAGACCTGACAGGTTTTAGAAGCCTGTCAGGTCTTGCTACAACAGCCCTTTCAGTTTCTCATATCCCGTCCTGCTCACGGGCAGCTTCGTTCCATCCTTCAAGACCGCCATCCGGCTGTCCTTGGCGTAGAGTTCGAGACGAGCCAGGCGATCGACGTTGAGAATGTACGAGCGGTGGATTCGAACGAACCGCTTCTGATCGAGAGAGGATTCGAGTTCCGTGAGCCGCTGCTGCTTCAGGTGCGTTTTTCCCTCAGACCTGATCGCAATGTAATCATCCTGCGCTTCGACATAATCGATTCGGTCGATGGGAAGAACGTGCACCTTGGATCCTTCGCGCACCAGGACTCGTTCGAGAGGAACATCGCGCGGACGAGCGTCGGCCAGAACCTCGCTGAACGACGCGGGTTCATGCTGTGCGATCTTCGATCGGGCTCGCCCAAGCGCTTCATCAAAGCGCTGTTTCGTGAAAGGCTTCAGCAAATAGTCAATCGCGTGCACCTCGAATGCTCTCACGGCGTACTGGTCATAGGCTGTCACAAAAATGACGGAGAGGTTCTTATCAACAAGCTCAAGAACTTCCAAGCCGGTGAGCTTCGGCATTTGAATGTCGAGGAAGATAAGATCGGGCTTTAGCTCGGTTATCGCTTTCACTGCTTCAAAGCCGTTCGAGCATTCAGCGATGATCTCGATATCAGAGTGCGGGGTGAGGAACTCGCGCACGATGCCGCGCGCGAGCTCTTCATCGTCAACGATGACGGAACGGATCGTTTGCATCGATATTCAAAGATACAAAAAGAGGCGGAAATCCGACAACTGAGTTGTGTAAAGCAACGGGGAGGGAGAGGTGAAGGCTACTTACCGGAAACGTCGGTCAGTCCATTGCCATTTTCGGCTTTCTGGCGGTTTGAAAACGCCCGGCTTGTCTGGGCCGGGAGGGAGAGCTCAGCAATGAAGCAACCGTCCTTCTCTTCAGTGCGGAGATCGGCGTCCGTCTCATAAATGGCTCTCAATCGCTTCCTGATGTTCTCGAGTCCGAACCCTGTTCTTCGACTCTTCGTCCGATCAGCATCGACGGGGTTTTCCAACTGGATGCGGAGAACGCTCCCGCTCCAGTCAGCCAGCAGCCGTATCGTCCCGCCGCCAACGAGCTGAGCTATGCCATGGTGAATAGCGTTTTCGACAAGCGGCTGAAGAATAAGGGGAGGGACAAGGCAGTCTTTGCACGGCTCGCCGATCGATTGCTCCACTCTGAGGCGTGGGCCGAATCGGATCTGTTCAATCTCGAGAAAGTTCAGTGTCAGAGAAACCTCTTCCTCGAGCCGTATGAGCTCCTGGGTGCCCACGCGCAAGCTTCTTCTGAGGAAATCTGCCAGCCGCAGGGTCATGGTACGGGCCGCGGCGGGGTTCTGCGTGGTCAGGGCACTGATGGAGTTCAGGCTGTTGAAGAGAAAGTGCGGATTGATTTGTGCGCGGAGCGCCTTCAATTCGGCCTCTTGAGCCAGTATGCGCGATTGGAGCTCGCGTTGCTCTGCCACCTTTGTCGCTTCGAAGGTGATGATGAGGTAGTGAACTGCGACGGTCAGCGTGAAGAGGATGAAGCCGACTCCGACGAGGAGAGGGGTTTTGGCGGTGAACCGAGCGCTGAGAGGAGCGAATAACGAGAGGCGCTCGAGGAGCAGAGTCCAGCCGTTGCCGATGAGGATCCACAAAGAGCTCATGAGGAAGCCGGCAATGACATACAGAAGCAGCAGCTGCGCATAACCCGTCTTGTGCAGTGGGAACACCCGACACATGTACCACGACGAGAGGCAAATAGTCCCGTACAGCAGGGTCAGCGGTACCGCAACAGCAAGCGACTCCGTCCACAGAAAGTCCTTCGGCACCGCGAGCACTGCGGCGAGCATTCCCCCAAAGATGAGCCACGCGAGCATGTAGATCGCAAGCCGCTCTTGATTTGCGAGGATGGGATGCATTGTCTAGTTCTTGATCTCGACGCCGCCCATGACAGCATAGCCTTTGATGATCAATCGCTTCCGCGCCTCACCCTTGGGTGGACGCGAGTTGTCTTCATATCCTCCTAATACAGGAATCCCTTCAACCACAACGGACCAGTCTTCCGGGACACTCACCTCGATTCCACCCCAGAAGGCAAAGAGATCCAGCACAGCGTCTCCCTCTTTGATGGAGGCCTGGCGGAGATCGATCTCGCACCCGCCCATGATGGCCGTTGCTTCTCCGCCCCGGAAGTCCTGCGAATCATTTGTGCGTTTGAGCCCCCCCAGGAGCGCGAAGGCGCTGATCGTTGAATTGCTGTCAGCAGCTATGCCGGACGAGCCCACGGCGAGTTCGTGCCGGCGTCGCGTGCTGCGAAGCATCAAGCTGACACCGATGAAGACCAGGATAAGGGGCCACAGATCCCAGAAATAGACGTGGATCACGTAGAGTTTGTTGAGGAGCAGAATGCCGCCGATGAGGACCCACAGTGCACCCCAGATTTTCCCGGCGGGAGTCTCGCAGACGACGATGCGGTAGAGTCCATAGATGATCAACAGGACCGGCCAGAATTGTAGGAATTCTCCGGCATCCAAGATGCCGAGATTGTCGAGTGTGAACACCACTCCGAGGAGTACGACGATCGACCCCAAGACAAGTTGAGAGCCGAGGTGATACGAGCTTCTTTTCTCCATAGTTCTAGTCCTTTGCGAATTTGCGTCCTGGTTCAGGGATGAGGGATTTCCAAATCATGCCGATTCCTGCGCCGATCAGCAGGATAGGCCACGAGTCGCGGAACGTAAGGCCAAAGATATGCGCCACCGAAACGAATAACCACAAGCCGATGAAGGTCCACCAGAAGCCTCTCCGGCGTTCCCAGGAATTCTCGGCCTGAACGATCTTACTGAGGCCCATTGCCACAAAAATCAATGGCCAGTACCGCCACACCGGGCCGACATCAATCAGGTCGAAATTGTCCAACAAGAACACGATCCCAAGAAGAAGAACTGTAGCACCGATGACGACCTGCCAGGTCATTCGGGAAGATTTCATTTCATCCATACGATTCTCCTGTCAAACTGTTCACCTTAAAGATACTTGACCTGAGCCCAATTGTTGCAGCGTTTTCGGCAAATGGAGGTCCAGGGTCGGTGAATGGAGATTGGATAAGCCGAATCTACGCCTTTGAAGAAGAAAAGAACTGTTCCTTGTCGGCAAGAGTATCAATATCAACGCTCCCGCCCGGAAATAGAATGGCCGTGACCTGATCGAGGTTCTGCGTAATCAACTGCTTCGCTCCCCGGTCTCCTTGGAGGCGAAGCAGCTCCGGAAAGAAGAAGCGGGCAAACAGGACGGGCACACCAAGCGTGCCGCCGTATTCGCAGGCGACGATCGGTTTCCCCGTCGCGGTGTAAGCATTGACCATCTCGTTGAGAACGTACGCTGTGATCAGAGGTTGGTCGCACAGGAGAATCAGCGCGGCATCGACAGATTGCGGTAGGGCGGAGATGCCGGCACGAATGGACGACGCTATTCCTTCGTTCCAGTTGGGATTATCGGCAAGATGGACGTCGAGGCCGCCGAGCTCGGCTTTCATTCGTTCTGCTTCAAACCCCAACACCACGTGCACTTCCGTGGCACTCGAGGCAAGCGCAGTCTCTGCCACATGGCGCAGCAGACTTCGACCACGGTAGCTCAGCAACTGCTTTGAGGTACCGAGACGCGTCGAGCTGCCCGCGGCAAGGAGGATGGCAGCAATCGAGGTGCTTGACATAGGCTCTACTTTTGTGGCGGCATGCCGAACTGCGACCACTCCTCGCGTGACGGTCCGTAGATGCCCGGCACTTTGAGCCCCGCCTGCCGCATCAGGACGGTCATTTGTGCACGATGGTGGATTTGGTGCTTCACCAGAGATGCAAGCGCGTAGCCGCGTTTCCATTTCTCTCCGTACATGTCAATCTCGTCGCGGAGCGAGCGGTCCGTCCATTTCAATTGAACGTCATCGGCAATTGACTGCGATGCTGTCTCGTACGCGGCTGCAATCCCCGCCGCTTTTTCAGGCTGAGCCGCATCTTCTGCCGGCGCCTTGACGAACAGGCCGGTTTTTCCGCCCATCTCGCCGAGCGTCAGAACGATATGCCAGGCCAAATAGCCAAGCGAGCGGCCTTCTGCAGTCACCTTTTGTCCCAGGCATGCGTCGGTCAGGGCATTGAGTACTTTGAGCGTTGCTTCGCTCTCGTTTTTCCAATCGTCAACGAAATCTTGTATTGTTTGGTACATCGTTCTGTTCCTCCTGGTACGAGGCTGGAGCCTCTGGCTGTTCCGCTGCTGCCGAACGCTCTTTGTACGACGAGCATCACTTGTTTTCTATACGTTCCAGAATCTTCTCCATCTCATCCATCACGCGGTTCATTTTCTTCATCGTGAGATCGAAGGGCC
>CAZTKU010000204.1:0-5036 GCA_964614245.1 uncultured Ignavibacteriaceae bacterium
TTCCCAAAAGCGCTGTCACACCGAGAGTGATTATCCAGCAAGCGTAGGAGCCATGAGAGTTCAGCTTCGACAGATCTGTCACGCTCGTTCGGGGGACAAAGGGGATACAGCCAATGTCGGGCTAATCGCACTGAAAGAAGAATATTATCCGCTGATCCGAAAGTACGTGACGGCGGATCGCGTCCAGAAACATTTTGAAGGAATTGTGAAGGGAAATGTCGAGCGGTATGAACTGCCAAACTTGTGGGCACTGAACTTTCTCCTGCATCAGGCGCTGGGGGGCGGGGGAACAAAATCGTTGAAGAACGACGCGCAGGGCAAGACGCTGAGCGCAGCGTTGCTTCGAATGGAAATTGATGTGGAAGAGGAAATGAGAATCTAACTATGTTTGAAGAATTGAAGGAAAAGCTCGAGGAACAAAAAGAGAGACTCGCCTCTCTGAGGGGGTATCTTTGACCTCGACAAGAAGGAAGCTGAAATCGAAAAGCTGCAGGTCAAGACTCATGAGCCACACTTCTGGAGTGACAACACCGCAGCACAAAAGGTCCTGCAGGAAATCAACTTGAAGAAAGACTGGATCGATTCGTGGGGGAAGTTGAATTCGCTGGCGCAAGATACCGGAATGCTCATCGAGCTTGCAGAGGAAAGCAACGAGAAGGACGTCGTCGAGGAAATCGTCAATGACCTCAAGAAGCTCGAAGAGGAGATCGGGTCACTGGAGCTCAAGAACATGCTCGGGGGAGTGGACGACGAGAAAAACGCGCTTCTGACGATTCACTCGGGAGCCGGAGGCACGGAATCGCAAGATTGGGCGCAGATGCTCCTCAGGATGTACACCCGATGGTGCGAGCAGAAGGGGTTTAAGGTCAATCTGGCTGATATGCTCGAGGGAGAAGGCGCCGGCATCAAGAGTGCGACGATTGAAGTCATCGGTAAATATGCCTACGGCTATCTGAAGGCAGAAAGTGGCGTCCACCGGCTTGTGCGGATCTCTCCCTTCGATGCAAATGCGCGCCGGCATACGTCATTTGCCTCGATTTTTGTCTATCCGGAGATCGAAGACGATGTTGAAATCGAGATCAATCCCCCCGACATCAAGATCGACACCTATCGATCGGGCGGAAAAGGCGGTCAGAACGTCAATAAGGTAGAGACTGCCGTACGCATTACCCACCTCCCGACGGGCATCGTGGTCGCATGCCAGCAGGAGAGATCGCAATTTCAGAACCGCGAGCGTGCGATGAAGATGCTCAAATCGCGTCTCTACCAGCTCAGGCGGGAGGAAGAAGAAGCTCGGCTCAATGCGATCGAAAGCTCCAAGAAGAAAATCGAATGGGGGAGCCAGATCCGGTCGTACGTGTTTCAACCGTACACGCTGGTAAAGGACCACCGAACGGGCAGGGAAACAAGCGACGTTCAATCCGTCATGGATGGTGAGATTGACGACTTTATCAAAAGTTATCTCCTGCAATGGGGAACAAAGAAGTAACTTTCTCGGCAAACCCTGACAGGTCTCCAAAGTCCACTATGCCAGTTTCGATGTTCATCGCCCTTCGCTACTTGCGTTCTCGCCGCCATCGTGGTTTCGTTTCCTTCATCACACTCATAGCGGTCGTCGGCGTGACGCTCGGCGTTGCCGCGCTCATCATCACATTATCGGTCCTCAGCGGCTTTGAGAGGACAATCAAAGAAAATGTCGTGAGCTTCACGGCTCACATGCAGCTTATCGCCTTCCAGAATCAGCTCCTGAGCAATCCCACCCAAGCCATGCAGCTCGTGAAATCTCGATATCCCGAGGTCCTGGAGATGGCACCGTATCTCTCCCGAGAAGGAATGATTCGATCTGCCGCAGCAACTGATGGAGTGTTGATCAAAGGAGTCGATCCGAAGAATGACGTTTCCGCTGCCAAGCAGAGACTGGTCGAAGGAGCGTATCGCCTGGGCGCGCGAGAGAAAGGCGTCGAGGGAATCATCCTTGGACGGCGCCTTGCGCAGAAGCTCGAGGTGCACGTAGGTGATCGCATCCTGTTGCTCTCGCTTGGCGGTTCGTCGCTCTCCTTGTCACAAACGCGTGTCATGCAATTCGAGGTGATGGGCTTGTATGAAACAGGGATGGCGGATTACGACGAGACGTACGTCTACGTCAACATCAGGAACGCTCAACGTCTCTTCGCGGTCGGGCCCATGGTTTCCGGCTTTGACATCCTCGTGACGGATCTGGACAAACTGGGCACTTTGGCACGTCAGATTCCTGAAGAGCTCGGCTATCCCTACTATGCTCGAACGACCTACCAGATGAATCGCAACCTCTTCACATGGATCGAGCTCCAGAAGAAACCGATTCCCATCATCATTGGCCTCATCGTGGTCGTCGCAACCGTTAACATTGTCGGCACACTTTTGATGATGGTGATGGAGAAATCCAAAGAGGTCGGAATCCTGCGCGCGATCGGCACAAACCGCAAAAAGATTATGCAGGTCTTCCTGATTCAAGGCATGTTCATAGGCGTGCTCGGCACGATCTTCGGCAATGTGCTGGCTTTCGTGCTCTGCTGGCTCGAGATGGAATACAGCGTGATTTCCTTGCCGGCCGGCATTTACTACATGACACATGTTCCCATTGATATGAACATTTCGAGTTTCGCCATCGTGAGCGCTCTGACGCTCATAATGTGTTTTCTCTCGTCATTGATTCCATCGCGGCTTGCGGCGAATCGCGACCCCGTAAGGATGATTCGCTTCGGCTCATGAGCGTCGAACGTTCCATAGCGCTCCGCTATCTTGTCTCAAAGCGACAAGTCGGACTTGTGACCGTGATCTCGATCATCTCCGTCATCGGAGTCATGATCGGTGTCGCAGCATTGATCGTTGTCCTCTCTGTGTTCAATGGGTTCGGCGGGCTGGTGACATCGATCCTTGTCAATTTCGATCCCCATCTACGCATCGAGAGCCCGAAGCAGACGGATGTCTCAAGCTACGAGCCGATCATCGCATATGCCTCACGACAGGGTGACGTTGCAGGGGTGGCGGCATTTGCAGTGGGTAAAGCAGTCGTTGTGTCTCGCAATCTGAATCGTGTTATCAACGTTAAAGGCATCGAGACCGAGCGTATAGCGGCCGTCTCGGGCCTCAAAGACAAAATTGTTCTCGGCAATCTCGATTTCGGCGGGCGCAACCGGAACGGAATCATACTCGGGCTGACACTTTCGGATCGCCTCGGAGCGGCTGTCGGCGATACGTTGTCGGTCGTGAGCCTCGCCGGGTCCGAAACCGCGTTGCTTCAGCTGGGCCAGCCGTTGATTCGGCGCTTCCGCGTCGTTGGTATCTACGAATCGAACAACAAAGAGTACGATTCATACTATGCGTTCGTGGGGCTGAATGCTGCGCAGTCACTCTTCGGTATGGGAAAGAAAATCAGTGGTGTGGAGCTGCGACTTCGAAGCATCGACCGCTCAGATCGTTTCAAGTCAATGCTGCTCGACAAGTACGGACCATCATTTCGGGTGATGACGTGGTACGATCTTCACCGTGACCTGTATTCGGTGATGAAGATCGAGCGATGGATGGCATATATCATTCTGTGCCTGATCGTCGGCGTGGCATCCTTCAACCTGCTTGGATCTCTGACGATGTCTGTCATCGAGAAAACACGTGATATTGGTGTGCTCAAGTCGATGGGAGCCACCGACAGAAGCATCATTCGCATTTTCATGTTCGAAGGTGTCTTCGTCGGCGTTCTTGGCAGCCTTCTGGGACTCGGATTGGGTCTGCTCCTTGTCTTCTTACAGGGAAAATATCACCTCTTCCCGCTCGATCCCACAGTGTACATCATCCCTGCAATCCCCGTGGACATTCAACTGCTCGATGTCCTGGTCGTCACCATAACGGCAATCGGATTGTGTTCTCTCGCGGCCCTCTATCCTGCGAAGCGCGCTGCGAGCCTTATACCCGTGGAGGCAATTCGTTGGGAATAGTTGAAAGAAAGACGTTGCTTCGTGCAGAAATGCTGCACAAAGAATTTCTGATGGGGAAGGATCTCAAGCTACAGGTTCTCAAGGGCGTCGATATGGACGTGCGACAAAGTGAAATCGTCGTCGTTGTCGGTCCATCGGGCTCGGGGAAGAGTACGCTGCTCCATTTATTGGGCGGGCTCGACCGACCGACGTCAGGTAAGGTGTATGTCGACGGCCTCGACCTGAGCGTGTTGTCCGAGGAGGAGCTCGCGCATTTTCGCAACAGCAAACTCGGGTTCGTCTTCCAGTTTCATCATTTGCTTCCAGAGTTCACAGCGCTCGAGAATGTGGCAATGCCGGCGCTCATCAAAGGAGAATTGATGAAGGAGGCAAGCACCAGGGCCGCGGCACTGCTTCAGGAGGTTGGGCTCGAAGAACGCCTTGACCACAAACCAAACGAGCTCTCGGGCGGAGAGCAGCAGCGCGTTGCTGTTGCCCGAGCGCTGATGAATGATCCCCAGCTTGTGCTAGCCGATGAGCCATCGGGAAATCTCGATGAACAAAATGGCCTCAGACTTCACCAGTTGCTCATGGACCTGGCGGAGAAGCGGGGTCTGACATTTGTGATTGCGACGCATAATCTCGATCTGACAAAAAGGGCAGATCGGGTTCTGCAATTGGTTGATGGAAAACTTGTTACCGGGCTACGTTCCTGGTCTTAGACGTCTGTACGTTGGACTTGACATTATCGGGAAATGATGTAAATTTGAGCTTGACCTAGACGACCGTTACTCCCCTGACTGTCGTCATTCAACGGTCAAGCCCGGCGTACCCCCCAACGCTGGGCTTTTTATTACGGGGGAGAGTCAGGAGATCGCTATGGCACGAGTTGCCTCCAAAGTTGCACCCAAACGAAAAGGACATCCGGTAAGTCTGCCATTCACAAAAAGCAACTACCAGATCTTGGGAGTAGGCCTGCTCACAATCATTCTGGGTTATGTCGCGCTCGCACAGGAGCCATGGGATGGAACGTTACCTCTTGTCGTGGCACCCATTCTTCTCGTTCTGGGCTACTGCGTGATC
>CAZTKU010000205.1:0-5000 GCA_964614245.1 uncultured Ignavibacteriaceae bacterium
CACAATCTTGTAGTAGAGCTGCAGCGCGTGCAGGAGTTTCCGGTCATCCACACACGCTCGGGCATGCTCAAGCCACTGCGACAACGTTGGTTCATCGATCATACAGGCAAAAGATAGAGATCGGGGCGCAGAATTGCAATCAGAAATCTCGCGCAAGTGAACGCAGACCCACAGCACTCGCAAACCCGGCGAGCGCGGCTGAGAGGATGCCCACCAGAGTGCCCGGCACGACGATCGTCGTCATGTCAAACGGGAAAAAAAGGAAGAGCGACTGAAAGTACTGCGTGAGAGGAACGATGACAACGGAGACCAGAACAATCAGGTACACGAGCGAAACGAGGAAGGTGAGCGTCGCACCTTGGGACGAGGCAACGCGAATCGGATTCTTTTCCTGATAGTTGGCAAAATATCCGCCCAGCCCGAGGTTGAGCGCAACCATGGTCACGGAAACCCAGAACGCACTGAAGATGCCAAGATACAAGAGCAAGGGTCGGCGCTCCGTGATTCGTAAGAATGGCTCATTGGTGAAGATCGCAACCAGCATGCCGAGAAACAGAACAGTCAAGAATCCAAGGACGAATTTCGCAAAATAGACCTTTCTGATATCCAGGGGAGCACTGAGCTGCGACCAGAACGCTTGGCCTTCAAGACTGATGGCCGGGAAGACGAAGCGTAAGCACAGCGAACAGGTGAGGAATCCACCGAAGGCATAGAGGATGAGATAGGTGATCGTCTGGACCTCGGTCACGCGCAGCGTGAGATTGAGGTTCCGCACGCTCAGCGCAAACACGGCGACAAGAACGACCATCAATGCGAGATGAATCCATTGGCTCGCCTCGCGGAAGAACTGGAAGTACTCTTTTTTCAGGAGCGATTCCATCTGCGGGGAGAGCAGTGACTCCTTGCGGAAATCAAAAAGCTTGATTCGCTTCCCACGCTCAATCGTGTTCGCTCTTGCCTGAAATTCAAAGGTTGCCAGCCAACTCCGATAGTAGAACCGATTGGCGACAAACAGGAGAATCAGGAACACTGCGAGAGTGACCGTGAACAACTGGGCAGCGGTCAGAACAGCCAGATGAACTTCGCCCCGAGCCATAAAGAAGAGGAAGTCCGCCACCCAGTTATTCGGCAGATAGGAAAGCACGCCTGAATCGAGTCCTTTGAGGTACGCGTCGACGTTCGGGAAGTAACGATTGACTTCCTGAACAAGCTTGATGGGATTTGAGAACCTGAAGAAGAGAACAACGATTCCAAGGTAGAGGACAGCGAGAGTGGCGACAACCTTTCGAAATCCCCATTTGCTCGCCACCTTCATCAATGACATAAGGATCAACACTGCAATGCAGGCCGACAGAAACATGAAGGGGACAAGGACAAAGACCATCGCGCCGAGAAACGTATACCACGGATATCCAAAATAGCTGCCGTAGCCAAGCAGCACCATGAATGCCATGAGGAACATCGTTGTCGAGCTATAGAGAAAATTGTCAAGGAATTTCAGCACAAATATCTGCGTGTAGGGTATGGGCTTGGTGAATAGATACCCCACTTCAGAGGACTTGTACATGGTGGCGTAGGAAACGATAATGTTGCCCATATTCACAGCCACGAAGAATACGAACAGCATCATCGAAATGAAGCGATGGTAGAGAAATAGACCGATTTTTGCCTGGTCGAGAACGAATTGGGTGATCCCCAAGGAAAAGAGGTAGGCCACAACGGCGAACCCGCCGAAAACCGCCAACGAGCCGAACCCGCGCACAGCCGTTACAAACTGAGGCGCAAAGGTGCTCTTGATGAACGCGATGAACTTATACCTGAGGATGTGAAAGAAGGTGCCCATCGGTCGTTGGTTTAGTCAGCAGGTTGCAGCAGAGAGAGCTGGGAGACCTTATTTTGTAATCTCAAGGAATACGGATTCGAACTTGCCGTCGTACTTTTGTTTATAGGTTTGGAGCTGTTCCTGAGTGCCCACAAACACAAGCCGACCGTCCTTAATAAAGCCGATCCGATCGCAGAGCTCTTCAGCGATCGGGAGACTGTGGGTGGACATGAAGATGCTGGTCCCCCCACGGACCTTCTGCCTCAATGTTTCACGAACGATTTTCGAACTCCTTGGATCGAGTCCCACCATCGGCTCGTCAATGATGAGGACCTTGGGCTCGTGCACCAGAGACGCCGCGATCGTCACGCGTTGGCGCATCCCCTGAGAGTAATCCTCCGTTCGCTTGTCAACCCAGTCGCCGATCTCGAAGTGTGCAATCAACTCCTCAATCTTCCGGGCGACGGTTTTCTTTTCCATCTTGAAGAGCCCGCCGATAAAATAGAGGAATTCCCTTCCTGTGAGCTTGTCGTACAAAAATGGCATGTCAGGCACGTAGGAGATGGACATCTTTGCCTCGATCGGCTTCTTGACGACGTCGTACCCATTGATGATGATTTGCCCGCTGGTTGGCGCAAACAGCCCGGCCATCATCTTGATGGTGGTGGTTTTTCCTGCACCGTTCGGACCGAGAAAGCCGAAGAGCTCTCCCGGCGGCACACTGAGGGTAATGTCGTCAACGGCGGTGAAGCTGCCAAACTTCTTTGTTATGCTGCGGAACTCAATCAATGGGGTCAAGGCTGGTGGTTTCCAGTTCTAAGTTTCCGGTTCTGAGTTTTGGGTTTGGAGTTCCTGGTTCTGAGTTCAGGGCTTTGAGTTTCAGGTTGTCCGCCATGTGCGGACCCGCCAGACTGCGTAGCGGGTCCCGATTTTCGGGATCCCGTAAAGCGGGACTGGTGCGCCTCTGGCGCACAAGTTTTTGAGTTTTCCGTCTGCATTCTGCCGACTGCCTACCCCATACTCCTTACTGTTCACGGTTGACGGCTCACTATTCACAATCCGCGCTCCTACTCACTTTCTCCTTATTTACTTCTCACTTTTCACTTCTTGCTTCTTACTTTGTACTTCTCACTCCCACTCGATCGTCGCGGGAGGCTTCGAGCTGACATCGAAGACAACACGATTGATCCCACGAAGCTCGTTGATGATCCGATTCGAAACCACCGCCAACACATCCGGCGGAATCCGAGCCCAGTCGGCGGTCATGCCATCGACGCTTGTGACAGCACGGAGCGCCACGGTATATTCATACGTTCTTCCATCTCCCATCACACCGACGGACCGAACAGGCAAGAGCACGACAAACGCCTGCCAGATCTCATTGTAAAGCCCGGCATTCTTGATTTCTTCGATGAAAATTGCATCCGCCTCGCGGAGCAAGTCCAGTTGCTCTTTCGTGATGTCGCCCAGGACTCTGACAGCAAGTCCCGGACCGGGGAACGGATGGCGCTCGATGAACGACTCGGGCAGACCAAGCTTGCGTCCCACCTCCCTCACCTCGTCCTTGAACAACTCCCGGAACGGCTCGATGAGCTTGAAATTCATCTTATCCGGCAGACCACCAACATTATGATGCGTCTTGATCGTTACCGACGGCCCTTTGAACGACGTCGACTCAATCACGTCGGGATAGAGCGTCCCTTGCGCAAGGAATTCGAATCCGCCGTCGGCTCCCGCGATCTTCCGAGATTCCGTTTCAAAAACTTCGATGAACGTGTTGCCGATGATTCGCCGCTTCTTCTCCGGATCCGAGACACCCTTCAGCCTAGAGAGAAATGTCTCAGTGGCGTCAACGTACGTGAGGTTGATGTGGAACGTTTTCCGAAACGTCTCGACGACTTGCTCGCTCTCCCCTTTGCGCATCAGACCATTATTGATGTGAACGCAGTGCAGTCGATCACCGATCGCCTCGCGCAGCAACACGGCGGCGACAGAAGAATCCACTCCGCCGCTCAGTGCGCAGAGAACGCGTGACGATCCCACTTTTTCCCGAATCTCCTGAACGGACCGCTGAATGAAATGAGCCGGTGTCCAATCTCCCTTTGCGCCGCAGACCTTGAAGAGGTAATTCGATAGGATCTTCTTCCCGGCCGGAGTGTGGGCAACTTCCGGATGAAACTGAACGGCGAAGATCTTCTTTGCCGGATTTCGGATTGCGCAGATCGGTGAGTTCTCGGTGTGCGCGATCGCTTCGAATCCTGTGGGAATCCTGCTGAGGGCGTCTCCGTGACTCATCCAGACGGTCGTCGATCCGTTCAAGCCCTGTAGAAGGTCGTCCCCCTTGTCGATCTTCAGGATTGCCTTCCCGAATTCCCGCCGTGCAGAGGCATCAACTTTGCCACCGAGCTGATCTGCGATGAGTTGGAGGCCGTAGCAGATGCCCAAAACTGGAACACCAAGCTCAAGCACCTTGGGGGACGGTTTCGGTGCGGCTTCTTCGTACACGCTGGAAGGTCCACCGGACAGTATGATCCCGACCGGCTTCAGCTGAAGAATCTTCTCGACGGGAACATTGAACGGATGGATCTCCGAATACACTCCAAGCTCGCGCACGCGCCGGGCAATCAGCTGCGTGTATTGCGAGCCGAAATCGAGAACGAGGATGAGCTCGGAATGTTTCATAGACGTGATGGATCGCGCCGTTTCGAAATTACACCGCTTCCTTTTGGACACGCCTCCAGAGCGATTCTATTTCCAGCCGCACCGCCCAGGAGTTCAAATAATCCAAGTCGAGATCTCCCTTCTGCACTTCATAGACTCGCAGCGCGTCTCCGAATTGCTTCTCGCTCCCCCCAGAGAGCATTGCCCAACGCAGTTTCACCAGGATTGTATCTTCAGGACGTGAGACCTTGATTCGAGTCCCGAAAACTTCTTCATTCTGCTTCCGGGCAAACCGAGACAGATCAAATGGATCATCCGTCAATGGCCAAAAATCGATCTTGTCCCCTCCTTCCGTACTCAAGACGTTGAACTGAGACCGTCTCTCAATCGCATCGACAACCGATTTCTCATCGACGTAGAAATCCGGAGCGGAGAATGCCTCCACGACCTTTCCGGCATCTGATTTTTGGAGCGCGACGACAACGTCGATGTCGTGTGTCAATCGCGGCTCCCCTTG
>CAZTKU010000206.1:0-4967 GCA_964614245.1 uncultured Ignavibacteriaceae bacterium
ATGAATGCACCATTGTTCGGGATTCGAGTCGCGCTTGCCGCGCGTCGCGCAGCTTGTACTTCGCTTCGGAAATCTCCATCCCTTTCTGTTCCGCCTCCTCAACGAGTGTCGCCGCTCGCTTCTCGTCCACCTCCAAGCTGTCGATCAAGGCCCTCATCGTCCTGGCAGTGGCATACCCCTTGGGATTTTGCGTCTCGCCGTGACACCTGCTGCAGACGGCCTCCGACGACACACCAAGCAGCTTGTTTGTCGCGACGATGATCTCGTGGTTTCCGTGGCATGTCTGGCATTCCGGGAGGTCTCGTTCGTCAAACGCCTTTTTGTGAGGGCTTGAGGAAAAGAGATCGGCATTGAGGGCATGACATGATCCGCACACCTTCGAGATTGACGCTACGCCAGGCGGCGTTGCTCCGTGGTTGCCGTGACAGTCGTTGCACGCCGGCGCTGCAAGATCATGCTTCTGCAACAGCGCAACGCCGTGGACACTCTTTGAGAATTTGTCAAATTGATCCGTCGGGATTTTGTATCCCCTCATATACTGTGCGCTGCTATGGCATGTCGAACACGTCGATGGAAGATTCGACGCATAGACGGATGATTTGACGTCCTTGGCAGAGCGTATGTCATGACTTCCGTGGCAGCTTGCACACTCCGCGACCTTGGGATCGCCTTTTGCGTTTCTCGAGCCGTGCACGCTCGTGCGGTATTTTTCGAGCTGGTCCACAGGCAAGGATGGGTTATACGTCCGCATGAAGGCTGCATCCGCATGACATTTGGTGCAGGTCTTGACGACGTTGAGCGGGAACACCGGGGACGCCCGCTCCTTGACGGAGACGATCCCATGAGCATTGTGGCATGTCGTGCATCGGGCTATGTGCTCTTTCCCGCTGGTAGCGAGGTTTCCGTGAACACTCGCCTGCAATTGCTCCAACTGATCGGTCGGCAATTTCGAACCGTACCGTCTCATTCTCTCGGGATTTGAATGGCATTCGGCGCAGGCCTTCGAAATGGCATCACCTTTTGGAACACCGATGAACCCCGCTCCTTTGCTCATGGCCTGCTCCATCTCCTCGGCTTTCGCGTCGCCGCCGTGACATCCAGCGCAGGTAATCCCCTTCGCACGGTGCACATCACTCATAAAGAGCTCCGAAGCCTTGTCACCCAGCGATTGATGGCATGTCAGGCACTTGTCATCCGCAGGAGCTCTCACGGCGAAGCAGAGACCGATGGCGAGCGTGCACACCATGTTCGTCACGAGTCGATTCATGCAACCCACCCGACGATGGTCAGGATGATGATGTACAGCACCACAAACAAGCCAATGTAGTTGATCGAACGACTCTTCTCGCCACGTGAGCTTTTTCGATCCCAAAAAGGAACGAGCGTCCACAGTAATCCCGCGAGACTGAAAAGCAGGATGCCCAGCACCTCGCCATCGAAAACGAGGACTTTCCCTGGAATGTACTTGAGTGTTTGAAACATGAAGAGAAAGTACCATTCAGGTTTTATCCCGGCCGGCGCAGGAGCAAATGCATCCGCCTTCTTTCCAAGCTCCCACGGAAAGAACACAGCCAGGATCGCCAGCAGGTTCAAGACAATGAGCCAGAAAAGGAGATCCCGGAGGAGGAAGTTGGGGAAAAACGGCATCGTCTTGCGCTCCGCCGTGGATTCATTTTCAAACTCGAGAGGTTCGCTCATTCCCTGCCGCTGCACAAGTAAAAGATGGATGCCAAGAAATACCGTGAAGATTCCCGGGAAGACCGCCACGTGAAATCCAAAAAAGCGGGAGAGGGTAGCTCCGGTCACTTCTTCACCGCCGCGCAAGAACACCATGATCGGCTTGCCGATCACGGGGATGACGCCGGCGATATCGGTCCCGACCTTCGTGGCAAAGAACGCGAGTTCATTCCACGGCAGCAAATACCCGCTGAAACCAAAACCGAGGGCAAGGAAGAACATGAGCATACCGGTGATCCATGTGAACTCCCGCGGCTTTCGATAGGCCTTCTCAAAGAAAACGCTGAACATGTGGATCATGGCCGCGAGGATGAAGAGGTTTGCTGTCCAGCTATGGATCGATCGGATGAGCCACCCGAACTGAACTTTCGACATGATGAACTGAATGCTCTCGAATGCAAGCTCCTCTCCCCCTTTGTAATAGAGCAGCAAGAGAATGCCGGTGACGACCTGAATGATGAAGAGGAACAGCGACACACCGCCAAAATAGTACCATATGGAATGCCGGTGAACCGGGACATACTTCTTCCCCATAAACTCCACCAGGCCGCTGAGCTGGACACGCTCATCAACCCAATCATACAATCGTTTCCAGAACCGTATCATGCTTTCTTGGAGATGAAGATATCCTCACCTTGAACAATGACCCTGTACTCATCCAAGGGCCGCGGCGGGGGGCCTGCGACATTCCGGCCGTTGAGATCGTACTTGCCATTGTGGCACGCACACCAAATGAGTCCCATGTCCTTTCGGAACTGCACCGTGCAATCGAGATGTGTGCAGGTCGCCGTAAAGGCACGAAAATCGCCGGCAGACGTCCGAACAAGAATGACAGGCTTGTTGCCAAAGCGGACAATCGTGCCGGTTTCTTTTTCCATCGCGCTCACCTTCCCGGCCTTCACACTCGTGACCTCGACATCCCCCTGCTTCGGCGGCTTCAGGTACGCCAGGATGGGATAGAGAACGGCGGCAAGCCACACCAGGACTCCTCCGCCCAGAAAATACTTGAGAAAGTCCCGCTTGCTCTGCTGATAATCGTCTGTGGAAACACCGTTCATGGCGGTCTGCTACTGACCATTATGGCAATCGCTACAGTTCATTTCTTTCCAGGCATCCCCTATATCAACGGGATGACGGTACTCGACACCGCCGAGTGACAACCGCAGTCTATCCTTCTCGAATTGTTGTGCGAGAATCGTGTGGCAAACGTTACAGTCTCTCGAAAGGACCTTTCCATCATCATTCACGTGCTTCCCGTCGTGGCATCGGAAGCAACCCGGATAGAAGAGGTGGCCGATATTGTCAACGAACCTCTTCCAATTCACCTTCATCTCTGGAAAGTAGTTGCGGCTGAAAATCTTCTGCACCTCGACCACGGCACGCTCGATTTCCGCCTTCTTCTTGACTGCAACATCGGGATGGTTCACGCGGTAGTATTCCTCCATCCCCAGCTTGATGCTGTCCAGTCCGACTTGCTTCGAAGTATAGGGATTCTCCAGAGCCTTGACCGCAATGCTCTTGACGCTCGGGAGCTCGGGGTCGATCCATCCCAGGGACATGATATGATTGACGGATCGGGCCGGCGGATGGTAAATGTGGGTCGGACGATTGTGGCAATCGATACAGTCCATGCGTCGTGTGGTGTACTTCTTCAGATCCTCGTCGCTGATCGGATTTTCCGTACTGCGGTAGATTGTCTCCTTTCCGCCCGCCATGCGCGATCGTATCCAGGGTATAACCTGCCGCTGCGAGTCCGTATGCACATAGGTCAACTCATTGGCGATGTTCATGTGCCAATGGATCCCCGAAGTTGGACCTGCCTCGATGTTGCCACCTCCGATCTTGATAAGCAGATCAAGCGTCCACCGAGTGTTCTGTTCGTCGGACAGGAAATATGTATTTTGATGCAGCTTCTCACTGAAGAAGTGTTTGGGCCAGTGACATTGTTCACAGGTTTCTTGAGCCGGCCGCAGGTTCTCAATCGGCGTGGGAATAGGCCGAGGGTATTTGTTGAATGTCACCGCGTACACTTGATATGTTCCAGAGAGCTTTGAACGGACGAACCAGCCAGCGCCGGGCCCGATGTGGCACTTCACACATCCGACGCGCGCGTGAGGAGAGTACTGATATGCAGTATACTCCGGCTCCATCACCTTGTGACAGATCTCGCCGCAAAACTGATCCGAATCCGTATACTCGTATGCCTTAAAGCTGCTGAAGGCAGAGAAACCCAGGAGGACAATCGTTCCCACGGAAAAAACCACAAAGGCGGTCCGATGCCGCGGGTTGTTCAAATCAACCTGTGGCAGATGCAGATTGCTCGGTTTTCCCTTGCGCGCTCGCCGATGCTCCCGGACGATTCCGATAGCAATCAATACGAGCCCAAGGAGAAGGAACACGGGGAGAATGACGAACGCGATGATTCCCATGTACGGCTTCGGCTGTTCCGCCACTGCTTCGAGCAGGACAAGAAACAAGATCAAACCGAAGCTTACGACGGCAATGGCAGCACCGACGAGAGTAATGATGTTGTAGAACGACTCTGGGAAAACGCGCTTCATTAAGCAGTCTCAGCAGGGCTACACGTGCTGCATGATGTCAGAGCTAATGATCTGATTATACGACCAACAAGACAAACTTGCAACCGAATTCATCGCATCCCCAACCCTCACTGATAGGCAAACAGCATCGCATAGATAATCCAAACCACAATGCTGAAGCCGACGGAGAGTGCAACCCAGCCGAAGATCCGTGCAGAGCGGGTCACGATTGGAGGATATGGCTCAACCAGGTACTCTTCAAGCTTGCCTGACTTGACAAGAGCTTCATATTCAGCCGGCTTGTCACGCTTGAATTCCTCGATAGACATGCGCCCGGTAAAAACCACAATATCCATGGGGAATTTTTCGGGTCGAAGGTGAGTATTGAAAAAATGTACGGTGAAGATGAACCCCACCGCCAGCAGCGCCTCGTCGCTATGAATGATGGTGGCAACATTCAAGAACCACCCCGGAACAAAGTGCGTGAAGAACTCCGAGAACCACAACAGAAGTCCCGTCGAACCGATCACGGCTATCCCCCAGAACACCGCGAAGTAGTCGAATTTCTCCCAGTATGTGTACCGACCGTACTTCGGGCGAGGTCCCTTCCCGAGAAACCACTTGATGTTGCCAACCAGGTCTTGGAGGTCCTTCTTGTTGAAGAGCATCGAATCCGGCCCGAAGATCATG
>CAZTKU010000207.1:0-4941 GCA_964614245.1 uncultured Ignavibacteriaceae bacterium
CAGGGGATCGCTCTCAGTCAATTCCAGCGATATTACATCGTCAAGGGCATGCGCGACGAGCAGCTGGCCGACCAGAGGATGAGGATTGCCAATGATCCCGAGCGCGTGGCGGCTTTCGAGCGGGGCCTCGCGGAAGGCGGATACGAGGGCGCTCAACGGGCCGTCGCCATCGTCCTGGCGGCCCGATATGAGAAATCCCAATATTACAGTGCCCATGGCGTCGCCTTTCGGTATTTGGACGCCGGAGACAAGGACCGGGCCATCGAATGGCTCTATAAGGCCTACGAGGATCACGATCAGAGTTTGCCCTACATCGGCTTGCCTGAGTGGGCGCCCTTGCGCGGCGACCCGCGCTTCCAGGCCCTGCTTCGCCGCATAGGTCTGCCGGCGGAGGGAAAATAGAATTTGTGGATGTGATTATGATTGGCAATACGATTTCACATTACAGAATTATTGAGAAGCTTGGCGAAGGCGGAATGGGCGTGGTCTACAAGGCTGAGGATACAAAGCTGAAGCGCACCGTCGCGTTGAAGTTCCAAAATTCCCCACGAGCGCTGTGTGCGAGTGGATGGAATTTTGAGAATCCCGACGCAGTCAGTCGGGATCTGCAGGAGGTCGTATGATCGGAACAACCGTCTCCCACTATAAGATTCTCGAGAAGTTGGGCGGTGGTGGTATGGGCGTTGTATACAGAGCTGAAGATACCAAGCTTAAGCGGACAGTTGCCCTTAAATTCCTCTCTCCCGATCTCACCCGTGACCCCCAAGCCAAAGAACGTTTCACCCACGAAGCCCAGGCAGCCTCCGCTCTC
This sequence comes from uncultured Ignavibacteriaceae bacterium, assembly GCA_964614245.1. GTDB lineage: Bacteria > Bacteroidota > Ignavibacteria > UBA10030 > UBA10030 > VGWB01. The sequence continues at coordinate 812 of CAZTKU010000207.1, forward strand.
GATCATCCCAACATCTGCAACATCCATGACATTGGCGAGACGGATGACGGGCAGCTCTTCATCGTGATGGCCTGCTACCAGGGGGAAAGCCTCAAAGAACGGCTCCAGCGAGGATCGCTTGGGATTGATGAAGCTCTCGAGATTGCTGGTCAAGTGGCTCTCGGGCTTTCGAAGGCGCACGAGAAGGGCATTGCTCACCGCGACATCAAACCGGCAAACATCATGCTCACGAACGATGGCGGAGCGAAGATTCTGGACTTTGGCCTGGCGAAACTCGCGGGACGCGTTCGGCTCACCAGGACGGGAACAACCGTGGGCACCATCGCCTACATGTCACCGGAGCAGGCCCGCGGAGAGGAGGTTGATGAAAGGACAGATATTTGGTCGTTGGGGGTGGTTCTCTACGAGATGATGACTGGCCGGCTGCCGTTCGAAAGCGATTATGACCAGGCAATGATCTATTCCATTCTCAGTGAACAACCGAAGCCGCTGAGGAGTATACGGCCGGATGTTCCGGCTGAAGCGGAGCAGGTGGTGAAGAAGGCTCTGCAGAAAGATCTTCGGGGACGCTTTCAGCATATGGACGAGTTCCTCTCGGAGCTTGGTGCTGTGAAGAAACACCTTGAGGCCGAGAGCAGCAAACTCCAACACGACGCGCGGAAGCCTTTGCCTTCGATCGCTGTCCTCCCTTTTGTCAACATGAGCGCGGATCCGGAGAATGAGTACTTCAGCGATGGCTTGGCCGAAGAGATCATCAACGCGCTGACGCGGATTCCCGGGCTCCGGGTGATCGCCCGGACGTCCTCGTTCGTGGTGGGGCGCCTGGGGCTCGACGTCCGGGAGGCCGGAGCACGACTCGGTGTCGAGAGCATCCTCGAAGGGAGTGTGCGCCGGGCGGGCTCCCGCGTGCGGGTGACGGCGCAGCTCGTCTCGACGCGCGACGGCTTGCACCTGTGGAGCGAGCGCTACGACCGCGAGCTGACCGACCTGCTGGCCCTCGAGGATGACGTGGCGGCGGCCATCGCCGAGCGTCTACGGGGCGAGTTGGGCCGGGCAGGGGGCGAGCGAAAGCGCCAGGCAGTCAACCACGAAGCCTACGTGAGCTTCCTCGAAGGGCGGCACCACTTCGCGAGGGGAACGCCCGAGGCCTTGATGAAAGCGATGGCGTGCTACCAGCGCGCGATCGAACAGGACTCCGGCTTCGCGCTGGCGTACGACTCGCTCGCGGAGCTGCACTGGTTTCTGGGGTTCTTCGGCAACGTGCCCCCGCGGGATGCGTTCTCCACGAGTACGTGGAACGCCCTGCGGGCGCTGGAGCTGGACGACACGCTGGCCGAGACCCACGCCCTGCTCGGCATGCTCCGCAAGGAGCTCGACTACAACTGGCCCGAGGTCGACCGCGAGTGCCGTCGGGCCCTGGAGCTGAACCGCGAATCGCCGCTGGTCCGCCTGCGCTACGCGATCAGCGGCCTCATGCCGCACGGTCGGGTCGTCGAAGCGATAGCCGAGCTCGACGCCGTCGTACTGGTCGACCCGCTGTCGATCCCCAGTCGCTGGTGGCTCGCCGTGATGTTGTACTTCTCGCGGCAGCTGGAACGTATGGCCGACGAGGGCCAGCAAATCGTTGCGCTCGATCCCAACCACTTCCTTGGTCACTGGGTCGTCGGTATGCAGCGGGACGCGATTGGCGCCGGTGCCCAGGCGGTCGCCGCCCTAGAGAAGGCGCACGAGTTGTCGGGCGGGAGCCCATTCACCATGGGCTTCCTGGCCTACGCCTGCGGGCGAGCGGGACGGCCGGACGACGCCCGCCGGCTGCTCGCGCGCGCGCGGGCGATCGCAGCGGAGGCCTACGTTCCCCCGTCGACCTTCGCGCTCGGTCATGTCGGTCTGGATGAGTGGGACGCTGCCTTCGACTGGTGGAACCGTGCGATCGAGGTTCGCGACCCGCTCGTCATGCCGGTGAAGAGCTATCCGTTCTTCGACCCGGTGCACGGGGACCCGCGTTACCGGGCCATGCTGCGCCTCATGAACCTCGCCGAGGGCTAAGCGAACCCGGACTGGATCATCCCGTTCGCCTCCGGGGTAAGAGGTGGTGTGGGGCCTGACAGCCTCCACAGAAGAGACATGCAGATGATCAAGGAGATGGGGTTTTGAAAATCAACGATTGAGGAACAGGCCGCGCGAGGACCGACAAACGCGGGTCTGTGTTGTCACGGAGAAAAGCGAAGAGGCAATCCCAGATGCTCGGAATTGCCTCTTTCTTGTTTCGACGGATAGGAGTAGCAACAAGATGGCGCAATCAGATTGTCAATCGACAATGGATCAGTGGGTCGGCGAGAGTCTTCCGTCTTCTTGTGCGGAGATCATCAGCCGTTTTTCACCTTCGCTATTTTCTCCCTGAGGATTTCAAGTGTCTGATGAACTGTATCAAGATGAGTTCTGAAAGAGAGAACGGCCAGTCTCAAAGTGAATCTACCATCGAGAACTGTCGAGGAGAGAAACACTCTTCCATCCCTCTGGATTTCATTGACGAGTCTCCTGTTGAAATCATTTGCATCACCTGATTCGGGAACATATCGAAAAGTCACTACTGACAATTCGGGAGTTGGCCCCACCTCAATTCCGTTGATGGCTTGAACCTTCTCGTAGAAATACCTTGCCAGCAGGATCTTTTCCTCCAGCATAGCACGGAATGGTTTCACACCGATAAGCTTCAGGGGTAACCATAGTCTTAATCCCTTGAAATGCTTTGACAGCTCGGGTGAAAGATCGGCTGGAGATAGTTCATCCGTTGAGCCTAAAGCATCCTGCATATAGTTCGCCTCGTAGTGATGTGATGCAAGAAGTTTCTTCGTGTCTTTCACGAGCACGGCGCCAGAACCATAAGGAAGGAACAATCCTTTGTGTGGATCCATCACAACGGAGTCTGACGTATCCATGCCTTTCAATGCCTTTTTGCCGGAGTCGCAGAGAACGAAGAATCCCCCATAGGCTGCATCAAGATGAAACCATAATCTATGCTTCTGAGCAATTGCCCCAATCTCACCCAGCGGGTCAACCGCACCAACATCTGTTGTACCGGCGGAGGCAATGATCAACCATGGGTTTAGACCTGATGTTCGGTCCGCGATGATTGACATGTCGAGTTCTGAAGGCTTCATCCTATAACCTTCATCAAGAGGAATGCACCTGACGACACATTCTTTCAATCCGGCGATTCGAATGGCTTTGTCAATTGAATGGTGCGCTTGTGTCGATAGATAGATGACGCTCTTCTCCAGGTCTTTACCTTTGAGGTCAAACGCATCTCGTGCGGTAACGATACCGATCAGGTTGGCCAGACTTCCTCCCGACGTCAAATTGCCGCCAGACGTTTTTGGATAACCGGTGATCGCCGCCATCCAAGCCAACAACATGTTTTCCATCCGAACCGCACCAGGTGATGCAAAGAACACACCGGCATACCGATTTGTGATTGCGGCAAGGTAATCACCCAACGCTGCATGATAGATTCCTCCGCCAGGGATGTACCCCAAATGACCACGTGAAGCAGGATTGAGACCTGGACTATCGACATTGTTCTTGAGCAGTTCCAGAATTTCGTCTATGCCGATCGGATCATCTTGAATTGGTGAATCATAGAGCCCAATGCCCTTTGTATCGGACACTCTATATGCAGGCATGTTATGGATGTTGTGAAGGAACTCTTCCGAGTACTTCAATACTGCTCGTGTCATCTTCCCCCGTTCGATTTCATCAGGCTCAAGAGCAGGCATGAATTTCTCAAGAACCTTGATCTTGTCCATCATGGCGTAGTTGTGACTCCTCAGCTGAGAAATGTGATAACCTTCTTAAGTTACTCAAAATCCATTTCACAAAGTATCGCTGTGCCCTGCAGGCAAGAGAATTCGTGGAGACGAAGAAGATGATATTGCTGCGCTACTTTCACATTGACAAGCCCCCAATGCCATTTCGAGAGCATGCTGGAGGGTCGTGATTGGAGCGATTCCAGTCCCGAAGAAACAGCGCACGAAGAGTCACACGACTCCCTAGATTCAAAGCTCGCGTTGGGACTCCCCTCACACACGGCGACATCGAGCCTGCCCGCCTCACTGAATCTAGAGAGGCAG
>CAZTKU010000208.1:0-4941 GCA_964614245.1 uncultured Ignavibacteriaceae bacterium
CACTCATCATTTTCTACTTCATCGCTGCGAAGAAAATGAAGCAAGACTGATCGATGTGACTCCGGACCTCAAACAAAAGGTCGGGTGAAAAACCCGACCTTTTTTTATGCCAAGGTTGCTGAAAGATCGAGCGCGGCAACGCTACCCCTTCGCACGGATGAATCTTTTTCAGAGAAATCCGTATCTTTGGAGGGCATCCGATATCGGGTGAATCGCACTTCAACTGTCACAACATAGGACTTCTTCACATGACGAAGCATCGCACGCTCTCTTTCTTCTTCCTTTTCTTCCTCCTTCCCTCCTTCGTCCTTTCCCAACAGTCACTCAAAGGAACCTGGGAAGGAGCGATCAAGATCCCCGGAATGGATCTGAGCATCAACATCGAGTTCAACAAGAACAGCGATGGATCGTGGAAAGGGGACATCGACATTCCACAGCAGCAAGCCAAGGACCTGCCGCTGACAAACATCAAGTTCGACGGATCAGCGGTGTCCTTCGACCTCCCGAACGTGCCCGGCAATCCGTCGTTTAAGGGCGCGCTGGCGGCAGATGGCAAGACGATCACGGGTGATTTCACACAATCCGGACAGAAGTTTACGTTCAACCTGACGCGGAAGGAAGAAGCAGAGCTCGCGAAGGAAGCCGCTGCACTCGAAGCATCGTTACAGAAGCTTCGCGCGTTCATCGATACGACCATGAAAGTCTGGAAGGTGCCGGGGCTTTCGATGGCAATCGTGAAAGACGGGAAGGTTGTCTTCTCAGAGGGATTCGGTTACCGGAGCCTGAAGGAGAAACAGCCCGCCACGGCAAACACGCTGTTCGCGATTGGATCGTCCACAAAGGCGTTCACCGCGACATGCCTCGGCATCCTTGCGGACGATGGCACGATCAAACTGGATGAACCGGTCAAGACGTATCTCCCAGCGTTCAAGCTCAAAGATGACTTCGCTTCTACCCGGATGACTCCCCGCGATCTGGTCACTCATCGCTCCGGCCTGCCGAGACATGACCTCCTTTGGTATGGCTCTTCGTTCACTCGCAAGGAAATGGTCGAGCGACTCCAGTACCTTGAGCCGAACAAAGATTTCCGGACCGATTGGCAGTACCAAAACTTAATGTTCATGACGGCTGGATTCCTTGTAGAGCAGGTATCGGGAAAGACATGGGAGGATTTTGTCAAATCCCGGATATTCACGCCTCTTGGAATGACGAACAGCAATTTCTCAGTCTTGGAATCTCAGAAATCGCCCGACTACAGTCTGCCGTACACGCTCGAAAAGGATTCGATCAAGGTGATGCCGTTCCGTAACATCACAGAGATCGGACCGGCAGGTTCCATCAACTCGAGCGCATCGGACATGGCGAAGTGGGTTATGCTGCAGCTGAACAAAGGAAAAGCCGGTGAAGTGCAGGTGATCTCGGAGGCAGGACTCGCACAAATTCACTCGCCGCAAATGGTCATGCCGGGAGCGCGCGAGTTCACGGAATTCATGCCCACCAGCTATGGGATGGGATGGTTCATTCAACCCTACCGGGGACATCTTCGCATCCAGCACGGGGGTAACATCGACGGATTTTCGGCTCTGGTGTCCTTCCTGCCCGATGACAACATCGGCATGGTTGTGCTCACAAACATGAATGGAACAGGCCTGCCAGGCGTCGCGAGCCTCTACGCGACAGATCTTCTGCTCAAGCTTGACCCGGTGGATTGGCATGCACGATTCCGCGCGCGAATTGACAAAGCTCGCGAAGAGGAGAAAAAACGGACTGAAAAAGATCCCGAGCGGAAACCTGGAACGAAGCCATCGCACACGCTGCCGGAATATGCAGGCAAGTACGAAAACCCGGGCTACGGTCTGATCACCATTGAGAACGATGGAAAGGTCTTGAAGGGGAAGTTCAATTCATTCGACCTCTCAATGGAGCACTGGCACTACGACGTCTTCCGCGCGACTGCCAAAGATAACGAGGGCATGAAGTTCATGTTTACGTTTCTCACGAACGCGAAGGGGGACATCGAAGGATTCACCTCACCCCTCGAGCCATTTGCGAAAGAAATTCTGTTTACTCGCAAGCCGTCGGATCAATTAGCAGATCCGAAGTTCCTTGCGCAACTGGCCGGTGAGTACGACCTGTCGGGTCAGACAGTGAAGGTGGTTCTCAAGGGAACCAAGGCGATCGTCCTCATCGTCCCGGGCCAACCCCAATATGACCTTGAGCCGTACAAAGGGACGGAATTCAACATCAAAGGGCTCTCGGGATACAGCGTCAGGTTTACCGTCGATGAGAAGAAAGGTGTGACGGAAATGAGTTTCATTCAACCGAATGGCATCTTCAAGGCAGCGAAGAAAAAGTGAGCACATTCTGGTACAATCATGATGAAAGCGAGGTCAATGACATGAAGACACCACGCATTTGCGCGACATTCCTGCTGCTTATTCTCACGATATGCTTGCCTTCTCGCACGGTAGCTCAGACTCCACCCGATACCGGGACAACCGTACTCCATGCCGGAAGGGTTTTCGACAGTGAGAAGGGAACCTTCGTCGCTAACAGAGATATCGTCGTCAAAAACAAGCGCGTTGAAGCGGTCGGAGAGAATCTCCCTGTTCCGGCAGGGGCACGAGAGATCGATCTGCGAGCATATTCGGTTCTACCCGGCCTGATCGATTCACACACGCACCTTCTCTATTTGGAGGACCCTCTCAAAGGCGGGACTTCCGAAGCAGTGAAGGCCGTCATCAATGAAGGCACGCCGTTGCGGGCGCTCCATGGAGCAGCGCGCGCCCGAACGTTTCTTGCCGCCGGCATCACGACGGTCCGGGATCTTGGCAATTGCGGCCAGTTCGGCGATATCGCGCTGCGAGATGCCATCAATGATGGAAGCGTCGATGGTCCACGCATGTTCGTCTCGGGACCCGGATTGAGCCCGGAGGGAGGACAGTTTCCAGGTCTACTGCAGAAACATAAGGCGATCGCAGAAGAAGAGTACCGCGTCGTCCGCGGACCCGAAGACGCAGCACAGGCAGTTCGGGAAAATTATACGTACGGGGCCAACGTGATCAAAATCTATTCAAACAACACTCCAAACCGCGGTTATCTTTCGCTCGCAGAGATGAAAGCGATTGTCGAGGAAGCAAAGATGGTCGGATTGAAGGTCGCAGCCCACGCCACAAACAACGCAGCAATCTGGCGCGCGGTGCAAGCGGGCATCAACTCCGTCGAGCACGCGTATCAGGTTGATGACTCAACGCTTGCACTGATGCGAGATCGCGGTGTCGCATTGGTTCCGACGGATATCGATAGCATAACAATTGTCCGGTTAGTCAAGCGCGACCGAAGCGAAAACAAGCCAACGCCGGATCAAATACAGGGATATTTCAAAGCTGGACGCGACCGATTGCAGCGAGCATTGAAAGCAGGAGTGACCATCGCCGCCGGATCTGACAACTACATTCAAACAGGGGTTCCACAGGGCGATGGTGCGAAACACGTCTTGTTTGCTTACGCCGACGCCGGAATGCCACTCCAGCAAATCCTTCGCGCGGCAACGTGGAATGCGGCAGATCTGCTCGGAATGAAGAACAAGCTCGGCGTAATCAAAGCCGGAGCGTTTGCCGACGTCATTGCAGTCGAAGGCGAGCCTGACACAGACATTCACGCCCTCGAGAAGGTTCGTTTCGTGATGAAGGATGGAACGGTGTACGTGGGAAAGAAATGAGTAACTGAACGTCATTGTTGCTCGACGTAGGTGTGAAAGCCGGATACAGGTCCGGCTTTCTTATTCTTGGAACTCTCGAGGTTTTGCATCCGTACAGTGAGTGACGTAAACGGCGCAAGAACAGATTCGCCCTGTTATTCTTCGGAAAACCACACTCCCTTTCATTTTTCAAGGAAAAAATCCCCATATTATGACCCCGTGCCTCTTCCATCAGACAATTCACAGTTGTCATTTCTATCCAAATAAAGGAGTTCACCAATGTTCCAGACCCCGAAAAAGCTCGCAATCGCGTTCTTGCTCTGCGCTGCGATCGTCTCCTACGGCTCGGCCGGGGAGAAGCTGCGCTATCATATGTCCAAAGGAGCAACGTATAAGTATGCACTGACGAGGGATTCCAAAACCGCGGCTCAGATGATGGGACAGGAGTTCAAGTCCACGTCGGTGGGAACCATGAATATCTCATTGACCGTGGAGGACCTCGGCAAGGAAGGAGAACTCGCGTGCACGGCGACGCTGGACGCGGCCAAGTTTAGTGTCGATTCTCCACAGATGAAGGACACGGCATTAGTTCCCACCCAGTTCTTTGGCAAGCGGGTGAGGGTGACCTTCAGCCCGCTCGGCAAGACGCAGAGTATTGTGGCCATCGATTCTCTCCCGCAGCTGCCCCCGATGTCGCCTCTGTCTGGCTTCAACCCGACCGATCTATTCCAAAGGATTCTCCTTGAACTTCCCGATCAAGAGGTCAGCGTCGGAGACACCTGGCAAGTCACGCGTCCAGACACGGTGACCCGAATGACCTTGAAAATCGTTTCCAAGCCCAACACAGAATTCAAAGTCGTGGGAACGGAAAAAGTCGGCATGTATGACTGCTTGAAGATCTCGATCGAAGGCACGTCGTCGCAATATGGCGCCGGGTCAATGCAGGGGATGGAGATTGTCCTGGACGGCACGACCAAGTCAAAAGGCTTTGCTTACTTCGCTCCGAAGGAAGGGGTTCTGGTTGCGGTCGAGCAATCAAGCGACACTGAAATGACGACGACTGGAACCGGCGAGCAGATGTTCACGCAAACGAGCACGACAAGCCAGAAAACAACAGCGAGCCTCGTCCAGTAAGTCACGACAACGACATCTTGCAAGTGAAGCTGACACTCTCCAGCAGAGGGAAAACTATGGTAAGACCATACCCGTTCCGGTTTCTGACGCTCGTTCTCCTCGCGACC
>CAZTKU010000209.1:0-4938 GCA_964614245.1 uncultured Ignavibacteriaceae bacterium
CAGGATGACTTTCAAGTACCATGTTGCGAGGGAGCTCTGCTCCCGAGCTTGTGGTTCACATCTTACGACTGACGGTTCACTGTACGCTATCACCTTCACTGCTTACTGCCAGACGGAACGGAGTCCTGCTCCTCATCTACTCAGAAAGGAGGTCTGACCATGGCCACCTTCATCCTACTTACGAAACTCTCATCTCAAGCACTTGGCAGCCCGCGCAGGCGGGAAACGATCGGTCGGAAGTGGTTCCACGAAGTGAAAAGGAAGTGCCCGGAAGTGAAGTGGGTTGACCACTACGCCCTTCTTGGCCCATTCGACTTCATGGACATCTACGAGGCGCCGAACGAGGAAGAGGCAGCGAAGGTCTCGATAATCACCATGTCGAAAGGGGCGGTAAAGGCTGAGACATGGGCCGCGCTGCCGTACACGAAGTTCGTCAAGATTGCCAAGGAGCTTTAGGCTCCCCCCAAGAAGAACAAGTCAGTTCGAGTCCCGACGGCCTGCCTCGACGTTTTTCCACCGGCGAGTCGGGAAGAACTGTACCTCGCTACCTTCTCTGCCTTTGTTTCTCGACCCCGAGATCCGCTCGGAGTCTTCGTCCGGGCGCAGAGAAATGCTCAGGTCATTCCCGCTAGGCTCAAGCCGCCCCCCCGTGCCTTGCTGCATCCCTCCGCGCCATCACAGCCAGATACAGTCCAAACATCACCATCCAGGGCAATTCGGGCATCTGCAGGGCTTTCCGGTGCATCTGCACGATCATGTTGTGTCGAAAGACGCCCCGGCTTGCCGTGTGGATCAGCGTTTCACCGGCCTCCGTGCGGAACTCAAGTGTGCTCTTCCAAACGTTTGCCGCAACCGCGACCTTGCGCCCGCCAGACAGTTCCAACGTTCCGCCGCCTTTCCACGCATTGTGAATGTAAACGGCCAGGTCGGAGTCGGCGCCGCATGCTCGCACAATAATCCTCGATTTCCAGAATCCGACTCGCTCGAACGTCCAACACCCTTCTTCGCTTTCTGCTTGAGCGAGTGTGCTCAGGAACTTCGGAAAACGAAGCGTCGCGATGAGTTCGCCTCCAAAGCGCAATTCGAATACGGACTTGAAAGCGTTCGGCTGAATCCAGGTCAATTCATGGTCAACAAGTGCTGTGATTTTTCGCATGGTCAGTTTCCCTTGGTGCTACGGAATAGCAGGTTCCTCTCCGGACCTAAAGATAGCCAACGATCAGGCACCATCCCAGCATTAAGAGCCAGGAGAGTTCGGGCATTTGCTTCCCTTTCCCCAGAACCTCGACGTCGGCAGATGGGCGCAGCACTCCGTGATAGCGATACCGAAGAATTACTTCGCCTGCCAGCGTCTGGAGCTCCGCTCGCCCTTTCCAGAAATCTGAACGCAGAAAAAGGGCGCGACCGTCGGAAAGCTGAAGCACTCCTCCGTGATCTGAGAGACCTAGATCGAAGATTGCCAGTTCGCTGTAGGAACCTCGCGCTCGCACCACGAACTTTCCCGGTGCAGGTCCGAAGGGCTCAAATGTCCAACTGCCGTCAGCATTCTCGCCTGTCGCGCTCGGACGGAACATCCCTCGAACGCGCATCGTGGCAACACACCTTCCGGCGGAATGGAGCTCGTACTGACTTCTGAAAAAGCTTGGCTGCACCCAGCGTAGCTCGCCAGACGCTTGCGCTTGTATCTTTCGGTCGACGATTTCTGCCCTGGGCTCGGCCATCCGAAGGGGGTGAGACTGTATTTCCTCTGCTATCATCGTTTTCATCCTGTGTTTTCAACTCGACTGCTTTATCCACGGCGTCCGTAAAAAGTTGTTGCCTGGAGGGGGCCCCAACAGACCGCAAGGGGGCTGGCGTGCTCCAGAAGCTCGATCGTAACACTGCTTCTCTATACTCATCCCGGTGCGGCGGATCGCGTTTGTCACCACGTTACACAAGGCATCTGCATCGTCCGTCCCAATTTGAAGTCTCTTCCCGTTCTTCAGCATGACTCGAATAGCCGTGAAACCAGACACGTTGTACAGCCAGCCTTGTGGGGTATAACGGATTCCCCATCCATAATACCACGGGAATGAGTTCACGCTGCAGTCCGCAATTTCAGAGAGGGAAATGCTTTTCCGGATTAACCCTAAGCCAAACCAGAAAACGAGCTTCTCGTCGCGGATCTCAACAGAAAGAGTCCCAAAGAGGAGGAGAACCAGAACGACACCAATGCAGACGCCGGCACCCAGAGCGATTGCTCCGCTCGTGAACACGATCGGAACCATGACAGCTGCGGCGACTGCCATGAAAGCAAGAATGATGTAGCCGATTTGTGTGTGTCTGTAGACTTGCATAACCAGCCATCCCTTCCCTATAATATTGAAGAACGAACCATCACGATGGTGTTGCGGCGTCGTCCTTCGCGGGCTCGACGTTATCGGCCTTCCACCTTCCGGCTTTCCGCGCCGAATCCGTCAGCAGGAACTCGATCTGCGCGTTGACGCTGCGCAGATCGTGCGCGGCCCACTTCTCGAGAGCGGCGTAGAGGCTCTCGTCAAGCCGAAGCAGGAATTTTTTCTTCTCGCTCATTGATACAGGGTGCCGGTGTTAATGACTGGCTGTGCCTGTGACTCGGACACGAGCGCCACCAACAGGTTGTTTACCATGGTTGCTTTCTTCTCTTCGTCAAGCTGAACAATCTTCTGTTCGCTCAGTGTGCGCAGGGCCTGGTCCACCATGCCGACGGCGCCTTCGACAATTTTCTTCCTTGCTGCAATGACCGCCTGGGCCTGCTGCCGCCGCAGCATGGTCTGCGCGATTTCCGGCGAGTACGCCAGATGACTGATGCGCGCATCCTTTACCTCAACGCCTGCGATCTCGAGCCGCGTCTGCACCTGGTGCTGCATGCGCTCCGAGATCTCCTGCGGTCTGCCGCGTAACGAGGGGACAGCTTCGTCCTCAGCGTCATACGGGTATTCCGAAGCAAGTGCCCGGATCGCGGTCTCGCTTTGAATCGCAACGAAGTTCTCATAGTGCTCGACATCGAAGAGCGCACGTGCGGAATCGCTGACGTACCAGACAACGACGGCCGCGATCTCAATCGGGTTGCCGTGAAGATCGTTCACCTTGATCTTCTCGCTGTTGAAGTTGCGGATCCGGAGCGATACGTGCCTCTTGACGGCGAACGGATTCGCATACCAGAAGCCGGAGTCACGAACGGAGCCGATGTACTTGCCGAAGAGCACGAGCACTCGTGCCTCGTTCGGCTGAACGACAAAGATGCCTGCCGGGATGATCATTGTGATGATGAACAGCGGGATCTCGATCCACAGATACTCCACTGCCCTGTTTTCCGCCATATAGTAGATCAGATATGCGTTGGCGGCCAGAAGCGCGAAGAAGAGAATAAGTGAGACGTAGCCGCTCATCCGTTTGGCGGGACTTTCGGTGACAGTTTTCATAGCCCATTTCTCCTTTCCTTGACTTTGATAGCACAATGATATCATAGCAATATCAAAAAGTCAAGTGAAATCGTATAAAGTGTCGAAAATTTGCAAAATTGGGCAAAGAATTGTAGACTAAGACAACAGTCACCCTGAGCGCAGCTTCACTGTTTGACCATCGCGCGGAGTCGAAGGGTGTCCCAGGCAGGAGGGACCTCAGCTGCGATCCACGGATGACGACTCGCTTCTTACGGTTCACTGATTACGATTCATTGTTCGCTTGCCATGCCTCGCGTCACGCTTCGTTTCTACGCCGAGCTAAACGATCACCTGCCGCCTGAGCATCAACGCGTACCGTTCGAGCAGGAGCTCTCCGATCAAGCGACGGTTCGCGACTCGCTCAAGCTGCTCGCTGTCCCAGAGTCGGAGGTCGATCTCGTGCTCGTCAACGGCGTTTCGGTCGATCTCTCTTACGCGGTGCGGGAGGGAGACAAAGTCAGCTTCTATCCTGTGTTCGAATCGTTCGACATTTCCTCCGTCGAAAAGATCCATGCGCGACCGCTGAGACTGCCGCGTTTCATCCTTGATGTCCATCTCGGCAAGCTTGCATACCATCTCCGCATGCTCGGTTTCGATACTCTTTACAGGAACGACTACCGCGACAGCGACCTGTTGATGATCTCGAGCACCGAGGGAAGAGCACTTCTGACGAAAGACAGAAAGCTACTGGAAGAGCCTACCGTCACTCGCGGCTATCACGTCAAAGGGAAGGATCCACGGGAGCAGTTGCTGGAGGTTTTGCGTAGGTTTGATCTCTTCGATTCGACCGATCCGTTCACCCGCTGCTTGCTCTGCAACACTCTCCTCCGACCCGTGAGCAAAGAAGCCGTTCTTCACCGTTTGCCGGAGAACGTCCGCGAGCTCTTCAACGAGTTCCAGCTCTGTCCCACCTGCGACCGAGTGTATTGGAAGGGATCACATTACGAGAAGATGGAGAAGTTTATTGAGGGGGTGATGGGGGAAAAACAACAAGGCACGTCATTCTGAGGGAGCGATCCGCCGACCTGCCCCGATGTGTTCTATCGGGGAGGCGGAGAGCGACCGAAGAATCTGAATCACCGGCAGAGCTCATTCTGAACGGAGCGAAGCGTAGTGAAGAATCTGAATCACTCAGTCTATCAGATCCTTCATCCCGCTGAAGCGGGATTCAGGATGACGTCTTGTTTCTTCATGTGGAAAGCCTCCTCTGGCGGTCATCGCATCTGCCGCCGCTCGGAAATTTCGACAATCCTTCCTTCTCCTTCACGCTTTTTGTGTCCCGATGCTTTTTGATCGGGGGTAGGAGATGGCCAGGCTCTGTCCTGAGCGAAGTGAGGCTCGATGCTGTCGAAATAAACGACGTCGAAGGAGTGAGGTCACACGGTGGGCAACGTCGACTGAGTCAGACCATCATGCAGAACCCCATCCTCGCCATTCGGTTGCGCTGACGGCAAAGCAATAATGTAGATTCCCG
>CAZTKU010000210.1:0-2752 GCA_964614245.1 uncultured Ignavibacteriaceae bacterium
AAGATAATGTGTTCAACAACTATAGTAGTCGTAATCAATACAAGTATTGTGCCAAGTCACAGAAGTCAATCCACGGTTCGCGTATCGGTATTCCGACGAAAAAGGTCACCGTAGTTGTCCGGACTCTTCCCAATGACAGGAATGACGAGACGATCACGTCGGCAAGAATGCAAGAAATGGCTGGGAAATGATGTGATCAGAGTCTGGGGTCTCGGGAGGAATAGTGCTTCGACTGACGCTTGGGGGGGATGTGAGGGGCGAGCAAGCGTTCTTTGGCGGCATCGAGTTCCTCCAACTGCATTGTGAAGTGAATGTTGGTGAACAGCCAACCGCCACGATTCGGAGGCAACTGAAAGAAACGTGATTAACACTGGCGGCTTGGACAGCTGTCGGCCGATTCCTTGCCTTTCACCTCCCCTTTTTTTACTTTCCACAGAGTTTTCTCGCCCCAACTTGATGTTCACGCGCTTCGCCGTACTGGATACCCTGCATGCCGCGCTACACGCCAGAAGAGATACGCTCCAAGTTTGCCAATTCGGCTGACTTCAACGACCTCTTTGATGCGTTCGAGGACGCTCTCGCGCAACGGATCCAGGACGTTGAACTCTACCGTTTGCTTTTCTGGAATCACTCGCTCGGCCCCGATGAGCTCTGTCTCTTCGGTGAAAAGCTCGCGAAGGAGTTCCCCGACATCGCGTACGACACCTACATGTGGCTCGCCAGCGTGTTCGAGGTGACGTACTCGTCGTACGACAATTTCGAGCTCGCCATCACGTACTATCGAAAGGCGGCGGGCGCGCGGCCGAGCTCGCCCGACCCGTACCTCGATGCCTGTGATTGCTACGACCCCGACTTGAATATCCCACCGGTCGATGTCCTCCTCGAGTTCCTCAAGCAAGGGCTGGACAACGTCAACAACAAAAAGGTCGTCCTGATGCGACTCTCGCATCTGTACCACTTGATCGGCGACGAAGAGCAGAGTAATTACTACCGGGACCTCGCCGATGACGTTGATCGGCCAAAAGGGTAGCATCGTGGCGCATCAAACTGCGTTCTCGCGTGGTTCATTCTACGTTATTCTCGCGGTGGTCTTCTGGGGGAGCTCTGCTTCGCTGGCGAAGTACCTCTTCATCACGCGCTACGATCCGCTGATCATCACGCAAACCCGCTCGTCGCTTTCTTTCGTTCTGCTCGCCGCCTATTTTCTCATCGTCAATCGATTAGTCTTCCGCGTCCAATTGCGAGATCTCTACAAGTTTGTCCTCATCGGAGTGGTCGGTATCGCGTGCACCAACTTTACCTACTACTTCACGGTGAAGGAATCGACCGTTGCGACCGCGATCCTCATCCAAAACACTGCACCTGTCTTCGTCATGGTTTACGCGGTTGCCATTAGTAAGGAAGAGGATTTCAACCTCATCAAGATTCTCTCGCTCATGCTCGCGCTGGGCGGATGCTACCTGGCCGTGAGCGGAGGGAGCCTGACGGACATCAAACTGTCGGGCTGGGCGCTTATCACCGGACCGGCATCAATGCTCACGTATGCATTCATGCTCCTCGCATCCAAGCGCGTGCTCAGGGATTACCCCGTTTGGACGATGCTCGTTTACGCGCTGGGGTTTGCTGCGCTCTTCTGGCTTGTTGTCAATCCGCCTTGGGCGATTGCGGCGAAAGCATACACCATGGAAGACTGGGGTATCTTCTGGCTCTTCGCAATTGTGTCGATCCTGATTCCATATGTATTCTTCATTAGCGGGTTGAAGCAGCTGGAGGCATCGACGGCTGGCGTGATTACTACGCTGGAGCCGATCGTCGCGATTGTCGTAGCCTACTTTGCTCTCGGCGAAACTCTGTCAAGCGTCCAGATATTCGGGGCTGTCGCTGTGGTTGCGGCTATCTTGTTGCTCCAGGCACGGCGGGAGCATTTTCGTCGGCTAAAACAAGGGGAGCACGATGCGCAGTGAGCGAAGGATGGCCAGGCTTGAAAATGTGCTGCGACACCGCCAACCCGACCTGACGGTGGTGATCGAAAACGTCCATGATCCGCACAATGTGAGTGCCATGCTGCGATCGTGCGACGCTGCGGGGGTGATAGGGGTCCAGTTGGTCTACACCGTGGAGGAGTTTCCAAAAGTCGGGAAGAAAAGCTCGGCGAGCGCTGCAAAGTGGGTTGAGCGCCGATCGTTCAAGTCGATCAGTGAGTGCTATGCGACACTTCGCCGGGAGAGATTCCATATCTACGCCACTCGGTTGGACACGGCAGCGAAGTCCATCTACGATGTTGACCTGGCGAAGAAGGTCGCGATCGTCTTCGGCAACGAGCATCGTGGAGTCTCTGATGAAGCGGCGAACCTGGCAGATGGGATGATCCAAATACCGATGTTCGGAATGATTCAGAGCCTCAACGTCTCTGTTGCCTGCTCCATCATCCTGTACGAGGCGCTTCGTCAACGACAGGAACGAGGTCAATACACAAAATCAAAGTTCTCGGAGAAGAAACTCAAGGAATTGCTGAAGGTATGGGGAAAGAAGTAGGTTGTAGATAGAACGTTGTGGGTTAATGCGTTTTCAGTGCGAGAGCCCGAGCGTCAGCGCCCATGCGTGATGTTCTCATCGCCTTCCAATCAGAAATGCACCCTGTCACTTCATACGTTTCGCTTTTCACTCTCGGCGCTTGACCTGGTATTGTATCTCCCGTCCTAACCCTGTATATTCTTGACAACCGTGTGAGCACAGCGTCATGGTAATTCGC
>CAZTKU010000210.1:2852-4927 GCA_964614245.1 uncultured Ignavibacteriaceae bacterium
TCCTAACCCTGTATATTCTTGACAACCGTGTGAGCACAGCGTCATGGTAATTCGCCCCGAGACTTCGGAGTTCATTGAGAACCTTGAACGACACGCCAACCGGAAACTGAACTACCCGCAGGAGGTCGCTGAGTTGTTGGATTTCGCGCGTCAATCGAATGCCATTGATCTATTCGAAGATGCGATCTTTCACGCCAAATTCATCACCAAATCGTATGGTGTGATGAAGAGGATCGGTGCAGACGGAGATGGATATGACAAGCTCTCCGCCGAGTTTCAATCGAGCCTGCAAAAGGTCACCACGGTGCTCAAAGTGGTTCTGCAGCACGCTCCGGGTGAAATCGGTGCGCAGCATGAGGCGGCGTTTTTCTCTGTCAATCAGGAAAGCCTTTCCAGGCTCATGAGCCTGATCAATGATCTCGCTCTCGTGAAGAATTGGAGGCTGGATGGAAAGCCTATTCCGTAGGCACCCCCGAACTCCAAACTTTGAACTTGAAACAGAAGACCGAATTCAGCGGGATTTTTCCGAGTGCCCTTCTTGATTACTATTTCTCCTCTTCGCATTTCTTCAACTCTCGCTTCCAGACTTGCGTGGATGAAATTCGGAGCCGCCTTTGTCTCGCTCGTCTACATCGCAGTGGCGGGTTTTGTCACAATCAACCAACAACCATCAGACTATCAAAGCGCCAAGTGAGCATGAGTCATCACCCATCATTCCCCAAGAACTTGACGTCGCTCCTTGCCGGCGTCGTGGGCGTCACGCTTGTTTCGCTCAGTTCAGTGTTCTCGCAATCTGCGGTGCACAGAGAGGAACCGGCGGTCAAACCTGGTATCGATGTTCTCCGGAGCCGGGATTTTGATATCCTCAAGGGAAAACGAGTCGGACTGATTACCAATCCCACCGGCATCAGCTCGGATCTGCAGCTGACCGTTGATATTCTTCATAACGCTGAAGGTGTGAAGCTCGTCGCGCTGTTCGGCCCCGAGCACGGTGTGCGAGGCGATGCAGAGGGGGGGAGGTACATCGATAGCTACGTAGATAATCGAACGGGACTGCCCGTGTACTCCCTTTACGGGAAGACGCGGAAGCCAACAAAAGACATGCTGAGAGGGATTGATGTTCTGGTCTACGATATCCAGGATATCGGTGTGCGGTCGTACACGTTTATCTCGACACTTGGCCTGGCGATGGAGGCTGCAGCAGAGAATGATGTGACGTTTGTGGTCTTGGACAGGCCTGACCCTCTCACGGGTCTGAGAGTCGAAGGGCCGATGTTGGATCCGAAGTTCAAATCGTTCATCGGCATGTACCCCGTTCCGTATGTTTACGGATTGACGGTTGGTGAATTGGCGGAAATGATCAACATGGAGGGCTGGCTCGAAAACGGGGCACTCTGCAGGCTCCTTGTCATTCGGATGGAGGGATGGAAGCGTTCGATGTGGTGGGACGAAACCGGCCTTGCATGGGTTCCAACCTCCCCGCACATACCGCATCCAGCGACACCGATGTTCTATGTGATGACCGGACTGTTGGGCGAACTCGGGACGGCAAACCAGGGAGTCGGGTACACTCTGCCGTTCGAGCTTGTTGGCGGTCCTTGGGTCGACGGAGAAAAGCTCGCTGAATACTTGACCAGCCGCAGGTTGGCTGGCGTGGAATTCCGTCCGCTTTCGTACCGGCCTTTCTATTTTGACACATCGGGTGGAAGATTCCAGGGTGTGCAGATTCACGTCACGGATCGTGAAAAGCTCAGCATGACGACAGTGCAGTTCACGATCCTCGACGCGTTGCGGAGGCTGTTTCCGGAAAAAGATATCTATGAACGAGCAAAACCAGAGAGAATAGCCTCCTTCGATAGGGCCGTTGGATCTAGTGATATTCGTGTCGAGCACCAGAACGGAAAATCTGTCGAAGAACTTATCCGGGAAATAGATCAGCAGCGTGCCTTGTTTATGATCAAACGGGACAAGTACCTGCTCTATGACTAGCAGGGTGCTGAAAAAGAAAACCGCCTCCGAGTGAATGACTTCGGGTCAGGCAAGACACAAAGTGCGCCAAGGAAATATTGAAATTG
>CAZTKU010000211.1:0-2996 GCA_964614245.1 uncultured Ignavibacteriaceae bacterium
CTGCAATTTCCACCTTCCGACCACACACGAGATCCAGAAGCTAAGTGCTTCGACTCGCAGATAGAGTCACGTATTTTGAAAATTAGATCGTGAGGTTCTTGCTTGCTCAGCACTTAGTCCTGAGGGCTTCGACTGAGCTCAGCCGAAGTCTGAATAGATTCGTCATCGAATTTATGAATCGAAGGACTAAGGAACGCTTCATCCACAAAGCGCGGGCGCATTACTGCATATGAGTCGATAGAAGAAATCATCATTTGACACAGGAAGGAGGTGCGAACAGACAAACAGGAAACAGGGTTCGAGCGGAAGAACGGATTCACTTCTTTCAGTGTTAGGAATTCGATTGTCAGAGTTGAGGATGCTTATGAACCTTCTCCTCGATTTCCTTTGAAAGCGGAACTCATCGTTGGCACAGAATGTGACTTGCGTGCATCACTAAACTACACTTGCGGCCTATCTTCGCAAACGCCCAGCTCGGTCTACAGGCAATCCTCCGCGACGATAATGAGTCGCATTATCGAGTAAAACCCTAAACACTCACATCCCCCCACCAACAAAACGAGGCACACCCATGAGAAAACTCATGAAGTCAGTTGCTGTGATGTGCATGCCCCTGGCCATTGTGGCTTTTGGGCTGATGGTTTCATGCGGTCATCTCCATGCCCAAGGTGTTACAACGTCGGCCTTGACCGGCATCGTTATGAGCGACAAGGGAGAAGCTCTGCCCAGCGCCAACGTCGTCGCTGTCCATCAACCGAGCGGCACTCGATATGGAGCTACCTCGAGAACGAATGGACAGTTCAACATTCTGAACATGAAGATCGGAGGTCCATACACTGTCACGGCTTCCATTCTTGGATACAAGAGGGAGAGCCAGACCAATGTCTATCTCAGCATTGGACAGGATCTGAGAATCGACTTTCGATTGACGGAAGAACCTATTGCCGGTCCTGAGGTGGTTGTGACGGCTCAGGTTGACAAAGTCATGAACAGCGGGAGAACTGGGGCGGCAACGTATATTGATCGCGTTGAAGCGACCGAGCTGCCCACGGTGAAGAGGAGCACCAGGGACCTCACGCGCCTGGATCCCCGAAGCGATGGGAATTTCAGCTTCGGCGGAAAGAACTGGCTCTTCAACAACATCTCTCTTGACGGCTCCTATTTCAACAATCCCTTTGGTCTCGATGATCCTGCTCCGGGCGGACAGACCAATGCTGAGCCCGTCCCATTCGACGCTGTAGAGCAAGTGCAGGTTTCTCTTGCCCCCTTTGATGTTCGCGAAGGCGGCTTTACCGGCGCCGGCATCAACACGGTGACAAAGAGCGGAACCAACGAGTACAAAGCTTCGATCTATAGCTTCATTCGAAATCAGGAACTCGTCGGTAACAAAGTGAAAGGGGCACAGGTTGTCGCGAATCCGGATCTCAAGTACAACCAATCTGGTTTCTCGGTGAGCGGACCGATTGTGCCGAACACGTTGTTCTTCTTCCTGAACGCTGAGATTGAACGGAAGAAAGACCCCGGGACGAACTTTGCTGCATACCGTGGGGCCTCCGGTTTTGGCATCTCACGAGTTAACGCCGCCACGATGGATTCGATTCGGAATCGGATGATCAGCGTCTATGGGTATGATCCCGGCCCGTATGATGGCTACACGCATGAGACGAATAATGAGAAGGTGATCGTGAAGTTGGACTGGAACGTCAATGAGAGCAACAACTTAACGTTTCGATACAACTTGCTCGACGCCAGGCGAGATCTCCCGCCGCATCCCTTCGTTCTCAGCTATGCAGGAACCGGGCGCGGGCCCAACGAGAATAGCCTCCCGTTCCGGAATGCTGGCTATCGGATCAACAACAAGCTGCACTCGTTTGCCCTCGAAGTGAACAGTCGATATGAGAAATTCGCCAATCGGTTCTTCGCAAGTTACAATCGCTTCCGCGATAACCGCGATCCGTTCAGCAGACCGTTCCCGACTATTGAGATTGCAAAGGATGGTGTGACCTACACGACCCTCGGTCATGAGCCGTTTTCCATTCACAACATCCTGGATCAGGACGTTTTGCAGTTGACCGACAACTTCACCTACTTCTATGGTAGCCACGCGATTACGCTTGGGGCAACCTTCGAAACGTTCAAGTTTTTCAACGCTTTCAACCTCTTCAAGTTTGGGAATTTCCTGGGCTTCTTGCCGACCAGCGCAAGCAACCCGCTCTTTGCATCGACCGATGATTTCTTCAAGCACACCAATCCAAATGATCCGGCGAACTTCTTCGATTTCCAGAAGGTGGTCAATGACGCCTTAAAAATCCCGTTCAAGGGCGAAGACATCGACGTTGGTCAGCTGGCCTTGTATGCGCAGGATTCCTACATGGTCACGGAGAGCTTCAGCCTTACGTATGGGGCGCGGGTAGATTTCCCGATGTACTTCACCAAGCCGGTCGCCAACCCCTATTCGACCTCATTGACGCTGCGTGACCAAGATGGTAAGCCGGAAACGGTCGATCAGAGCAAACTCCCCGGAACCAAGCCGCTATTTTCTCCGCGGGTTGGGTTCAACTGGGATGTCACCGGCGATCGATCGACTCAGCTGCGCGGCGGCACAGGGATCTTTACGGGGCGGGTGCCATTTGTCTGGATAGGAAATGTCATCTCGAATCCCGGACCCAATCCCAACCTGCCGGCGTACCAGCAGTCCTTTGATATCAACGCCGCTGACCCCGATTTCAAGTGGCCGCAGGTCTGGACGACCAATCTTGCTATCGACCAGAGACTCCCGTGGGACCTGCTGGGATCTCTCGAGGTGATCTATGGCAAGGACATCAATGCCGTCTACGTGAGAAATGCAAACCTTGGTGCTCCGGTGCGCTACCTCCCGGATGGAAGGCCATACTACGGCGGGAATACACTGAATCTCGACAAATTTTTCTTTGGCGGCGTCTACGTGATTGATAATACCAGTGAGGGGTACAACTACACCATCACTGGCCAGCTGC
>CAZTKU010000211.1:3096-4890 GCA_964614245.1 uncultured Ignavibacteriaceae bacterium
TACGTGATTGATAATACCAGTGAGGGGTACAACTACACCATCACTGGCCAGCTGCGCAAGCAGTTCGATTTCGGTCTCAATGCCAGCCTGGCATATTCCTACTTGATGGCGAAGAATACCCTCAAGTCAACCGAAATCGCCAGTGTCCTGTGGGCAGAAAACCCGGTGAAGGGCGATCCCAACAAGGCTGAGCTCGGATTTTCTGAATTCGGCGAGCGGAACCGGATCACTGCAACGGCAACCTACCGACATAAGTGGTCGGACAATCTCGCAACGAGTGTCGGTGTGTTCATTGAGATCGCCGAGGGCAACAGGTTCGCAGGAGCCGGGGGTAATCGATATTCATTTCTGTATTCCGGCGATGTCAATGGCGACAATAATGCTGGAAATGATCTGATCTACATTCCGAGAAATCAGAGTGAGATTAGCTTCGCGCCGTACGGCACCGTCACAGCTGATCAACAATGGGCTGCATTCAATGCGTTCATCGAGCAGGACGACTACCTGAAGGCACACCGGGGACAGATCGCCGACAGATTCGGCGCATTGAATCCGTGGTTCAGCAATATCGATCTGAAGTTGATGCAGGATTTCAGCTTCATGCTGGGGAACAGACCGCAGACATTTCAGTTGAGTCTCGACGTTCTAAACCTTGCGAACCTGTTGAACTCGGAATGGGGTGTGCGGCGCGCGGCAAGCGCGGCTGCAACAGCACCACTTCAACTCGTGGATTTCAACGGGCCAGGACAGTCGCCCAGATTTAACTTCAAGGGAACGGCCAAGGAGACCTTTATTGATGACCCGGGCTTGTTCTCACGCTGGCAGGTGCAGATCGGTCTTCGGTATATGTTTAACTAAGCGAGCTGTTACCTAGACGCTCTGGCCGGACCTCAACGGTCCGGCTTAGAAGCGCGGACGAAAACCCATCATTTTGCCACTAAGGCGCGAAGACACGAAGAAAAAATGCGGTTTTTGTTGAGTTTGTGACTTCGTGTCGTTGTGGCAACAGTTTTCGGCCGGCTCCCTAGACACCATGCAACCATTGGCCGCTCCTGTTCCCACACACGACCGTGCTTCCGATCAAATGGCCTGACGATCGGTGAGGGATCGGGAGCGGCTTTTTATTCGCTCTTGACGCAACATCATGATGAACAAGGCCATCATTTGGGACTACGACGGGACTCTCGTCGATACCCGAATCAAGAACTTCAACGTAACGAAGAAAATCATGCACCGCTTGGTGGGCATGAAGTCAAGAGAGTATTCAGCTCTGGAATCGTTGGAGAATTACATCCTGGCAACAAGAAGGGCGAAGAATTGGAGGGAGCTCTATAGAAACGAATTCGCTATGAGTGAAGAGGAGATCACCCAGGCGGGTAATCTGTGGACAGAGTATCAGCTGAGCGATGATTCGGAAATCACATTCTTTGAAGGGATAGAGGAGGTAGTTCGATCCCTCAGCAGATATCCAAATCTGATCTTTTCCCAGAATTCCAGAAGCAACATTGCCCGCGTGCTGGAGAGCAAAGACCTGCTGAGATGTTTCGTGGATATCGTTGGCTATGAAGAGCTGTCGTCCCGCAATCAGAAACCTGCACCTGACGGGCTGCTCCTCTGTATCAACAAGATAGCGGCGTCAAACTGCAAGCACATCTTCTTCATTGGTGATCACGAGACCGACACTCTGTGCGGACATAATGCCAACGTGCGATTGGGCAAAAGTGACACCGATGCAAGAGTAATCAACGTCGCTGCACTCTACGGGTCGAAGAACAATGCCTCCGACTGGGCCAT
>CAZTKU010000212.1:0-4883 GCA_964614245.1 uncultured Ignavibacteriaceae bacterium
TTCTGGCTGTACGCGCGCAGGTAGACCGCCTCGCGCAGCGATTCGAGGTTTTCCAGGTGGTCCTGCCACCGGGAGTCGATGTTGCGCAGGTATTCGAACTGGATGAAGCGATTCAGCACTTCTTCGCCGATCTCCGCGGCCTTCGCGTTGATGCTCTGGCTGAGTTGATCGAGTATGGTGCGGCTGAGCTCCTCCAACGGGAGCGCGGCGAGCTCCCCGGAGCTCTGCGGGGGCTCGTAAAAGAGGCTTTCCTTCAGCTCCGCCAGGAGAGCGGCCACCCGTGTCTGGGGATTTTCGCCGGACTTCCGGTAGCGGTCGAAGATCTCTCCGAAGAGCTCCGCCCCGGTGGCAATGACCCTGTCTTTCAGGCTGCTATCGGAGATGATCTCATCCCTCCGCGAGTAAATGAACTTCCGCTGCTCGTTGAGGACATCGTCATACTCCAGCAGGTGCTTTCTGACCTCGAAGTTGCGCTCTTCCACCTTCTTCTGCGCCTGATCGTCGCTTGAGCCCTCACGCACCTTGATGTCCCGGGTCTTTTTCCTCGGGATGATCTTCACTTCATCATCGAGGCCCGGCTTTCTCTTCGGAATGTGTGGCAGCCGCGATTTGAAATCCTCCTCCTTCTTCTCCTGGATACCTTCTTGAGCCTCGAGCATTCTGCGTTCGGTCTCGAATTGGCTCTCTCCAAGGATCTCTTCGATTTCCCGCGGACGCGGCAGATCGGTGACATCATTCAGACCGAAGTGCTTGAGAAACTCCTTCGTCGTTCCGTACAGCAGTGGGCGTCCAACCGTCGTCGCACGACCGACAATCGTCGCGAGCTCTTTCTCCAGAAGGGTCTTCAGCACATAGTCACAGTTCACTCCCCGAATCGATTCGATCTCGGGCTTCGTGATAGGCTGTTTGTAGGCAATGATCGCTAGGGTTTCAATCGATGATGGTGAGAGCTTCCTGCGAGCCTGTTCTTTGTACAGCTTTCCAAGCCACTCGGCGTACTCCGGCAGGGTCGCGAATTGGTAGCCGCCGGCAATCTGCACGATGCGATACGGTTTCCCCGACGCCGGGTACTCCCCGTTCAATTCCTCGACAATCCGGGCGATCTCCTCCGGCTCGATTCCGCGCGACTCGCCATCGAGGCCTCTGTACTCATACATCGCCTCGATCTGTTTTACGGAGAGCGGTTCCTGTGCCGCAAAGATCAAGGCTTCGATGAGGCTCTTCAGTGTGGTTGGGACCTGAAGAACAGTCGCTTCCGTTGTCGTGTTGGTCTCAGCCATCGGTTCTCAGTTGACGTTGCGCATGATGGAGACCTCGCTGAACGGCTCAGCCTGCCGCACGATGATCCTCTTCGCTCGAATCAATTCGAGCAAAGCGATGAAGGTCACCACAATCCGGATTTTTTCCTGCATGTCCTTGACCAATTCATAGAACGTTGCTTCTGAACGACGCGAGAAATAGTCAAGGATATATTCGATCTGTTCGTCGATCGTGACGTTGAGTCGAACGATCTCGTGCACAAACTTTTTCGGCATCCGCTCGAGCGCGAATTTGAACGACGCAATCAAGTCAAATAGAGAGACATCCCTCAACGAGCTATCCTCCTCTTCTTCCGTCATCACCCGGGGATCGGCTTCGCAGTATCCCCGATAGAACACCTTGCGTTGTTCCTCCTCGCGTACGGACATCGCCGCGCCGGCTTCCTTGAATCGCTTGTACTCCACTAACCGCTTTACGAGGTTGGCCCGCGGGTCCTGCTCCTCCTCCTCGCTCAGCTCTGGCGGCAGCAGCAGCTTCACTTTGATCTGCATCAGTTCCGCTGCCATCACGAGAAACTCACCGGCAATCTCCAGATCCAAGGATTCCATGTAGTGGACGTAATCCAGGAACTCCCTCGTGATTCGCGAGATCGGAATGTTGTAGATGTCCAGCTCGTCCCGCTTGATGAAGAACAGAAGCAGGTCTAGCGGCCCTTCGAACTCGTGGAGCTTGATGGTATACATAGCTTCTTAGCTGTCAGCTTTCAACGATCAGCTGCTCCGATCCTCAATCGACAATCGTAACTTGACAATCGCAAATCCATACCCTTCAATCCGTACTCCCCGACCGCCCTTGTCGGTCAGGCCGGCGCAATCCACATTCAACCCATTTTCCCTTTTTACTTTTTCGTTTTGAATTTGTTACCCCATCCCCATCGCTTGGTGCACTTCGTTCATCGTCTGCTGCGCGACGGCGCGGGCTCGTCGCTCTCCCTCGTTCAAGATAGACTTCACTTCGTCGAGGTTCGATTCATAATGTGCCCGCTTCTCACGATGAGGAGCCAGCGTCTCGATGATGCGGTTTGCACAATTCATTTTACAGTCAACACAGCCGAGCTCCCCGCTTTCACAGCCTGTGCGGATTTCAGGGACTTGCGCGGCGTTGAATTTGTTGTGATACGCGAAGACCAGGCAGATGTCTGGCCGGCCTGGGTCGCCTTTACGGACTTTCAGCGGGTCCGTCACGGCACTCCGCATCCTTTGCCTGATTTCTTCCGGGGAATCAGCAAGCAAGATCGTGTTACCGACTGATTTGCTCATTCTCCGGCCATCAAGCCCTGGCAACCGTGCAAATCGTGTGAGCTTTCCTTCAGGCTCTGGAAAAACCGGTTTTTCGGGAGCGTATAAGGCATTGAAGCGCCGGGCAATTTCCCGCGTAATCTCGATATGGGGCATCTGATCTTCGCCGACCGGAACAACCTCTCCCTTGTAGATCAAAATATCGGCTGCCTGGAGAACCGGATACCCCAGGTGTCCGTAAGCGATATTCTCCATCTCCAGGTCGCGAACCTGTTCCTTCAGGGTCGGGTTGCGCTCGAGACGGGAAGTTGTGATCAACATCGAGAAGATCAAATGCAGCTCGGAATGCCCTTTGATCTGCGATTGCCGGAACATCGGGCTAAGGACTGGGTCGAGGCCCGCGGCGAGCCAATCGATGAGCATTTCAATGGAGTTCTGATAGATCTGCGAGCTGTCGGGATCCGTTGTCAACGAATGATAATCAGCGATGAGATGGTAATTCTGATACTCAGTCTGAAGAGAAACCCAATTCTCCAGCGCGCCGACGAGATTTCCAAGATGGAGCTTTCCCGTGGGGCGCATGCCACTGAGGATGACCTTTTTCCGTTGACTCAACGCGCCTTCCGAACTCCTTTCAAAGCAGCACTCACCGTCCAGCGTTCAGCTTTAAGCCACTACCAGGCACAGCTTTTCTCGGACCGCCTGGTGCTGAAAGCCGACAGCTATACGCTGACTGCTGGCCGCTCTTCAATTCATAAACAGATAGGGCTTCCATCGGTCATCGACGCTGCCGACAAAATCCCGTATAAACATGACGTGATTGGGGCGAATAGGCTTACGGACGAGGCTCATTTGCGCTTCGCCGGGAAGCCTGTCCCCCTTCTTGTTGTTGCATCGCACGCACGCGCACGCGAGATTCTCCCACGATTCCTCGCCGCCCCGCGCTTTCGGTACAACGTGATCCACAGTTAATGGGACATCCCCCCGACCGCAGTACTGACATCTATGCCCATCGCGCCGAAGGATGTTTTTTCGTGACAGAACGATTTTCTTGAAGGGGACACGGACGTAGATAGAAAGGCGAACGATGCTAGGGAACGGCATCGTCATCGAAACGGAATGCAGAAATCTACCGTCAGAGGCTTCGATCAATTCAGCTTTTCCGAGGTATAGAAGGATGACTGCTTTCTTGACGTTGCAGACGCTAAGAGGCTCGTAGTTGTGGTTCAAGACGAGCACCTTCCGGTTCATCTTTCCGTTTGAAATTGCAGTTTGAGCTGCTGCGCTGAAGTCTTTAGCACCTCCTTAAGTAGGCAAATATCGCCCTGAACTGAACAGTTTCTTGAAGAACCTGTGATTACCCCTTGCAAAATATAGCACAATCACGGGAGAGAGTCAAGGTTGGAGAATGATCAAATACGGGGAAAAGTCGCACCCGACCGCGTAATCCAGCCCACCCCGACCACTTGCCGGTCGAGTATTGCATGAACTCCCGCGGTGCCCGGCATGTAATCGAAGGCGAAGTCCTCATGACTGACAAAGCACACACACCCCAATTCCCTCTCGACCGTTGGCTCCGCTTCTTAGAATCCCGTCAAAGCGCTCATTGATGGCATGAGCGAACAGATCGGAAACGACGAAGGGCGTAAAGCTGATCCGCCTCCGGCAGAAAAGCCCTACGCCCTCTGTAATCAGTGGCGACGACGCAGTTACTTCTTCGGAATCTCAATCGCCACGAACCGCACCGACTTGTTTTCGCCCTTCACCCTCATCAGCACCGCATCGCCTGGTTTCTTCTTCTTCAGCGCTTGTTCAAACTGGGCCACGGATGAAACCGATTGGTCTCCCACGCTGACGATCACGTCGTTTGGAAGCAGGCTCCGCTTCTGCGCTTCGCTCATTGGTTCAACGCTCTCGACCAACACTCCGCCTTCCACATCATATTCCTTTCTCGTCTTCATATCCAAATTCCGAACGGTCAAGCCAAGATTGTCGAGCTCCAGGCGGGCAGGTGCAGCGCTCTCCTTAGGAGCCTCTCGTTCTTTCTTTGTGTCCCTGGCAGCAACAACGTCTTCGTCATCCTCACGTGCCTTCAAGACGACCTTTTTCTCAATGGTTTTGCCATCGCGAAGCACTTTGAGCGTCACAGTCTCCCCGGGATACTTCGAGGCAACAATTGTCTGAAGCTGATTGGACGTATTGACTTCTTTCCCTTCCACGGACAGGATGATGTCGCCTCCCTTTATTCCTGCCGCCTCACCCGCACTTGCCGCGTTGACCTGTTGGACGAACACACCGGTCGGTTTATCCAGGCCGTTCGCCTTC
>CAZTKU010000213.1:0-4840 GCA_964614245.1 uncultured Ignavibacteriaceae bacterium
GATGTCCACAGTGCCGACGCCCTCTATGTTCTGCCTGAGGGCCTTTTCGCAATCTGCCTTGAACTGATCGCGAACCGGACACGCTGGGGTAGTGAGTTCGAGTGTAAAGCTTATTTCTTTGCCTTTGATCTGAAGATTCTTGACAAAATTCAACGCAACGATATCTCTGTGCAGATCCGGATCTTTAACATGTCTCAGAGCGTTTAGGACATTTTCTTCTGTTAACGGCTGCATTCAATCTCCAAGTGACAGTATGTCAAATTACTATTCGGTCGCTTCGAACTGAGCGGCAAGATTCACATACACTTAACCGAACTTTTTGTGAATAGGTTCCGGCTCTTCAATTTGAAACTGCAAACTCTGAACTGGGAACTCCGGAACGGCTCAACCTTTTATCACGCCGATCGGTACAAGCTTCGCAACCTTTTTCGCGATCCCCGCGTTGTGGACGACCTCAACCACCACGCTGACATCCTTATACGCGTTTGGATTCTCCTCCGTCAGGCCGCTCTTCGAAGCCCCGCGGACGTGAATGCCCTTATTCTTTAACTCTTGAACAAGTTCATCGGCAGAGATCTCTTTTTTGGCAGCGTGGCGGCTCTTCGACCTCCCCGCACCGTGGCACGAGGAACCAAACGTTTCATCCATTGCCCTCTCCGTACCAACGAGTACATACGAGCACGTTCCCATGCTTCCGGGAATCAGCACCGGCTGACCCACCTCATAGTAGTCTTTTGGAATTTCCGGCCGATGCCTCGGAAATGCTCTCGTTGCCCCTTTTCTGTGGACCAAGACCTTCCGAGATGCTCCGCCAATCTTGTGGGTCTCCTCCTTTGCGATGTTGTGGCACACATCGTACACCATTGTCAGCTCGCCTCTTCCAAGCACGCGAACGAATGCCTCACGAGTCCAGTGTGTAATCATCTGACGATTGGCGAAGGCAAAGTTCGCTGCAGCAGCCATCGCCTTCAGATACCTTTGCCCTTCAGGGGATTGAATCGGGACACAAGCAAGCTGGCGATCAACGATCGTGATGTGATACTTGCGCATCGCTTCCTGCATGATCTCCAGATAGTCCGTGCAGACCTGGTGACCAAGACCTCGTGAGCCCGTGTGAATCAGAATGACGATTTGTTGAGACCGGAGACCAAATGCTTTCGCCGCCTCATCATCAAAGACCTCGGTGACGTATTGTACCTCCGCAAAGTGATTTCCGGAGCCGAGCGTACCGAGTTGATCGCGTCCCCGCTCTTTGGCGCGCTTGCTCACCTGATTCGCGTCAGCGTTCGGAATGCATCCTGTTTCCTCGATGTGCTGCAGATCCTCCTCGGTTCCGTAACCCTTCCTCACAGCCCAGTGAGCGCCGCTCTCGAGCACTCGATCGAGCTCCTCATAACTAAGGCCACCCACGATACCCTTTTTGCCGGTGCCGCACGGGATATCGCGAAACATCTGGTTCAACAGTGCATCGATTTTGGGCTTGACTTCGTCCAGGAATAGATCGGACCTTAAGAGTCTTACGCCGCAGTTGATATCAAAGCCAACTCCGCCGGCAGAGACGACCCCCTCTTGAAGATCTGCCGCAGCAACGCCACCAATGGCAAATCCATAACCCTGATGTGCATCGGGCATCGCCAGCGAACGGCCAACAAGTCCGGGAAGCGTGGCCACGTTTGCGACCTGCATCAAGGTCTGATCACGCTCAATAGCTCTGAACAACTCTTCGTTCGCATAGATCAAGCCCTCAACGTTCATTCCCTCGCGGAAGGATCGAGGAACAAGATACCGATAGTCGTCAAGTTTCTGAATCATCGAGTTCACCCTTCATCCACCATTCAACATCGCACAACGCACGACACTGCATTTCAGATCGCTGGTCCTCAACCTACAAGCTTCATTCCATCCCGCCACAAAACGGCGGAACGCGCAATCTTCAATCTACAACCCTCTAGATATCGACAAAGACTCTTACAACACACCCGTCCTCCCGCTCCTCCACCTTCAACTGATGATAGGTAATGGCCTTCACATCGGTCCTAAAAGAATGCTTAGGCTCGTCTGCTGTTTCGCCCGTCACCACCGCCTCCAGCTCGCATGAAGTGAGCCGCTCGATAGTCACGTCGGAGACCAAGAATTCCTGTCCATCGTAAAGGTAAAGGACTTCCGACAGCCATTTCACGAGCAGATTCTCCGGATCTGATCCTTTCAATTTGACATAACGCTGCTCAACCGGGTCAATCGTCGCCGGGTCAACGATGATCGAAACAAGACCAAGCGCGGCATATTCGAATACCTCCTTCATGGACGATCCAAGGGCCTCGATTCCCATGTCCGATGGATGCTCGAGTATGCGATAACCTTCCTTCATTCTTGTTTTCTCACTGTTCAGTCGCAAGCTGTCCGACACCTGCAGAGCGCTACAAGAGATTTTTTCCACTCAATCTTTTCAGCGCTTCAAGGTAGAGCGCTGAGGTTTTGAAGATAACATCCTCCGGTAGTTGTGGTGCCGGGGGCTTCCGATTAAAGTTGATCGAATCGAGGTAGTCTCGGACGAACTGTTTGTCGAAGCTCTCTTGGCCTCTACCTGGCTGATACTTGTCCTTCGGCCAAAACCGGGAGGAATCGGGAGTGAGCAACTCATCAATCAAAATGAGCTGCCCACCGTCGGCGACACCGAATTCCATTTTGGTGTCGGCAATGATGATCCCCTTCTCTTCTGCCATGGCCGCTGCGCGTTTGTAGATTCGAATGGAGAGGTCCCGCACCTGCTCTGCCAGTGTTTTGCCGATGATTTGCGACGCACGTTCAAAGGTAATGTTCTCATCGTGTTTGCCAACCTCCTCTTTTGTGGCAGGGGTGAAGATCGGCTCAGGGAGTTTGCCGGATTCCACGAGTCCAGGCGGGAGTGGAATACCGCATACGGCTTGAGTTTTCCTGTATTCCTGCCAGCCTGATCCGGACAGATACCCGCGCACGACGCACTCGATGGGCAGGGGTTTCGTCTTCTTCACATGCATCGTTCGATCCTCAAGCTCCCTCCAGTACGGCCTGCAGGCCGAAGGAAAGTCGTAGATGATTGGGGAGATCAGATGATTCGGCACGAGATCCTTCGTCTCCTCAAACCAGAAATCAGAGATCTGCGTCAAGACCTTTCCTTTGAACGGAATCCCCTGCTGCATGACGACATCGTAGGCAGAGAGTCGATCCGTCGCGACGATGAGCAGTGAGTCATCGAAGTCGTAGATGTCCCTCACTTTCCCGCGGTTCACGAGCTTGAGCGTGGGGAAATTGGTTTGAATGATGACAGGAACTTGGAACGATGTCGACATTGCTGGACCTTCTCGTGAGGTTGAACGCCTTCAAATGAATTGACAATTCTTGCGCAGCGCGGCCTTGAGCCTCGTCAGATATTCCTCTCTCGGTATCTCCTTCGCGCCGAACCGGGCAAGATGCGGTGTGATGAACTGCGTATCGAGTAGCTCAAATCCCCGATCTCTCAAACGATTGACCAGAGACACCAGCGCGACCTTTGAGGCATCACGCACCCGGCTGAACATCGACTCTCCGAAAAACGCACTCCCAACGGCAACACCGTAAAGCCCCCCGGCGAGCTCTGCGTTCTTCCAGCACTCGACGCTGTGAGCGAGACCAAGCTGGTGAAGCTGGAGATAGCTCTGCACGATTTCTTCTGAGATCCATGTATCTTCTCGCTCCGCACATGCCCTCATGACTTCTTCAAATCGTCGATCGAGCCGAATCTCGAACGGATTCTTTTTCATGGTCAATCGAAGGCTCCGCGGAATCTTCAACTCCTCCAGCTCAATGATGGCGCGCGGATCAGGCGAATACCAACTGATCTCTCCCGACTTGGCATCCGCCATCGGGAAGTAGCCGCTGCAGTATGCCAGCAAGAGAAAATCGGGCTCAATGATGCGAGATTCAACGGATCGTGACAACATCAGAGGATTTGAAATGATTTCATCGGGTCACTTGATCATCGGTTCATCGAATCGTCGCTACAATAGTGGGTTCTTTCGATCACGCCGATGGCTCGATGACTCGGTCTACAACACGACCACCACTTTGCCTACGCTTTTTCTCGACTGAAGGAACGCCTGGGCTTCCGCAATCCGCTCGAAGGGATACTTGGCACCGATGACGGGCCGGAGCACACGTTTCTGGTAGAGCTTCAGCATTTCTTGAAGTGCACTTCTGAGATACTCAATCTTGTGCATCAGGAAAAAGAGGTTGAAGCCCGTCAGACTCACGTTTTTCGTTACGAGCGAGGGAGGAAATATCCAGGGAATCGATGCTAACTCGCGAACCGCCCTAACCTTCTGCACCCTCCGTTCCCCCGTCACCGCCGCAAAACCGAACAACACGTATCTCCCCATCGGCGCAAGCAGCTTCCATCCCTTGCGGAACACCCTCCCTCCCACCGAATCCAGGACAACATCAACTCCGTAGCCGTCAGTGTCCGATCGTATGACCTTTGAGAAATCCTCCGTTCGATAATTGATCAGGTGGTCTGCTCCCTCCCTCCGGGCAACGTCCAACTTCTCGCTCGAGCTCGCGGTCGCATACACCTCGGCACCGAAATGCTTTGCCAACTGAATTGCGGCCGTACCGACGCCTCCTGCGGCCGCATGGAGTAGGAGCTTTTCCCCCGACACAATATGCGCCAACGTCACGAGGGCATGATAGGCGGTCAGGTAAGTAACAGGAAAAGCCGCAGCCTCTTCAAAAGACATATTCTTCGGAAGCCGAATTGTCTGAGCCGCGGGTACGCAAACGTATTCCGCGTAAGCCTCATGTTTCCTGACGGCACTCACACGATCTC
>CAZTKU010000214.1:0-1867 GCA_964614245.1 uncultured Ignavibacteriaceae bacterium
CAAGAAGAATGCGGCATGCCGTACAACGGCATAAGCGGGATTCTGGTCCCGCTGTTCGGGATCCCGCCTCAACCGTATGAATTATTGTGGCGGGAAAGGCGGAACCGCCGTCGTCTGGCGGGATAGATTGAAATTCGAAGATAGCAAATGTAAATGAGGCCGCGGGTTAAGCGTCATCACTTCAGGACTTTACTGAGAGAGAACGCTTTTTCAGCTCAAAGAGTTCATATGCCTTCCGAGCAATATGCTCTGCGCTCACCTCAAATTCTTTTATCAATTCCCACGGAGCTCCTGACTCGCCAAATCGATCCTTGATGCCGATGGCACCCGTGATGACCGGCAGGTGATAGAGCTCCGGCGATTCGGTAATAATCCGGCAGACTCGATCCGCCAATCCGCCGATTTGGTGTTCTTCGGCTGTCACCACAATGCCGGTCTCCTTCGCCGCCTTGATCACTGCCTGCCCATCGAGCGGCTTCAGCGTGTGCATGTTGATCACCCGCGTCTCGATGTCATATTCCTGCTTCAGGATGTATGCTGCCCTCATCGCTTCCGGAACCATCGGGCCGCATCCGATGATCGAAATCTCCTCTCCCTCACCCCGATACTCGGAAGCAAGGACGGTCTCAAACGCATCGATGAAGCGCGGCTGAATCTTGCGCAAGCGAATGACATTCGCCTCGCCAAACTTGAACGGCGTCTTTTCCGTTGTGACAATTGGCGTCGCTTCGCGGGCGAACCGTATAAATTTCGGACCTTGCAGGCCAAAAAGCAAGTGAGCCGTTGCCTTGCGAGTCTCAATGATGTCACACGGCACGGAGACATTCATGTTCGGGAGACCGCAGACCTGGAACAGGTCTTCCAGCGCCTGATGCGTCGCGCCGTCAGGACCAACCGAGACACCACCGTGCGCACCAGCAATCAGCACGTTCAGCTCGCCGTAGCAGACGGTTGTTCTGATCTGATCGAGGCACCGCGCCGCCGCGAAGGTCCCGTATGTCCCGAGCACGGGAATCTTCCCCTCTCGAGCCAACCCCGCGGCAACGCACACACCACTCTGCTCAGCGATCCCGATGCTGATCCAGCGCGGTTTCCGCTCAGGGATGCCCTCATAGAACTCGCTGATCGTGATGGATCCGGAGATATCCAGTCCGAGGCACACGACGCGCTCGTCGCCCCCGAGCTCTTTCAGCGCAGCTCCGAATCCTTTCCGAGTCGGCTGCATCTCCGCTCGCATCAGCTCGTCAGTGTTCCACCAGTAGTCGCGGCCGAATCGAGGCATCTTGTTGTTCAACTCAACATCCATGTGCTTCTGATACGCCTTAGCGGCGTTGAGCATCTCATCGACCGGGAGCTTGTCGGCAAGCCCGAGTTGCGCCAACCCCTTCTTCATCTCATCGGCGTTCGGTGTCTTGCCGTGCCAGCCGGCGACATCTTCCATGAAATCCACACCTTTTCCTTTGATCGTTTCCGCGATGATGGCAATCGGCTTTCCCTTCATGGATCTTGCCTGCTCGAACGCTTTCACAATCTCATCCATCTTGTGGCCGTTGACGTGAACGACATCCCACCCAAAGCTGCGGTACTTGTCTTCGATCGGATCAATATTCATCACGTCCTTGACCCAGCCGTCGATCTGGAGACGGTTCTTGTCAATGATACAGACAAGGTTGTCAAGTTTGTAGTGACCAGCCTCCATGATTGCCTCCCAGATCTGTCCCTCCTGATGCTCCCCATCTCCGGTGATGCAGTAGACACGCGAGACGGATTTGTTCAACCGCAGACCCAGCGCCATGCCGACCGCGATGCTCAATCCTTGTCCGAGCGAGCCCGTTGAGACCTCGACACCCGGCAGCTTCAGCCAGTG
>CAZTKU010000214.1:1967-4794 GCA_964614245.1 uncultured Ignavibacteriaceae bacterium
GCAGCAGCGAGAGCGACGAGGTCGTAGCCGCGCATGAGCTTTGCGGCCTCCTCCAATTCAGCGACGGTGTAGGATTTTCGTACGGCTCCGGTGCGAGAGTCGATGAGGGGCATGCCAGACTCCTTAGGTTCGTTGGGCTGATTATAGCACGACAATTCCTTCTAGCTCATCGGGAAACAAGTTGCGTACCAACCACTTCAGCTGAAAATGAAGGGAAAGATTTCGATTCCAAAGCCGCTCATTCCTAGTGATTCCCACTCCTGCAAATGTCTCTTGACGATGGGAATGCTCCATCACAATCGAAAACAGTAATCTGGCAATGAAGCGGCAGGAAGGATCAAATTGGCTGGAGCAGCGAATCCTCTGGAAAGGAGAATCGGTCAGGGCTGTTTTAGCATATGCAGCTGCCACAGCTCGCGACCGCTCGTATGAAGAAACGGCAGGATGGCAAGTTTTCCCGTCTGCCCGATGCTCTTGCCGAGTGCGTGCAGTTCGGCAAACTTTTCCTGGACGGCAGGATCCGGCGGGACTTCAAAGCCTGCTTGTCGCATGAGTAAGATGCCTTTTGCCTGGATGGACAACTCGATGTGAACCCGCAAATAGCACAGCATGTCGACAACAATCTCCGACCGAAAGGTTTGTTGAAGCGACTGGAGGTATGCACCGATCGGCGTTTGAGGCAAATTCCCCGAGGTGATCATGCGGAGAAGCTCTTGATCCGTATCAAATCCAACCCGCAGCCAGCGGCGAAGCGATCGCTCGCTCCGCTGAAACACAACCATGAAAACGAGTGGAAGAACGATGAGGATAACCAGCGTCGAGCCGACTGGAGAGAAGAAGAAATGGTTGTACAACGAATGAACTGCGATGGCAATCAGGAATCCGGGCGCGAATGCCTGCAGACTCTCTGAGGACGTTCGGTCGGAGATGCTCTTGTAGGTGATTCCGAGGATGGCTGTTGCGCCCCCATGCATGATCGCCGTGCCGAATCCTCTGATGATCCACACGATGATGCTTGCCTCCGGAAACTGCTGCACATAATAAACGTTTTCCACCAACGCAAACCCCGCACCGATCGCAAACCCAAAAATCCCTGCATCCACCATGAACCCGATTCTCTTTGCCCTGATGAGAGAGACAAGATAGAGGGCCTTCATGAATTCTTCGACGAGCGGTGCTCCATATCTTCGGTACTGCGCTGCCTCCACCCCAAAATACTGTTGAGCCCAGCCATTGAGGAAATAACACATCGCGCCAGCCGCGCAGCCTACGAGAATAGCAAGCACGATAGACCGGACCTTCACAAGCTTGTAGCTATCGAGAACAACGAGCGCCCCGAGGAATGCGAAGACAGGCAGCACACTGACGGAGAGGTCAATGGGCGAAATGAACGCAAAGGATTTCAAAGTGGTACGAAGAGGCTGTGAGGAAAAATACTATCCGTGTTCTCGACGAAGCTCCGCAATGGAAAAGGCGGCTACAGGATCTTCAGGGAAATCATAAACTCTTTTGAAAATCGTTGGTCCCGTTCAAACGCCACGGCATAGCCGAGAGAAAATGTGGACTCGAGAGAGGAGAAGATCACCAGTCTGAAATCGACCTGACCGCCGGCATTCGCAAGCGAGCGCCGATGCGCCTGACCGTCGAAACCAGTCACGATCGCCGAGGAGAACAGCACCAGCCGGGACCAGTTGCTGTAGAAGCTCGCGATACCGAACCGGCGGAACCGAAGCGGAGGAAGGTCCCATTCGAGCATCGCCTTCGCATAGTTGATCCCCCCGATGCCGTTCAGCTCGACTCCTGGAAAGCTGTATTCTTCTCGGTAGCGCCAAATCTCTGCGTGATCGACCCAGTTGTTCCCAAACCCACCGAAATAGAAGTTGGCAAAGGGCTCCTCGCGCTTGCCGAATGAATATCCGGCTGAGCCCCGAAGCCAGAGAGAGGAGTGATTGATCGGCAGCAGCGTGCCGTAGTCAAAGTTCGCGTGGAGCCGCGGGATGAACTTCCCGTTGACATAATTCGTGTGAGACGCGACCTGCCATCGAGTTCCCCTTTCGTCTTCCACCGCTCCGAGGGATTTGATCGTATTCTTATAGTTGAGCCGCGCATTGAGCGAAAGGAACTTGTCGAAGGAAGTCGGAATGTTTTGAAACTCCGGCAACCGCTCCAACCCCCAATACGCTCCGAGACCGATCCGGTAATCCATCGTCTCCGGTTCGTCGAAGATCAGGTAGTCTTTGTTTTCGAGTGTCAGCGAGTATCCTTTTCTGCTCAATTTCGTCGGGCCGAAGAGATCATAGAAATCGGCGCCATTGTAAGTCCCCCCAATCTTCCATTGCCAGAAGCGATAGTTGAACACGGCATGAAATCGTTCGCTCGCCGGCAAAACCTGATTTGGCGTGTACGAAGCGGTGAGGTCCATGCGATGGAGGAAAATTGGATCTTGCAGATTGACTCGCAGACCGTACGCTGCAAAATTCTTGTATCCCTCGACGAGCGGATACGCCGACGCGAGTCGGAAACCGCTTATCGGACGATAGCCCCCCTCGTAGGTCTTGATCGAATCGACATACGCCGCCGTCTTCCGGGGAGACGGTAACAGGTTCCACGATCTCACGAGAGGATGCTGCTTCACGACTTGGTCCCCAAGATAGCGGATCGCGCTGACACTTTCCACAGGCTGATTCGCAATCATCACCGGCACGAATCCTCTGCCGGTGTAGTGAAACACGATCAACGAATCAGGTGAAACCTGCACGGGCCGGAAGAACCCCGACTCGGCATTGCTGATCCACTCCATCGTGTCCATTTCGAAACTATAGCGAAC
>CAZTKU010000215.1:0-4734 GCA_964614245.1 uncultured Ignavibacteriaceae bacterium
TTCACACCCAGGCGCTGCGCATTGCTGTCACGACCGTTTCGGGAACTTCCACCGCCTTTTTTATGTGCCATACTTCCTTCTCCAACTCTCTACAGAGTCAATATCTATGAAACTTTCGTTATCTCAATTTGCGTGTATTGCTGCCTGTGACCGCGGCGGACCGTGTAGCCTTTCCGCTTCTTCTTCTTGAAGACGACCACCTTATCATCTTTCAAATGTCCCAGCACTTTTGCCTCGATCGTTGCGCCGGTCACATAGGGCGTGCCGAGCTGGGTCTGCTTCTCGTCGCCAATCAGCAGCACCTTTTGGAACTTGACCTTCGCCCCCACCTCCGACTCGAGCTTGGGAACAAAAATCTTGTCAGCCTTGGCAACCTTGAATTGCTGACCGGCAATTTCCACTACGGCGTACATTCGAACCTCGGCTTCATTTAGGTGGTTGAATTACAGGGTTATCAATTTATCGAAAACAGGCCTGAAAGTCAACGGAAATTTGTAGAGCCGATGTTGAGCTCAGCGATTTCTGAGAAGTCGCAGACCGTTCAAGATGACCAGCAGCGCAGCTCCATCATCGGCCAGAATCGCCAGCCAGAGACTGGAGAAACCGAAGACTCCGAGCGTGATGAAGACTCCTTTCGTGAGAAGTGCCAGGGTAACGTTCTGCTTAATGACACGAAGGGCCTTTCTACCCAGGGAGATGCTGAAAGGAACCTTCGCGATGTTGTCTGCCATCAGCACGACATCAGCCGTTTCCAGGGCGGTGTCGGAGCCGATGCCCCCCATCGCGATACCGATATCTGCAGCGGCAAGCGCAGGTGCGTCATTGACCCCATCCCCAACCATCGCTACGGACCCCCATCGTGATTGGAGCTCTTTTACAGCTGAAAGCTTGTCCTCTGGGAGGAGTTCGGCTTTCAGCTCATCGACCCGCAGCAGTCGAGCGACCGCGGCAGCAGTCCCTGCATTATCACCGGTGAGCAGCACCACATGCCTTACTCCAAGTTTGTGAAGCGCTGCAACGGTGGAGCCGCTCTCTTGGCGGACGCGATCTGCGATGGCGATGACGCCGAGAACCTGTCGTTCGTCGGAGACGATGACAACGGTCTTCCCCTCCCGTTCCAGGTCGAGTAGGACTTTTTCCACCGCGGGCGTGCAGACTCTGAGCTCCTCCATGAGCTGATGGTTGCCGATGATATACGTCTTACCGTTAACCTTTGTGCGTATCCCCTTGCCGGTAATCGACGAGAAGTCTTCCGTTCGAACGTCTGAGAGGGAGATCCCTTCTTCCTCAGCTTTCCGCAGCAGCGCATCGGCAAGGTGGTGCTCCGACTGCAGCTCCGCAGCAGCCGCGATGCGCAGCATCTCCGTCGAGGTCAGGGCGTTCAGGGTGACGATATCTGTCACGACGGGATGACCCTCTGTGAGCGTGCCGGTCTTGTCGAAGGCGATGGCCCGTATTCGGGAAAGCATCTCAAGGTGTTTCCCGCCTTTGATCAGAACGCCGTGCCATGCCGCATTCGTCAATGCGCTCACAAGCGTTACAGGAGTGGAGATCACGAGGGCGCAGGGGCAGGCAATGACGAGAAGGACGAGAGCTCTGTAGAACCATTCGGTGAAGAGAGCGTGGAAAACGATCGGTGGGATCAGCGCGAGAGCGATGGCGAGCCCGAAAACTGCCGGAGTATAGTAATAGGCGAACTGCTCCACAAACGATTGGCTCGGTGCCTTCTTACTTTGCGCATCCTCGACGAGGTGAATCATGCGTGCGATGGTGGAATCCGTTGCTCGCTTCGTCGCCCGAACCTGCAACGAGCCGCGCTGGTTGAATGAACCCGCGTAGACCGGGTCGCCCTGGAGCTTCGAGATCGGCATCGATTCGCCTGTAATCGGAGCTTCATCGACCGTGGAATGTCCCTTCACGACCTCCCCATCGACCCCAATTCGTTCGCCCGGCCGAACGATGACAATTTCCCCGATTGCGATCTCGTCCACGGGCAGAGCGGTTTCTCCCCCGTTTCGGAGAACCGTCGCGGTAGACGGCGAGAGTTTCAGCAGCGAGCGGATCGCTTTCCGTGTTCGATCCATGCTGAGCGATTCCAGCACCAGCGAGACGGCGAAGAGGAAGACCACGGCGGCTCCCTCTGCATATTGACCGATCGCAACTGCGCCGATCGATGCGATGGTCATGAGAAAATTCATATCGAGGGAAAGGATCCGGATGGCCTTGAACGCCTTGATCGCGATGTGCCATCCGCCGGCGAGCATGGATCCGAGAAACAAGGCCTTGGCGGTGGGTTCCGGAAAGCTGAGCAGCTGTGAGAGCAATCCGGCTGCAAACAGAGTTGCCGATAGGCCCGTCGAGATCAAGAGGCGCTGATGTGGTTTCGCGTCGGGTTGGCGAGCCGCTTTCTCGTTGATTCCCGGAAGGCCGATGTCTTTGAGATGACGCGCAATGACTTCCTCGTCGCACGTGTGCCGGACCTTGAGTTTATGTGAGACGAAGTTGAACTCGAGCTCCTGAATACCGGGTTGAGCTGAGAGCCTCTTGCGGATCGTCTGCTCCTCCGTCGCGCAGCAGAGATCGTGAATCGTGAATGTCGTTTCCTGCACTCTGGGGTTCATTTCATCCGTAATTTCCAGAAGAAGTGTTCCCTGCCCTTCAGGGGATGGCTTCGCGCCGTGAGCCCAGCCGAACGGCAGGGTGTGATCATTCTACTCCGAAATATGCCTCGCTGCGACCCTGATCAGGTCATCGATATGCTCATCGTCCAGGGTATAGAACACCAGCTTTCCCTCCTTGCGCTGCTTCACCAAACGCAGCGTCTTGAGCAATCGCAGCTGATGTGAGACGGCGGATTCTGTAATCCCGAGAAGCTCCGCGATGTCGATCACGCACAGTTCTTGCTTGCTGACGGCAAGGACGATCTGGAGGCGTGTGGGATCACTCAGGATCTTGAATGTCTCAGTAAGCCCCAAAATGGTCTCTTCACCTACCAGGGCCTTCCGGGCCGAGCGTATCGCCTCATCATGGTTATGTTCTGCCATAAGCAATCACACAAACGATTGAGCAGTTGTTCAATCGTTAATATATGAAAAGTTGGCTGAGATTGTCAAGACTCGGATGGTAAAGCTGAGCTTTTCCTCGACCGAAGTCACGTCAAATGAGGCGAGTTGAGAGGCCGGTGTTGCGGTATCTGTGGGGAGAGGCGGCGGTTTTACTTTCCCTTTAAATACTCTTCCTTCGCTTCCCGGCTGAGCACCTCGTTCATGCTGCCGGAACGAAAGCCCTGGAGGTCGACCGTGACGTAGACAAAACCGAGTTGCTTGAAGTGCGTGACGAGCTCTTCGCGAAACTTGTCGTCAACCACGCGGTGGAATTCCTGAGGTCCGATTTCGATTCGAGCTGTCCTGTCGTCGTGGTGGCGGACTCGGAAGAATCGGAATCCATGGTCACGCATGAACGTCTCCGCAGCATCGATTTTCATAAGGTTCTCCTTGGTGATCCCGAAGCCGTAGGGGAAGCGGGACGAGAGGCATGCAAACGAGGGTTTGTCCCACGTCGGAATGCCCAGCTCCCGTGCAAGCAATCGGACATCGTCTTTTGAGAAGCCTGCTTCAAGCAGGGGCGATCGGACATTCTGTTCAAGCTTTGCGCGCATGCCGGGACGGAAGTCGCCGAGATCGTCGGTGATTGTGCCGTCGGCGATCCAGCGGATTCCTTCCTCTTCCGCGATGCCCTTCAATTTTCCGAACAACTCGGTCTTGCAGAAATAGCACCTGTCAGGCGGGTTATCCCTGAACTTCAGGTTATCGGTTTCTTCAGTGTTCACGATCCGGTAACGCGTGCCGAACGACTCCGCGAGCTGAATCGCTTCCTCGAATTCCCGCGTCGGATAGGTCTCCGAGCGCCCGATGACCGCGAGAGCGTTCCTCCCGAGAACATCGCCGGCGACGCGTATTAAGAGCGTGCTGTCGATGCCGCCGGAAAACCCAATAACTACGCTCTCCAGCTCAAAGAGGGCAATCCGGAGGTGATCGTATTTCGTTTGCAGATCAGGACGTAGCATACGTGGCAAGTCAGTTCAGGTATCGTGGGACTTCAGTCTCTGCTCAAGGACGGGACGAACTCCGGCGACGGGCATCTCCCGGCCTGTCCAGATCTCAAGTGACCGCGCACCTTGATAGATGAACATCTCGAGCCCGCTGATAGTTCTCGCCCCTCGGCTCGAAGCCGTCCTGAGGAACTCGGTCTCCAGGGGCGTGTAGATCAAGTCCAGTGCGATCTGCCCGCGGCGAAACGCCACGTCACGTGGCAGTGGTGAGTGATCCACCGACGGGGTCATTCCCACAGGTGTAGCGTTGATGATAAGACGCGAACGCTCGATCATCTCCTTCATCGAATCAGCGGCAAGACCCATTGTCGAGATCTTTGTGTCGGCACCGAGGGCTTTGCATCGAACGGAGAGATGCTCTGAGCGCTGCTCTGACCGACTGGCAATGATCAGTTCGCTGGGGAAGAAATGCTTGAGCAAAGCATAGGAGACCGCACGTGATGCTCCGCCGGCCCCCAACAGAAGGACTATGCTACCCGCGATCTCTGCCTGGAACGGTTCGAGGGATTTCCGTACGCCATACGCATCGGTGTTATGCCCGATGAGGCGATCCCCATCGAAAGCTATTGCATTGACTGCGCCGATGGCCGAGGCTTCAGTCTCAACGATGTCGAGAAAACCGA